>JBBRFD010000051.1:0-26652 GCA_038224985.1 Reyranellales bacterium
CTCGCCGAAGCGCGCCATGTTCCAGCCGGCGATATCGGGCTGGTTGCCATAGGCGTAACGCTTGCCGTGATCGATCGAGCTGAAAGCCGTGCCCGGATGAAAATCGTCCATGAAGGCGCAGGGCCCGTAATCGATGGTCTCTCCCGCGACCGAGACATTGTCGGTGTTCATCACGCCATGGATGAAGCCGACACCCTGCCAGCGCGCGACCAGGGCGGCCTGGCGCGCCATCACCTGCTTGAACAATTCGAGATACGGCTGATCGCTGGCCTTCGCCTCGGGGTAGTGGCGGTCGATGACGTGATCGGCCAGCAGCTTCAGCGCCTGCACATCGCCGCGCGCGGCGAAGAACTGGAAGGTGCCGACGCGGATATGGCTCGATGCGACGCGCGTCAGCACGGCGCCCGGCATCGCGGTCTCGCGGAACACCGGCTCGCCCGTGGCAACGGCTGCCAGCGAGCGCGTCGTCGGGATGCCCAAGGCGGCCATCGCCTCGCTGACGATATATTCGCGCAGCACCGGCCCCATCGCCGCCCGGCCGTCGCCGCGCCGCGAGAACGGCGTCGGGCCCGAGCCCTTGAGCTGGATGTCGCGGCGCCTGCCGGCGGTGTCGACGATCTCGCCCAGCAGCAGCGCCCGGCCATCGCCCAGCTGCGGCGTGAAATTGCCGAACTGGTGGCCGGCATAGGCCATGGCGATCGGCTGCGAGCCCTCGGGCACACGATTGCCCGCCAGCATCTCGACGCCCTCCGGTGTGGCCAATGCGTCGGGATCGAGACCGAGTTGCAGCGCCAGCGGCCGGTTGATCTTCAGCAAGCGGGGTGCGGCGACCGGCGTCGCCGCCTGGCGCGCGAAGAAGCGGTCGGGCAGCCGGGCGTAGGTGTTGTCGAAGGCGATCATGATCCTATAGGTGGCGCTTTCCGGGCCCGGACGCAATGGCACTTCTGGCAGACTGGTTCGTTAGAACGATTGCGGCTCCGGCACGGCAACTAGCCTTTACGTCCCTGTCACCGATGGGCTGCCATGCTCACCAAACGCCGTCTCGTCGCTTTTTCGCTCGCCGCCGTGTCGACCTTCGCTTTGTCGGTTCATGCAGCGCCGCTCGACGATGGCGCCGCGGCCGAGTTCAACGGGGAATTCCCCCTGGCGCTGGCACGCGCTGAGCAAGGTGAAGCTGCAGGCCAGACGCTGCTCTCTTTCATGTACCTCGAGGGCCATGTCCGGTCCGCGCCCGACGGCGCGCATCGGCGCTACGCGAAGAAGGGATGAGGAGCGCCCGGCGTTGCGCGTCGTTCCATGTGCGACAGGGCTGTCGTGAACTCCACGTCGGAGAGAACGATGCCGAACGAGCCCTGCAAGACATCGCGATAGTCGGCCTCGCCTGCCAGCAGCCGCCGTTCGACCCGCCCCGAGGCATGCCGCACGTTGAAGCGGGCATTGAACAGGGTGAGGCGCGTCCGGCCCGGACCGGGCAGCGCCGCGATCAGGTTGTTGACGTAAGGGCTCTGCGGATGCGTGCCGGTGAACCAATTGCAGATTTCGTATTCGGCATCGACGCGCGGCAGCATGACGACGCGATAGATATGCTCCCAGCTCTCGCCCAGCCGGGCCTGCAGCACCAGCTCGTCGCCCAAGGCATGAAGCGCATGACCTCGTGCGGCGTCTCCTGCTCTACGAGCGGCGTCAGCCTGAGTGCCGCGGTGGGCGCCAGATTGCCGAAACCGACATCGGCCAGGAACGCCCCTCCGGCAGATCGACCCGCAGCACCATATGCAGCATCGGCCGGGCGGCATCGATCGCCAGACCGCGCACGACACGGGCCTGCAGGCTCGTCACCTTGAAGCCGAGCGATGCCAGGCCGCCCCGGAAGAGCATGTTCTGTTCGAAGCAATAGCCGCCGCGCCGGCGCGCGATCATTTTCGACTGAAGGGCTGCGAGGTCGAGCGCGGGGGGCCGATCGAGCAGCACATCGATGCTCTCATAGGCGATGGCGGTGGCATGCGCATGGATCAGCGCCTGCAGCGTTTGCAACGTCGGTGTGCGCGGGCCGGTGTGGCCGATACGCGCAAGCCAAGCCGTCTGGTCGATCGGTTGGGTGGACATGGCGCTCACCATCTTAACGTTCAACCTTCGGCACCGGCAACCGCGTCGCCGCAATCGCTGCGAGCACGGAGGCCGTCGCCGCAGCCGGCAGCAGCACGTGCGGCGCGTCCAGCCGCCCAGTGCGGCGCCGATCGGCAGGCCGCAGAGGTTGAGGCTCATCGACACGGCGAGTGCGCGGCATCAGCGTGCGGTTGAAGGTGACGATCCGCAGGCTGCGCAGGCAGTTGGCGCGATCAGCGCGCGTTCTCGACCCTGACGGTGATGCGGCCGGTGGCGGTTCCCTTGGGCACCTCGGCGGAGAGCTTCACCCCGTCGGGGTGCAGCGCATAGGTCTTCACGGAGGCCTTGCCGATCATCACGGGCTGCGAGACGACCTTCTTGCCATCGGGCCCGCTGATGGTGACCCGCAGCGGCTTCTTCAGCTTCGAGGTATCGGCGAAGACGACGACATAGCGGCCGGTCTTGACCCCGGCGAAGGTGGCGTTGCCGTCGCGGTCGGTGACGACGGCCGGCACCGGAGCGCCATCGGGATCCTGCTCGAGGCCGACGGAAACGCCGGAGACGCCGGTGCCGGCCTGGGCGAAGACGGCCGTCGAGAGTCCCATCGAGATCCCCATCGAGACCATCGCGGCGAGGCAGACGGCTGTAGCGGCGGCGATCGATTTCATGCCGCCACTACAGCCTTAGTCCCATGGCGCCGCAAGATGCTTGGCACCCGATCCGGGCAGAGCGGGCTTAATCCAGGTTAACGACGCCGCCCACCGGCGCCGCGATACTGCGCCATGACCCTGAGGGGCGAGAGCCTGAAATGCTGCGCCATCGTGAGAAAACAGCCTCATGGCGGCGACTACACGGTCGAACTACCCGACCTGCCGGAGGTCTCGGCAATAGGAACCACTGAGCAGGAAGCCCTGACCGCCCTCTCCCGCCGCCTCAACGCCCATCTCGACCGCCTCAGGAGCAGCGACCAGCCTCTGCCGGCATTTCGCGAAGCGGCCGATATCGCGCCGACGCCGGGCGAACTTTGCCGCGTGATCATGCTGCTCGCCTCTTCCGCCACGTCTGCGGGGCCGCCCTCTAAGTAACGAGAGAAGTAGCGCGGGCAGACGTGTCGAGCGCCTGGCGGACGATGCTGGCCAGCTCGGCCTTGCGGAACGGCTTGCCGAGCAGAAGCACGTCGGCTGCGAGCTCGCCGTCCTCGGTCAGGACATTGTCGCTGTAGCCCGACATGAACACGACTTTCACCGAAGGCCAGCGGCGCAGCGCCTCGTCGGCAAGGTCGCGGCCGGTCAGCGCGCCCGGCATGACGACGTCGGTCAGCAGCAGGTCGAAGGGCCGCGCACGTTCCGGCGCGGCGGCCTCGCAGGCGGCGACGCCGGCGGCGCCGTCGGCGGCTTCTGCCACGACATAGCCCAGGCCCTTCAGTTGCAGCACCACGCTGGCGCGGACCTGCGCCTGGTCCTCGACCACCAGGATACGTTCGGTGCCGCCGACAATGTCGGCGTCATGGGCGATCGCCTTGTTGGTCTGCCGCGCCGTGCCGCGCGGCAGATAGAGTCGAAACGTGGTGCCGCGGCCGGGCGCGCTGTCGATGACGATATGGCCGCTGGACTGCTTGATGAAGCCATAGACCATGCTGAGGCCAAGCCCGGTGCCCTTGCCGATCTCCTTGGTGGTGAAGAAGGGATCGAAGGCCTTGGCCGCGACATCGGCCGTCATGCCCGTGCCGTTGTCGCCGACCGCCAGCATCGCATAGTCGCCCGGCGCGGCATCGACAAGACGCGCCGCGGCGGCCGTATCGAGCGTGACGTTGGCGGTCTCGATGGTGAGACGCCCGCCGGCCGGCATGGCGTCGCGGGCGTTGACGCAGAGATTGACCAGCGCCGTCGTGAGCTGGTTGCGGTCGACGTTGACCGACCACAGGTCGGCTGAGAGCTTCAGCTCGATCTCGATCTGGGCGCCCAGCGACCGGCGCTGCATCGCCGCTGTCGTCGCCATCAGCACGCCGATGTCGGTGGGCTGCGGCCGGAGCGGTTGCTTCCGCGAGAAGGCGAGCAGGCGGCTCGTCAGGTCGGCGGCGCGGAACACCGCCTGGACGATATCGTCGAAGCGCGCCGCGGCTCGCGGGTCGAGGCCCTCGCGCTCCTGCAGCGCCTCGACATTGGCCATGATGATGGTGAGGATGTTGTTGAAGTCGTGGGCGACGCCGCCGGTGAGCTGGCCGATCGCCTCCATCTTCTGCGACTGGCGCAACTGCTCTTCCACCGCCTGCCGCGCCTTCTCGGCGCGCACGCGGTCGGTGACGTCGCGCGCCATCACCAGCGTCGCCTGCCGGCCGTCGAGCTCGATGCGCCGCACGTTCATCTCGACATCGATGATCTCGCCGCTGCGCGTGCGGTGGCGCAGGCCCTCGACGACCTGCATCGCCTCACCGCTGCCCAGCGGCGGCAGCGCCGGCAGGACCTTCTCGCGCACGGCGCGGAGGTGCGGCAGCTCGTCGGGCGGATAGAGGTTGTCGACCGGCATGCCGATGAATTCCGATCGCGGCCAGCCGTATTTCGCCACCGCCTCGTCGTTGCCGGCGATCACGCGCTCGTTCTCGAGGTCGATCGCATAGATCGGATAGGGACTGGCGTCGAAGAGCAGGCGGCTGCGCTCGTCGGCGGCGCGGCGCACTTTCAATTCGCGCAGCAGCAGCGTTGTCAGCACCGCCACCGCCGCCACCACGGCGGCCCAGCCGGTGGAGGTGATCCAGACGGTGTGCCACCAGTTGGCCAGCACGGCGGCCTTGTCCTGGCCGATGCCCATGATGAAGCCGGGATAGGCGCCGAGCCGGCGGAAGGCGGCGATGCGGCGCACGCCGTCGTTGGGCGTCGTCACCTCGAAAATGCCCTCGTCGCCGGCGGCGCGCAGCCGGCCGAAGGTCTGGGTGTGGTCGTAGGACTTGCCCATCAGGCTGTAGTCGAGCGGGCTGCGCACCAGCATGCGGCCGTCCTCGCGGAACAACCCGACCACGGCATCCGGCGAGCGGCCGGCCGTCCAGACACGGTCGAAGAAGGCGGGGTCGAGTGCGGCCACGATGACGCCGACGAAGCCGCCGTCGGCGCCGCGCCGCGCCCAGCTGGCCGGCATGGTCCATTCCCCGGTCTGCGGATGCTGGACCGGAATGTCGACGTCGAAGCGCGAAGCCGGCGTGTCGCGGTGATAGGGGAAGAACGGCCGGGCCGAGAGATCGGCGCCGATCATGCCGGTATCGCTGTCGAAGACGACGCGGCCCGCGTCGTCGAGGACGCGCAGCGCCCGCAAGAAGGGCCGGTTCTGCAGCATCCGGCGGAACTGCTCGCGTACCGAAGTCTCGTTCGCGGTGCCCACCGCCGCCATCGACGCCACCAGGTTATCGGCCAGTTGCAGCGTCTGCTCGACGGTCTGGAAAGTGCGCGCGGTCTGTTCGTCAGCGAGGCGGGCGAAGGCCTCGGCCAGCTTGCCGCCAGCCGCGAGCGCCTCGTCGCGCTGACGCACCAGGGAGGCGGCGATGATGGCAGCCGAGAGCACGGCGATGACCGTCAGCAGCGCATAGATGCGGCGCGGCGTCGTCGGCCTCCTCACCCGCGGCAGAGCCTGCGGGCCGGTTTTCACACTCTGAACAGTCACGCTGCTCCCCGTACGACCACTCGCGGCATTCCGCCGCGAAGGCTCCCCTTCCTTACCGTCAAAGCCCGGGGGCTGAAAGAGGGAAAGGGTAGAAAAAGTCCTTCGCCTGGCAAACCGCAGTTCGGCGTTCTAGAACGGCAGCGTCTAATGGGGCAGCGTCTAATGGGGCGGCAGGCGGGCATCGGCCACGCGCGCCGCATTGGCCGCCCTTGCATCGAGTTCATCTTTGCGGCGCAGATGGGCCTGGCCATCCTCGCTGCCCGTTCCGGAGGCTCTGTCCCGGAATATTTCAACGAGCCATCGCCACAAACGCATGTTCGTCTCCCTGGTCGAGCCGGTTGAAAGTCAACGGTCCAGCCAGACATCCTCGAAGCGCCAGCCGTTGTAGATGCTGTTGGTGTGGAGGGTGACGCCCTTGACCGCGGGCTGCCAGCAGCCGGCGGCGCGGCCGTTGGCGATGATCGGCCGGGCGATGTCCTCCTGCAGCTTGGCGTCGATGGCCCAGACCATCCTGAGGCGCTTCTGGAAGTCGGGTTCACGCGACTGCGCCTCGAACAGCTTCGTCATCTCCGGATTGCAGTAGTTGTTGTAATTGCGCAGCGAGCCGCAGGCATAGCCCTCGAACAGCGTCACGTCGGGATCGTCGACGGCCGAACCGCTGAGGTTGAGCGCCACGGCGTATTGCTTGGCGAAGACGCGGTTGTAGTAGACCGCGGTGTCGATGATCTCGAGCTCGCCATCGATCCAGATGTGCTTGAGGTGGTCGATCAGGATGACCGCCGGATCGCGGAAGGTGGCGATGTTGCGCGTGCTGACCTTGACCTTGAGCCGATTGGTCTCGCTGTAGCCCGCCTGCTTCATCAACGCGCGGCCCTCCTCGCGCGCCTTCTTGACGTCGCCATAGCCGATGATGCCCTTCAGCATGTCCTGCGGCATGCCCCAGACGCCCTCGGGCGGCGGCAGCAGGGCGCCGCTCATGCGGCCCTCGCCCTCGTCGAGGATATCGATGAAGGCCTGGCGGTCGAGCGTCAACGCCATGGCGCGGCGGATGCGGGCATCGGCGAACGGCGGCACGTCGCGGTTGACGATGAGATTGGCGCTGACGCCGGTCGCCCGCATGGTGCATTGCGCGTTCGGCGCATCCTTCCTGATGTTCTTGAGCAGCGGCACCGAGACGTCGGTCGGGAAGGTCATATCGAAGGCGCCGGCAACGAAGGCCAGCATGCGTGTCGAGCGGTCGGGAATGATGCTGTATTCGATGCCGTCGAGGTAAGGCCGCCCCGGCTTCCAGTAGTCGGTGTTCCTGGCGAGCTTGATGGACTCCTTCATCTTGAGCTCGACGAACTTGAACGGCCCGGTGCCGATCGGCTTGCGCCGCATGTCGTCGACCGGGATGTGGCAGGGGTAGATCGGCGTATAGCCCGAAGCCAGCAGCGCCAGCAGCGAGGGCTGCGGCGCCTTCAGATGAAAGGTCGCCTCGAAGTCGCTGTCGGCTGTCACCTTCTCGACATTGCTCCACCACGCCGAGCGCGGATTGCGTCGCAGCTTCTCCGGCACGGTCAGCAGCTCGAAAGTGCATTGCACGTCCCTGGCCGTGAAGGGCTTGCCATCGTGCCATTTGACGCCCGACCGCAGCTTGAAGGTGAGCTTGCGGCCGCCCTCGCTGGTCGCCCAGCTGGTGGCGAGATCGGGAATCACCGAGTCGAGGCTGTTCTTGGCGACGTGCTGGTCGAATATCACCAGGTTGTTGAAGACGGCCATGAAGGGCACCGCCACCGACACCGTCGCCTCCTCGTGGATCGAGGCGCTGGGTGGCGTGTCCATGTGCTGGATCTTGAGGATGCCGCCGGATTTCTGCGCGAAAGCCGGAACGGCCAAGGCCAGCAGCGCGGCAACCATCGCCGACGCACATAGGGCTGCACGGTTCATGATGTCCTCCCTGGCGTTTTCTTTTTTGCAACGCTTACGCTGACGCGACGGGTGGCGGGAGGAGCCTACACCGGTCCGCCGGACTTGGCACAAACCAAACCGCACAAAACAAACCGCACAAAAACAAACCGCATCCCGGGGCGGTCCCCGGGATGCGGTCGATTTTCGCCAAAGGCCGTGAAGAGTCTTTACGCCAGGTTCTTCTTGAAATGGGCGATGGCGCGGTCCCAGGAGATCTTGGCCTGGGCCTCGACATAGCGCGGCGTCGAGTTGTTGTGGAAGCCGTGCTGGGTGCCGGGATAGGTGAACATCTCGTGCGGCACGCTGGCGGCCTTGAGGGCGGCGTCATAGGCCGGCCACATGGCGTTGATGCGCTCGTCGGTCTCGGCGTATTGCACCAGCATCGCGGCCTTGATGTCCTTGACCATCGCCGGCTCGGGCGCGGCGCCGTAGTACGGCACGCCGGCATTCATGTCCTTGCCCAGCATGACAGCGAGATAGTTCGTGGTGCCGCCGCCCCAGCAGAAACCGGTGACGCCGAGCTTGCCGGTCGATGACGCGTGCTTCTTCAGGAACATCGCGCTGTTCAGCATGTCGGTGCGCAGCTTGCCCTGGTCGAGCTTGGCCTGCAGCTCGCGGCCGTCGTCGTCGTTGCCGGGATAGCCGCCGACCGGGAAGAGACCGTCCGGCGCCAGCGCCAGGAAGCCGGCGGTGGCGGCGCGGCGGGCCACGTCCTCGACATAGGGATTGAGGCCGCGATTCTCATGCACCACGAGCACGACGGGAAACGGCCCCGCGCCCTTGGGCTGCACGAGATAGCCGCGCATCGTGCCCGAGCTGCCGCCGGGCGACGGGTAAGTGACGTAGGTGCCCTTGATGCGATCGTCGGTGAAGGAGATGGTCTGCGCCTGAGCGTAGCGCGGCAGCAGCGCCTGCGCCATGGCGGCGCCGCCGACCACGAGCACGGCGGCGCGCGCGATGAAGGCGCGACGGTCCATGCCGGTCGAATGGCAGTATTCGTCGTAGAGATCGAAGATGCGCTGGTCGATCATGATGGAAATCGCGATATTCTGGTCCATGAATGCCCTCCTTGGCGGCTGGACCCTAGGCGGCGCGGCCTGCAGGAGCAATCAAGGCGCCATCAAAGAGACGTGACCGCTGGCAGGCTCGCTCGGGTAGATGTAGTGGGGGGATGTATAATGGCCCGGCGCGATCCGGTCGCGCTTGTTGGTCAATCGCCGGCGGCCTAGGATCGGCTCACGCACAAATCGCGGTTCGGCGGCGGACCCAACAAGAAGAATTCCGGGGGGCCACCGATGTTTTTCGAATACTTCCCGACGCGGCCCTATGCGCCGCTGGTCGCGACATTGTTATGGTGCCTCGGCATCGGCCTGATCGCCCATTTCGCGGTATTCCGCCTGCGTATCTTCGAAGGCCTCGCCAAGTTCCCGATGGCGCCGCCAATGCTCGGCCTGCCCGCCGTCATGTTCACCTTCATGATGGCCTTCATGGGATCGGCGGCCTGGCAGAACATCTCGCTGGCCCAGACCTCGCTCATCAACGAACGCACCGCCATCATTCGCCTCGCCGCCGTGCCCGTGCTGCCCGACAGCGCCCGGCAGCAATCGCAGGCCCGGCTGCGCGACTATCTGGCCGCCGCGGTCGACGAGGAATGGGTGGCGACGCATAACCAGCAGCCTTCACCCGGGGCGGAAGCCGCGCTCGACAGGCTCGAGAGCGACATGTGGGCGGCCAATGCGCTCTGCCGCACGCAAACCACCGCCGCCGCTTGTTCCAGCGCGCTGGCGACCTCGACCTATATCAAGGCGCTCGACGACCTGCGCGCGGCGCGCGATCACCGGCTGGCGCTCGGTACCCAGGGCGCGCGGCCGCTGAAATGGTTCTTTGCCATAGCACTCGCCCTGATGACGGCCTTCGCCATCGCCGCCATCCAGCGCGCCAACCAGCGCACGGCGGCGATCTCGCAGGTGCTGTTCTGCATCTGCGCCTGGATCATCCTGTCGATGGTAGCGCTGCACATCCAACCCTATCGCGGACCGGACGCGGTATCGTCGGCGCCGCTGCAGGCGTTGCGCGTGGTGCTGAATCCATGATCTTCGAATCCCTTCCGTCCATTCCTTATGCCGCCGTCGTCGCCCGGATCGCGGCGATCCCGGTGCGGCCCAAAGCGGAGCAACTCCAGTCGCAGAAAGCACTACGCGCCTATCTCGACGCCGTCGGGCTCTGAGCTCAGAACAGAATATCGTACTTTGCCTCGACCGACTTGAGCGCGGTGTCTTCGCCCAGCATGAGCCGCATCTCGATCTCGATGCGACGCGACAGGAACGAGATCGGCACGTCGTTGGGTCCACCCTCGAAGGGATTGGAGGAATTCTCGCCGACCTTTTCCAGCGTCAGGAAGGCCCAGCCGATGAAGGCGCTGAACGGGACGTTCAGCCAGGCCGTCCAGAGCTCGATGCCGTCGGCCTTGCCCATTTCCTGGCAGTACGAATAGAGCCCGAACGGCATCATGCCGACGAAGGCCTTCACCAGGATGAGCGTGATCGAATAGTAATTTCGCGGATAAGGATAGTTCTTCAGCCGCTTGGCGGCACCCTGAAGCCGCACGAGTTCGTCGAGCGCATTCGTCAGCACGAAGAAGACGGAATCACTCAAGGACTTGCGGGCATGGAGGTCGCCGATCGCCTGGTACTGCCCGTAAAGCAGCAACGTCTCGCGATCGCCGCGATGCGCCTTGGTCTTGTTGAATTCATCTTCGGAAAGATATCCGGCCAATTCGTCGTTAAGGGCGGATTGGCTTTCCGGCGTCGGCAGGGCGGCGAGATATTTCTCGTTGCCGGGCTCAAGCGTGTTCTCCCAGGCTTTTCGCGCCCGCAGGAAGAAGCGCAAGGCGGTCAGCCAGGCGAAGTGGCGGTGGAAAATTTCCTTCAGCCGAGGCGCCGTATCCGGTTCGTCGAGACGGCCGACCGTGGCCACGAGCTTGCTGCCGAGAATCGCGCTGGCCGAATTGATCTGGCCCCAGATCATCAAGGCCTCGTTGATGCGCGCGTAACATTGCTGATTCTTGAAGGCGAGCACGAAAGCCACCGCCGTTCCGACGAGGGCCAGCAGCGGCGCCGGGACCGACAGGAAGTTCCAGTGCGTGAGCGCGATGATCGCGGTGACGAGGAACGACCAGCCGGTAAGCCAGGCAATCTCCAGCCTCGTCCAGACGAGATACTCGACAACCTTGTATTGTCTGCCCAGATGCATGGCCGTGGTGCTCCGTCTCCGCCGCGTTACATCTTGCGCGCCGGCAGGCTGGGATCGAACACCTTGCGGGCGCTTTCGCCGCCACTCACCGGCAGGCCTTTGGGATCGAGCAGACCGACCTGCACGAGGATGCCGGCCTGGTCCCAGTAGATGTGCTCGTGCGAGATCTTGCCGTCCTTGAAGCCCACGACGGCGGCCACCGCCATCGCCACCGGCTTGCCGGTCGGCGGCACGCCGGGCAGCAGCCAGTCGATCGCCGTCGTATGGGTGAAGGTGATGAACAGCTCCTCGACGATCGAGTTCTCACCCACGGTGCGCGACACCGACTCCATTTTCACATCGGGCGGAAAGAACTTGCCGACGAGATGGTCGCGGTAGAAGGCGCGCACGCCGTCGCGGCCGACGCCGCCCGCCATGGTCGGCACGTGGTTGAGATGAGGATTGTCGCTCATCGTCGCCATGGTGGTTTCGAGGTCGCCGGCGATCTCGGCGCCGACATGCTTCTGGAACAGATCGATCATTGCCTGCTGATTCATGGCACTTTTTCCCTGCGCTTTGACTTCCGATTTGAACCACCCCGCCAGCACCGCCGCCGACAGTGCTGCCGCGCCCGACAGCCGGGCAACGAGTTTGCGTCTGTGAAACATGGGTTCCCTCTCCTGACAGCCGGCCGCCCGGCTATTGCGGCAATCCCTCGACGAAGAAGAGGCGCGACTTCGAGGTCTTGTCCTCGATCGCCCAGATCTCCTGCATGGCGGGCGATGCGCGCCAGGCCTTGGCTTTGGCCAGATTGTCGAAGGCGATGACGACGATGCGCTTGGGCGGTGTTCCGTCCGAGGCGGTGATGGCCTCGGTGCGCGCGAGGAACTTGCCGCCGAAGGCCGCCGTCGCTGGCCCGCCCTTGAGACCGATGGCGGCATAGCCTGCGGGATCGCTGATGCTGCCGATGTCGATAACGGCATAGGTCGGCGGCGTGGCCTGGGCATGAAGGCCTTGGATCGCGGCTGCACCCAGCCCGATGCCGGCGAGCAGCGTCAACAACGTCCTTGGATTGATCGACATGTATTCCCCCTCCTCGTTTATCTGGCGAGGCAGACGATGGGCCCGTCGGCCGGGCGTCACTATACCATAAACAGGGTATACGGCGGAGCCATGCGCCCCGCTTTCACGTCAACCCTTCGAGGGTGCTTTCCAGATACCGCGCGCCTGCATCAGCGACACCTGGCGGTCGATGACCTCGCGCTTGTAGTCGGCGTGGCGGCCGGGAATTTTGTCGGCATAGAGATTCTTCGGATAGATCGGCTGCTCGTAGACGATCTGCGCCAGTTCGGTGCGGATGTCCTTGGTCCAGTTCGTCACCTGCGAGTTCTGCCGGTGGTGCCGCAGCGCCTCGATGTTGATCGGCCCGGCGACGAAGGTCGAGCCGTTGGTGTCGCGCTGCCTGCCGACCAGCGCACCGCGATAGTCGACGATCATCGACTGACCGCCGCCGGCATCGATCGGCGTCTCGCTGTCGGGATAGAGGTGATAGCCGCCGATATTGGGCGCGACGATGAACATGTTGTTCTCGAGCGCGCGGGCGCGGTTGGTGATCTCGAAGAAGTCGTTCTCGGTGAAGGGCGCCGGCAGCGAGGCGCGATAGACGACCTCGGCGCCGTTGAGCGCCAGGCCGCGGCCGTTCTCGGGATAGCTGCCCTCCATCGCCATCATGACGCCGAGGCGCCCGATAGACGTATCGACGACCGGCCAGAAGGCCTGCAGCGTGCGGCCGTATTTTTCGATCCACCAGTCGAAGATGTCGTGCGGCGAGACCGAGCGCTCGCAAGGCAAGAGCGCGCCCAGCTTGTAGTGCTTGAGGATGACGGCGCCGTCGGGATCGACAACGAAGCCGACATTGAAGAACAGGTTGGGCCAGTCGGGATGGCGCGCCTTGGCCTGGGCCATGATGAAGACGCCCCACTTGCGCGCGAGTGCGCCCAGGCGGTCGGTCTCGGGGCCGGGAATGTCGATGGCGCAGGTGGCGGCGAACTCGGCATGGTCGACGTCGAGCACCTCGTCGTTGAAGCCCTGCAGCGCGCCCTCGGGAATGGCGATCAGGCGGACGGGAATGTCGAGGTTGGACAGCCAGTAGGCGGCATGCGTCAGGCTTTCGAGATGCTCGAGGTTCTTGGCGATATCGGCGCGCCGGCGGATGCCCCAGAAGCTCGGGATCAGGCCGACGGCGGTATAGGGTTCGATCATGGCGGCCCCTCTGGCGGTTTACTGAGGCTGTTGCCGACGGCCGGCCCGTCTGGATTGGCGCAACTGGTGCGGGCGGTGATCGTTGCGGGCGGCGGCGTCCCACATGACGCGCGGGTCGAAGGTTTCGGCCGCGAGAATGGTGAGCAGCACGACACCGCAGAAGGCCACGGCGCCGATGCCGGGTGCGATGTTGACCACGGCGCCGAACTGGACGAGCGCGCCCAGCAGCGACTCCATGAAGATATCGACCATCGACCAGCGGCCGATCCAGGCCACGATGTAATAGAGCGCGGTGCGCTCGCGCAGCAGACGGCCGGCGCCGACGGTGGTCGTCACCAGCACGATCGCCATCAGCATGATGGCCAGCCCCATCAGCTTGAACACCGGCACCAGCACGCTGGCGACGAAGACCAGGAGGGCCAGCGGATACATATGCGAGGTGAGCAGGTCCTCGATGCCGTCGATGATCGTACTGGGCTGGCCGTTGCCGGCCTGGATCACCGTCAGCACCGGATAGGCATTGGCCGGGATATAGAGAATGGCGGCGGCGGCCAGCAGCGCCCAGGTGCGCACGAGGCTGTCGGGCTTGCGCGCATGCAGGATGGTGCCGCAGCGCAGGCAGTGGCTGTCATGGCTTCCCACCAGCCCGCAGGCTTCGCAGGCCACCGCGCCGGGATGGAAGACGAGCGCGGGTTCGGCTGGCCCCAGGCCGTCGATCTCCGACTGCGTCTGGCCACGCCGCTCGATTTCTTCCCAGACCGCGTCTGTGTCGAGCACGGTGTCGGCCCATAGCGCCACGACGGTGAGCAGGCCGAGCGCCCAGACGGCGGGCCCGACCTCGATATGGACGAGATCGCCCAGCTTGGTGAAGGCCACGAAGACACCCAGCAGCAGCACTTCCAGCATCGCCCAGACCGCCATCTTGCGCGACAACAGGAAGACGCGGCCGATATAGGGCGGCGGGGTCTTCATCCGCAGGCCGATCAGCACATAGAGAGTGCCGGCGTATTTGCCGAGCGGCGCCAGCGCCGTGGTGAAGAAGACGACCAGCGCCAGCGGCCACAAGCCGTGCTTCACCAGTTCGAGCGGCCCCGAGGCCAGCGTCGTCTCGCGCACGATGCCGGCGGTCGAGACCACCATCAGCATGCCGGTCCACAGCACGACGAAGAGCACCAGCGTGGCGGCGGTGAGCGCCAGTGCCCTGTTCAGCGGATCGCGGCGCGTGCGGCGCAGCCCGGTGCCGCAACGAACGCAGTCGGCGCGCATGTCGGGCTCGAGCGCCGGCACGATCTGGAACAGCCCGCAGCCGAAGCACTCGCGAAGCTGCGGCTTGGTGGTCACGGCTGCAGAAGGGCCGCGAGGCCGTCGCTCAGCTCGGCCATGGCGTCGCCGATCGCCATGACCTGGCCGGCTGTGGTCGCGGCCGAGACCGGTCTGGAAATGCGGAAGGTCCTTGCCGCCGTCTTGCGCGGACGGTTGAAC
Source organism: Reyranellales bacterium (assembly GCA_038224985.1). Classification (GTDB taxonomy): domain Bacteria; phylum Pseudomonadota; class Alphaproteobacteria; order Reyranellales; family Reyranellaceae; genus Reyranella. Next base: position 14,680 of record JBBRFD010000051.1, read on the forward strand.
TCCACGGCGGCCTGGGCCAGCAGTTGCAGGGTGCCATCCTGGTCGAGGTCGAGGCGCTGGATATTGATCGCCAGCGTGGCATTCGAGTCGGACGAGATGGCGCCGCCCTCGCCGTAGATATTGCTGGCCGGCAGGCGCTGCGACAGGCCCACCACCAGCACGCGCGCCAGCAGCGTGCCGAGCGGCTCGCCCCACCATTCGTTGGACTTCACGTCGAGCTTGATGCCGTCGGAGGAGCGCACGATCTCGCGGCGGTCGAGATAACGCGCCAGGCCGATCTCGCGCAGCTGCACGATCCTCGGACCCGACGGCAGCACCGGGCCGTTCCTGACAGCGATGGTGTAGAGCGCCGGATCGGACGAGGCGCCGCAGCCGGCGAGCAGCAGCGGCGCGAAAGCGAGAAGCGAACGGCGGTCGATCGTCATGTGCTCGGTCCCTCGTCCCAGTCCTTGGCCTCAGTCTCTACCCGTGCGGCCCTTGAGCAGCGCCTCGGGATTGCGCGCCAGCAGATCGGCCAGCGCGCGCACCGAGCGCACGGTGTCGGTGACCTGACGCAGCAGGACCTCGACGTCGCGGTTGATCTTGGAATCGCCGCCGTAGCCGGTGTTGAGCGAGGACGCCAGCCGGTTGGCCTGGGTCAGCGCGCCCTGCAGTTGGGTGGCGATGTCGGGCAGCTTGGTCATTGCCGGCGTGGCGCCGGCATCGAGCTTCTGCATGAAGTCCTGGGCCTGGACCATGGTGGCGGCCAGTGCAGTCAGCGTCTGCTTGAGCTCGGGGCCGTTGACGGTGTTGTCGAGGCCCTGGGTCAGGCCGGCCACGCTCTTGCCGATGGCGTCGAAATCGATGCGGTTGATCTTCGACAGCAGTTCGTTGGCCGAGCGCGTGATGCTGTCGAAGCCGCCGCCTTCCGAGGACGGCACGATGAAGAGGTCGCCGTCGCGGCCCAGTTCGGCGGCCGGCGCATCGGGTATCAGTTCGAGCGCCACGATCTTCTGGCCGCTGATCAGGCTCGGCGCCTGCAGCGTGGCACGAAAGCCTCGGCGGACCATTTCCGCCGCGATGGTGCCCACGGGAATGCCGCGCAGCGGCGCGATGCCGGTGATGCGCTCGGCGTCGACGCGATAGTGCACCGGCGCCACGATGCGCCCGAGCTTCTGGTCGAAGACCAGGCCGACATCGGTGACCTCGCCGATCTTGAGGCCATGCAGCGTGACCTCGGCGCCCTTCGCCAGGCCGGCGACGGAGCCGGCGAAATTCGAAACAAGCTGCAGGTGATAGCTGAAGCCCGCGGAGCGCGCGGATTCCTGGCTGGAATGGAGCGCGAAGCGGCGGCCGGCGACACTCTGCGGCGCCGTGGTACGCGGCTTGATCTCGAAGGCGATGCCGCCCAGCAGCAGGGCGCGCAGCGATTCCATCTGCACCTCGACGCCGGTGGCACCCATCTTCACCGACAGGCCCGAGGCGTTCCAGAACAGCGTGTCGTCGTGCACGAACTTGTCGAAGGGCGCGCGCACGAAGGCATGGACGGCGACATGGCGGGCCATGTCGTCGCCGAGGTCCCAGCCCAGCACGGTGCCGACATCGAGGCCGCGATAGAAGATCGGCGAGCCGAGGCTGAGCGAGCCCAGCTTGTTGGTCTCCAGGATGAAGGTCGTGCCCGCGGTCGCCGTCCTGAGGATGGGCGGGTCCTGCTTGCCGGTAAAATTGCGCTCGGGTTTGCCGGGCTCTGTCGAGGGCAGCATGCCGATATAGGAGCCCGACAGGATGGTATCGAGGCCGGAGATGCTGCCGGCGAAGAGCTGCGGCTTGACGACCCAGAAGACGGTCTTGTCGCTGAGCAGCGGCGTGGCCTCGCGCGTCGTCTCGACGGTGACGATCACGCGGGAGAAATCCGGCGTCACCGCCAGCGACTTCACCGTGCCCATGGTGATGTCCTTGAACTTGAGCTGCGACTGCCCCGCCGTCAGGCCATCGCCGGTCTCGAAGGAGATGGTGATGGTGGGGCCGCGCTTCGACCAGGTGTCCCAGCCGAGCCACAGCGCGATCGCCGCACTGAGCAGCGGCACGATCCAGACCAGCGGGATACGACGCCGCCGGCGCGCGGCAGCGGTGGGAACGGCGGCAGTCGGAGGAGTGGCGGGTTCCGAAGGTGTCACAGGTCACGGTCGCCGGGCGATCAGCCCAGCGAGCACTCCTTGTTCATTTCCTTGCAGACGCGCAACACGATGCCGACCACCATCGAGGTCGTCGAACTCTCGTTGCGGCCGGCGGTGCCGGCGATCATCAGGTGCGAGACGTGGTCGGTGACGGGCACGACGCTGAAGGTGACGCTGCGGTCGCCTTCGTGGATCTGCAGGCGGCGGGCGCCGGCGTCTTCCATGGTGACGCGCACCGCCTTGTTCTTGCGCGCATGGTCGAGCAGGAAGAGATAGAGCCGGTCGGCCGGCGCATCGAGCAGCACGGTGGCGACGTCGTAGCCCGGCTTGCCGGTCTGCTCGCTTTCGAGCTGGTGATGGACGCGGCCGATGACCTTGCGGGCGACGAACACCGCCTGCGCCTCGGCCGGCAGGAGGGGAAGGAGCGTGGCAAACAGGCCGGTGAGCGTGGTTGCGAGCAAGACCATCGCCCGCGCGCCCTTCGTTTGCTTTTTCATTGTCCTGACCCCGCAAAGACCGCGACAAGAACCTGCCGCGCTGCATTAAACACGGTTTCGCAGGCGGCACGCAAACTCTACTTCAGATGCTTCAGGCACTCGCCCGCGGCCTCGCCGCCATGGCGCGCGGCATCGCGCGACATCGTCCCGTTCATCACCAGCGGCCGGGCAGCGGCCGTGATGGCCTCCTTGAGATCGGTCTTGGCCGTCACCGTGGGCGCCACCTTGCCGTAGATCGTCTGGCCATCCTTGGAGAGCGTGGCCGAGCACGCTGTCGCGGCGGCCCGGTCGGCGGCCTGCACCGAAGCGGGAAGCAGGAATGCCGTCAGGAGAGCAGAAAGCTTCAAGCGCATGAGTTACCGTCTCACCCTGCTACGACCCACCTCGCCTGCCGCGGCGCCAAAGTCGGCGGCGGCAGTGCCCAGGATGAATACATGAAGCCTTCGCTCCAGACCAACCGACATCTCATCCGCATGCGGCACGAGCTGCGCGAGCTCCTCGGTATCTTCGTCTATGTCTACATTTGCATCGGCGCGCTGCTGCTCTATCGCATCTCGATCGCCGGCACGGCCGGCGTCGAACTGGCCCATTACGGCTACGCCGGGCTGAAGGCGTTGGTGCTGGCCAAGTTCATCCTGCTGGGACACATCTTCCATCTCGGCGAACGCTTGCGCGGCCGGCCGCTGATCTGGTCGGTGCTCTACCAGGCCTGCGCCCTGTGGGCCCTGCTGATCGCGCTCTCGATGCTCGAGGTCACGGTCAAGACGCTGTTCCATGGTGAATCGCTTGCCCTGCCGCTGCGCGAGGCGCTCGGTCAGTCGTTGCACCGCATCCTCGCCGAAAGCCTGCTGATATTCCTCATCCTCCTGCCCTATGTCGCCTTCCGCCAATTGGGCAAGGTGCTGGGCGCGGGCGGCGTCAGGCGGCTGTTCTTCGCGGTGCCAGAGGCGCGGCCCTAGAGCGGATTTCTATGGGGTCGACTCGATCTGTTGCACTTCGTTTGAGGGTCTACACCCTCACTGCGTTCAAGATGACACCGGGGGTGTACTACAGCACCGAGTCGACCCAAACGGTATCTGCTCTACCCACTTTTTCCTTCCCGGCGAGGCCGGGGAGCAACCGATTCACGGAGCCGGTTAGACCGGCCGTCGCGCCGCAAAAGCCGCCAGCATGCCGATGGCGGCCAGCACGCCGAAGGTGACGAGGGAGAGCGTGTAGTCGCCGGTGGCGTCGCGCAGCAAACCGGAGAGAATCGGGCCCACCGCCTGCGCCAGGACCTGCAGCGCGAGCGCCACGCCCCGGATGGCGCCGTAGCTTTCGCGGCCGAAATAATCCGCCCAGGCCACGGGCAGCAGGGTCAGCACGCCGCCGAGACCGAGGCCGAAGACGCCGGCGGCGAGATAGGCGCTCTCGGCCGAACGCACGCCGATCAGGGCGAAGCTGCCGATGCTCATCAGCAACGCCGCCGCGATCATCAGGTAGCGCAGCGGCCAGTGGCGCGGCAGGAAGCCGATGGCGAAACTGGCCGCCGCCGAACTGGCGGAGAAGACACCGATCACCGTGGCCGCGGCGAGGGCCGAGAGCCCGTGTTCGATCAGGTGTGCTGCCTGGTGCAGCGAGACGCCGGCCTGCACGGGATAGACCAACATGGTGTAGATCGACAGCATCCAGAAGGCCGAGGTCCGCATCGCCTCGCCGCGGGTGAAGTGCTTCTCGGGTGGCGGCATCGCGCCGTCCTTGCCGGGCGGCCGCGCATCGGCGGCGAGACCGACATCTTCAGGGCGGCGCACCAGCAGCAGCCAGCACGGCAGGAAACCCACGATCAGCACCGTGACGCCGACGGCGATCCAGCCGGCGCGCCAGTTGGCGGCATCGCCCCCCGCTCCTTCGCCCCCCGCTCCTTCGCCCATCGCCAATTGTGCAACGACGGGCAACACGACGAGTCCGGAAAGCTGCGCCAAAGTGGCGATCGAATTGGCCCGCGCGCGGCGGGCGACGAACCAGTTGTTGAGCGCACCATAGAGGCCGAGGTCGAAGGGTCCGGCCCAGATCATCCGGGCAAAGCAGAACAGCAGGTAGAAGGCGAGCAGCGACTGCACCAGCGACAGCGCCATGCAGGCGATGCCGGTGCCGAGCACGGCAAGACAAAGCACCAGCCGCGCGCCGCGCCGGTCGAGCAGCGGTCCGAGCACCGGCGAAGCGACGGCCGCCAGCAGCCCGCCGAGCGACACCGCACCCGCGATCTCCAGGCGCGACCAGCCGAACTCGGCGGTCATCGGCGTCACGAAGATGGAGAGCACCGCGACGGCCGGCCCCTGGCGCGCGAACCCCGCGAGGCAGACGCAGCCCAGGACGACCCAGCCGTAGTAGAACGGCAGGCGCGGCAGCAGGAAGGATGCAAGGAAGGGCGGTTTCAGGCGGCGAGCTTAGCACCCGGAACGGCGGTCGTAGAGCTACTGGAAAGCCCTTGGCGCCGATCTTGAACGCGTCGGAAGCTGGCAGGTTCCCCGCAGATGTGAGAAACGTACTTAATTGAGGTTAAACGGCATTGGCCATTGCCAGGATGGTCCGCGCATGACCTTTTTCAGCGGCCCCACCAGCCGATGATCGCACGAAGAGTCGGAAAATAAGGCAGGAGTCGTTATGGCCGTTGTCCTCATCGTCGAAGACGAACTCTTCATCCGCCGCATAGCCGAGACCATGATCCAGGACTGGGGCCACGAGACGCTGGTTGCCGGCGATGTCGAATCCGCCCTCGTCCTGCTGCGCTCGCCCGCCAGCATCGACGCGCTTTTCACCGATATCCGACTGCGGAAGGCGAGCCAGGGCGGCTACGAAGTGGCCCGCGAGGCCGTCCGGCTGCGTCCCGGGATGGCCGTGCTCTACACCACCAGTTTTACCGCTCCCGAAGACATGAAGGCGCTGGGGGTCGAGGGCGCGCATTTCCTGCCCAAGCCCTACGGGCCCGACGACCTCAAAGCGTCCGTCGACCGCCTGCTCGCGGCGTAGCGGCGAACGATCGATGCCCACCAGGACGGACGAGACGCGCGCCGCCGATGCCACCGAGGAGGCGCTGCTCAAGGCCGGCGCCCTGCAACGCGCCATCTTCAACAGCGCCAACTTTTCCAGCATCGCCACCGACGCCAAGGGCGTGATCCAGATCTTCAATGTCGGCGCCGAGCGCATGCTGGGCTATACCGCCGCCGAGGTGATGAACAAGATCACCCCGGCCGACATCTCCGATCCGCAGGAAGTCGTCGGCCGCGCGAAGGCGCTCAGTATCGAACTCTCGACCCCGATCACGCCGGGCTTCGAGGCCCTGGTCTTCAAAGCCTCGCGCGGCATCGAGGACATCTACGAGCTGACCTATATCCGCAAGGACGGCAGCCGCTTTCCCGCCGTGGTCTCGGTGACGGCACTGCGCGACGCCCAGGAAACCATCATCGGTTACCTGCTGATCGGCACCGACAACACCGCGCGCAAGCAGGTCGAGGCTGAGCAGAAGAAGCTCGACCAGCGCCTGCGCGACCAGCAGTTCTATACGCGCTCGCTGATCGAATCGAACATCGACGCGCTGATGACGACCGACCCGTCGGGCATCATCACCGATGTGAACAAGCAGATGGAGGCGCTGACCGGCTGCACGCGCGACGAGCTGATCGGCGCGCCCTTCAAGGGCTATTTCACCGATCCGGAGCGCGCCGAGGCCGGCATCAAGCTGGTGCTGAGCGAGAAGAAGGTCACCGACTACGAGCTGACGGCGCGCGCCCGCGACGGCACCAAGACCGTGGTGTCCTACAACGCCACGACCTTCTACGACCGCGACCGCACGCTGCAGGGCGTCTTTGCCGCCGCCCGCGACGTCACCGAGGGCAAGCGCGTCGAGATGGAGCTGAAGCAGGCCAAGGCCGCGGCCGAGAGCGCCAGCCGCACCAAGTCGGACTTCCTTGCCAGCATGAGCCACGAGATCCGCACGCCGATGAACGCCATCATGGGCATCGCCGACCTGCTGGCCAAGACCGAGCTGACGGCCGAGCAGGACAAATACGTGCAGATCTTCCGCCGCGCCGGCGACAACCTGCTCAACCTGATCAACGACATCCTCGACCTCTCCAAGGTCGAGGCCTCGCAGCTCGAGCTGGAACGCACCGGCTTTTCCCTGAGCGAGCTGCTCGACAAGGTGACCGAGATGGTGGCGGTGCGGGCTCATGAAAAGGGTCTCGTCCTGGTCTGCGAGATCGCGGACGACGTGCCGACCGGCCTGGTCGGCGATCCGACGCGGCTGCAGCAGGTGCTGCTCAACCTTCTGGGCAATGCCATCAAGTTCACCGAAGCGGGCGAAGTCTCGCTGCGCGTCACGACCGAAAGCAGCGCCGCCGTGCCGACGGCGCTGCGCTTCACCGTCTCCGACACCGGCATCGGCATCGCGCACGACAAGCTCGGCCGCGTCTTCGAGCGGTTCACCCAGGCCGATTCCTCGACCACGCGACGCTTCGGCGGCTCGGGCCTCGGCCTGACGATCTGCAAGCGCCTGGTCGAGCTGATGGGCGGGCGCATCTGGGCCGAAAGCACGGTCGGCGAGGGCAGCGTGTTTTCCGTGGTCGTGCCCTTCGAGATCCGCGTCGAGGCGGCGGCGCGCATGGTGCTGCCGGTCGAGGGCCATCCCCAGCAGCCGATGGCGGCGCTGCGCATCCTGCTGGTCGAGGATTCCGCCGACAACCGCACCATCACGCTGGCCTATCTCGAGGACACGCCGCACCGCGTCGACATCGCCGTCAACGGCGCCGTCGCCTGCGAGAAGTTCGCGCTCGAGCGCTACGATCTCGTGCTGATGGATCGGCAGATGCCGATCATGGACGGCCTGACCGCGACGCGCGCGATCCGCGCCTGGGAACAGGCCAATGGCCGGCCGCCGACGCCGATCATCGCGCTCACCGCCTCGGCGCTGAAGGGCGACCGGGAAATGTGCCTGGCGGCGGGCTGCACGGCTTTCCTCACCAAGCCGCTCAAGCAGGAAGTGCTGCTGAGGGCGATCGAGGCGCAGTTCATCGCCGTCCCGACGGTGGGGCCCGAGCCGCGCATAGCCAGTGAGGCCGTTTCCGACGAGAGTATCGTCGTGCGAGTCCATCCGCGGTTCGCCGCGCACATTCCCGCCTATCTGGAGAACTGCCGGCAGAACGTCGTCGAGATGTCGGGCGCGCTCGATCGCGACGACTTCGAGACCGTGATCCTGCTGGGCCACAACATGAGCGGCTCTGGCGGCACCTTTGGATTCCAGGGCATCACCGATATCGGCATCGCCCTGCAGCAGGCGGGCGATAGCGCCGACAGCGCCGCCTCGCGCAAGTGGGTCGCGGCCCTCGCGCGCTACCTCGACCGCGTCGAGACGATCTAGGCCGCCCTTACTTCTTCACGGCCACGAGTTCGAACGTCATGGTCTTGCTGCGATCGCGCCAGTCGGGGAAAGCCTCCTTGACCGAGGCCGAGACCGCCGGCGCCCACCAGTGGATGCGCGGGCCGTCGTCACCCGCCTTCACCTCCTCGACGCGGAAGGCATCGAAGGTGCCGGCCGGCACCGTCACCTTCTCGTAGGCAGCGACCGTGATGGTGACATTGGCGGTGTAGGCCTTGCCGTCGTAGCCGGTGCCGTTGACCGTCGAGACCGTCTTGTTGCCGACCTTGAGCGGCCACAGGCCCTTGAGGTCGAGACCCTTGCTGAAGGACTCGCCCGCCGCGTCGACCGAGCCGACCAGCCCGTAATACACGCGCAGGTCCTTGGTCTGGCCGGCCTTGGTGCTCTTGAACAGGCACACCGTGCCCTCCTGCCCCGAAGCCGTGGTCTGCGACTCGCCATCGAAGCCGCGCACGGTGAGCACGGTGCCGACAGCCGGACACTTGAACTCGGCGGTCTGGGCGGAAGCGGCGGATGCGAAGGCGGCCGTGGCGGCAATCGTGGCGGCAAACGTGGCGACGATGGGTTTCATGCGGCAAATCCCCCTTTCAAAATGCCCGCCGATATCGGCACGGTGGCCGGGCGGTGTCAAAGCGCCCGGCACGGCGCAAGGCCTCACTCCCCCTGCAGCCGCTTCCGGCGCATCGTCTGGGTGCTGACCCAGCCGGAGAAGCGGCCGAGTTCGCGGGCGATGCGGCGGGCCTCGGCGGTGTCGAGGGTGGCGACGCCCAGCATCTTGCGGCGGCGCACGACGGTCTCGCGGGTGTAGCCGAGGATGCGGGCGATCTCGGCGTCGGTGCGGCCCAGCATCTTGAGATTGCGCAGGCTGGCGGTGTCGTCGTCGCTCCAGATCTTGCCGCGCGTCATGCATGCTCCTGTGGTTGGTGGGAAGGGCCGTGTCCCCGGGCGTCGCGGCCCCGGTCGTCGCAGCCCCAGTCATCGAAAGCGCTGTCGAGGCTCCAGCGCCGGGCGATGGCGTCGATCTGCGCCCACCAGGCCTCGCCATCGCGCGGCGGCGAGCCCTGCTCGCGGCAGCGCTGCTGGCTCAATGCCCGTTGATGGGCGAGACGGACCTGGCCGCGTGTCAGGCGCAGCGGCGGCGGGTGGGCGCTCCACGCGGCGCGGCGGGCCAGCGGCCAGGCGATGTCGCTGAGCGCCGTGGCGATCTCGGGCACGCCGCGGGCGGCACGCTCGCCCTGCTCGCGATGCCATTCGGCCATCAGGCCCTGCGCGCGATCGGCGCGGGCCTTGAAGTCGAGCTTCATCGTGTCGGCGCCCCTTGGGAGTCGAAGCGTGCGCGACGGCAAATGCTGTTCGAAATCGGCGGGCAGCGGAAAGGGCTGGCGCGCGCCGGGGTGAAACGCCGCCAAAGTGTCGAGGAAGGCCCGCTGCAAAGTCTGCCCCTCATGGCGCTCGAGGCGGGCGCGGAAGACCGGCGCCCAGACTTCGCCCGAGGCGCGGAAAAGCGTGAAGGCGCTGCCCAGCTTCAGCAGCAATTCGGTGACGGTCATGCCGGGCTCCTCACGAGACGGGCTCCTCACGACAGGCCCCGCGCGATCGCTTCCTCGAACTCGCGCTTACGCCGGTCCTCCCAGGTCTCGTTCTCGGGCGCGTGCGTCTTGCGCATGAAGGCGCGCCAGGTGCTGGCGACGTCGTGGCTGGTGACGGCGCGCGCCCGGCACCAGTCGCGGAAATCGGCGAGGCGCTGCTCGTAGAAGGCGCCCACGAGATCGGGCCGGCCTTTGCGCAATTCCCGCAGGTCATCGCAGCCCGGCATCCAGTCGAGCGGGACCAGCCGCGCCTGTGTGTGGGAAGTCCTGCCAGCCACAGACTCGGTAGCTGTTACGGGTGGTGAAGGTGAGGGTGAAGGTGACGTGGTTTGGTCTGGGTTATCGGTTGGGTTAACCCTTGGGTTTGCGGTTGGCTTTCCTTCGGGCTTTCGCGGCCGCCCTCCCCGCTTGCCGTTCTCGGTCTGCCTGTCGATGAAACGCCGCGCACGATCGAGTTCGTGCTCGATGCGGGCGTGACGCCACGCGCCGTCCGCCACCTCGAAGAATGGCGCAACGGTGGCACGCAGCTTCAGCCAATGGCCGCGACTGTCGGCGGCGGCGATGCGCCAGAGCTTTGAATCGTCGTCGGGCAGCGGCCGGCCGGTCGTCCAGTAATGGCCGATCAGCAGCAGATAGGCGCCGTGCTGGGCGGCGGCGAGGTCGGCCGTGTCCTTGCGGTAGTCGCCCCAGAACAGCGGCATCCAGGTGTCGGGGCGTGCGGCTTTGGTAAGGGAAGCGGATTTCATGGGCGTGTCTCCAAAAAGAAGCGGCGGCGGCCGGGTCGAGAAGCGTCAGCTCCGACCGCGCAGCCGCCGCCGCCGTGCCCGCCGCGGTCATGGCCGCGCGGACGGCGAGACTATTGCGATAATCGCAATTACTTGTCAAGAAATTATTGCGATATTCGCAGTATTGCGTTTGCCGCAAGGCTTTAAACTGAGGCCATGGACATCAAATGGCTGAACGACATGCTGGCGCGGCCCGGTTACTCACAGGCCGGCCTCGCCACGGCGCTGAAGCGCCATCCCTCGGCGATCAACCGCATCGTCAATGGCGAGCGCCAGATCAAGGCGGCCGAAGTGCCGGTGATCCTGGCCTATCTCGAGATCGGCGCCGACGAGCCGGTGCCGGTGGGCACGCAGCGCATCGAGCGCGAGCCCGCCCCCGCTCCGGCGGAAAAACCCGATGTCCCGGTGTGGGCCAGCGCCGAAGCCGGCATCGATGGCGCCATGGTGCTGACGTCAGGCCCCATCGACTTCATTCGTCGCTCCGAGCGCATGCAGGGTGTGAAGGCGCCGTTTGCCTTCTATGTCATCGGCGACAGCATGAGCCCGGCGATCGACCACGGCGACCAGGTGGTGATCAACCCGACGCTGCCGGTGCGGCCGGGCGCCGATTGCGTCTTCATCCACGACGACGGCGACGGCAATATGCTGGCCCTGGTCAAGCGGCTGCTGCGCTCCAGCGCCGAGCACTGGCGTGTCCGCCAGTTCAACCCGGCCCGCGACTTCGACCTGCCCAAGAAGAAATGGCCCAAGGCGCTCATGATCGTGGAGAAACGCTACGGCCGGTGACGGCCCCCTCTCCCTCTGAGTGAAATCGCACCAAACCGCACTCCTATATTTCTGCGTGCGTCGCGCCAATTGACAGCCGGCACAACCAGTGCGAGTGTATCGGCGGGGACGAGCGGAATCGGGGGATTTCATGCTGTTGCGTCGATCGGCCTGCCTGGGCTTGGGGGTCTGCGCGCTTGCGGCATGTTCGCCCTACAACTACGGCAAGGAAACCGCGTCCTTCAGCAGCAGCGTCGATACGCTCGCGAGCGCGATCACGACGGCCTACGACGCGCCGGCAGGTGACCGGGCCGCGACGCGGCAGATCGAGCTGAACGACGCGCGCTCGCCCGTCAACATGTCGCGCGGCTGCGGCAATCCCGAAGAGAAGATGCCATGCACGCTGTTCCGCGCCGGCACCGCGGAGCCCGCGCCGTCGCGGCTGGAAGTGGCCTTCGAGGCCCGGCGCAGCCAGACGATGGAGGCGATAAAGGTCCTGAAGAATTACGCCAAGGCCCTGGCGGCGGTAACGAATGCCGCCGACCGCACCGCCTATAACGCCGCCGTGGCGCAGTTGTCGGGCGCCGTTGGCGATCTGGGCAGCGCCTCGGGCATCAAGCCGCCGATCGGGCCACTGGCGACGGCGACGGTCAATATCCTCGGCTGGATGGTGGGCACGGCGCTCGACCAGCAGCGCTTCGACAGTCTGCGCGCAGGCATCGGCCGCGTCGGCAAGCCGCTGCCCGACAAGGACCGTCCCGAACTCCC
>JBBRFD010000052.1:0-26381 GCA_038224985.1 Reyranellales bacterium
GATCTGGTTGACGCAGAGATTGGAATGCGCGCCGTAGCTGAGACCGACGGCGGCCGAGGCGCGGCTCAGTTCCTCGACGGCCACGACATGCTCGAGATAACCGAGGCCCGAGCCGCCGTATTCCTCGGCCACAGTGATGCCGTGCAGGCCGAGCGCGCCCATCTTCGGCCAGAGTTCGCGCGGGAAACGGTCGGTCTTGTCGAGTTCGGCCGCCATCGGCGCCACTTCGGCGCTGGCGAAACGCTGGACCTGATCGCGCAAGGCATCGGCCGTCTCGCCCAAACCGAAATCGAACGGGGGCATCGCATTGGGAATCATGAGCGTCTCTGACCTGTCTTGTTGATTAAGGCGAGGGCCCCAGCACCACGTTGATGCGCAGCAGCTTCCAGTCGCCATCCGCGGGAATGAAGTCCATCTCGAAATTGACGCGCGTCGGTTCGGTGGCGAAATAACCCTTGAGCAGCAGCCGACCATCGTTGTCGATCAGCGGTTGCTGGTCGTAGATCGGCGGCATCGCCGCCACGATGTCAAGATCGATCGACTTCTCGACGAACTGCCTGAAATTCTCTCGCAGCTTCTCCGGCGAGACCTGCTGGCGGAACGGCGGCGACAGCCTGGCATGAAAAACGGCGTAGTTGCCGGTCATATTGGCGTCGTTGAACGACAGCATCACCGACTTCACCAGCGCTTCGAGCGGCCGCACCGTGGGGACGGTCGGCACGGCACGCATGGCCGGCAAGGTTGTTTGCGCTTGGCTCGCCGATGCTGCCATCAGCAGAACCAGCGCTCCCGTGAAGCGGGCGATTGCGGACATTGCAGGTCCTCCCCGGCCCAAGATAGCCACCCAAACGGCCCCGCGAACAGCCCGAATCAAAGAAGAAAGAGCGTCGCTAGTCCCAGGAAGGCGAGGAAACCTACTACATCTGTGACGGTCGTCAGAAAGACTGTGGACGACACGGCCGGGTCGACGCCGAACTTGCGCAAACCGATCGGGATCAGCGTGCCGGCGAGTGCGGCTGCGAAGAGATTGCACACCATCGCCGAGGCGATCACCGCGCCCAAGCGCCAGTCGCGATACCACAGCGTCACCGCCCCGCCCATCAGCACGGCGAAGATCATGCCGTTCAATCCGCCGACCGCCGCTTCCTTGACGATGAAACGAAACGCATTGGCCGGCGTCAGCTCGCCCATCGCCAGTGCGCGAACGGCCACGGTCACGGTCTGGGTGCCGGCATTGCCGCCCATCGAGGCGACGATGGGCATCAGCACGGCCAGCGCCACGATCTTCTCGATGGCGCCCTCGAACTGACCGATCACCAGCGAGGCGATCACCGCCGTCACGAGATTGACCGACAGCCACCAGGCGCGCTGCTGGGCCGTGCGCACCGTGCCGGTATGCATGTCGTCGACGCCGACGCCGCCCATCTTCAGAAGATCCTCGCTCGCTTCCTCGTCGATCACGTCGACCACGTCGTCGACCATGATCACGCCCAGCAGGCGGCGATCCTCGTCGATGATCGGGCTCGACACCAGGTTCTGGTCGCGGAAGAGATGGGCCACCTCCACCTGCGGCGTCGTGGCGGGAATGGCGGAAATATCGGGATCGACGAGATCGACGATCGGTATCGGCCGCTTGGTGCGCAGCATGCGGCCTAGCGGAACAGAGCCGCGCAGCCGGCCCTGCGTATCGACCACGAAGATGTCGTAGACGTCGTCGGGCAGATCGGTGGCTTCGCGGCAATAGTCGATCACCTGGCCCACGGTCCAGGTGTCCAGAACCTTGACCAGCGAGCGCTGCATGAGACGGCCCGCGGTGCCGTCGGGATAGGCCAGCGCGCTTTCAATATCGGCGCGCTCGTCGGCCGGCAGCTCGGCCAGAACCTCCTGGCGCTCGGCCTCCGGCATGTCCTCGAGCAGGCTGGCGGCATCGTCGGCTTCGAGTTCATGGGCGACGGCAGCGATCTGCTTGCTGTCGAGCTGGTCGAGAACGTCGTCGCGGACCTCCTCGTCAAGCTCGGTCAGGGCCTCGGGATCGAGATCGCCCTTGAGGATGGCAATGAGCTGGTCGCGCTGATCCTCGCTCACCTGCTCGAGAACGTCAGCCTGCCAGGCGCCGCCCAGATCCGAGAGGAGTGCCCTTACGTCTTCCGCCCTGCCTTCGGCGAGTGCGACCTCGATACGCCGGACGAGGTCCGGGGTGACTTCATCCAGGGCTTCCCCCTGGAGGCTCACCCGCGCGCTCCGGCTCGAACGTCCGCGAGGCGTTGCGCTTCGACGACGGTCAGTGCCGTCATGTTGAGAATGCCGCGCGCCGTCACCGACGGCGTCAGCACATGGGCCGGCAGCGCCGTTCCCAGCAGCACCGGACCGATATGCAGGCCATCGGCCGCGACCTTCAGCAGGTTGAAGGCGATATTGGCGGCATCGAGCGACGGGCAGACCACGAGATTGGCGACGTCCTTCAGCCTCGTCGACCGGGGTGCCACCGCACTGCGCAAGGCGATGTCGAGCGCGGCGTCGCCATGCATCTCGCCATCGACTTCGAGCGAAGGCGCGCGCTGGTGCAGGATCTGCACCGCCCGGGCCATCTTGCGTGCCGAGGGATGGTCGGAACCGCCGAAGCTCGAATGCGACAGCAGCGCCACCCTGGGCTGGAGGCCGAAGCGCAGGATCTCGTCGGCGGCCAGCAGCGTGATCTCGGCCAGCGTCTCGGCGTCGGGATCGTCGTTGACGTAGGTATCGGCGATGAACAACGAACGCGTCGGCATGACGAGCAGGCTGAGCCCTGCCATATGCTTCACGCCCTCGCGCATGCCGATGACATCGCGGACATGGTTGAAATGCGTGCGGAAGCGGCCATAAGCGCCGGCGATCATGCCGTCGGCATCGCCCAGCTTCACGGCCAGTGCCGCAATCAGCGTCGGGCTCGACCGCACGAGATTGCGCGCCGTCGGCTCGCTGACGCCACGCCGTTCCATCAGGTCGAGATAGGCGCCCCAGTAGCGGTCGTAGCGCGAGTCCTTCGAGGGATCGATCAGCTCGACATCGATGCCGGGCTTGAAGCGCAGACCGAGACGCTCGGCGCGGTTGCGAATGATCTCGGGGCGGCCGATCAGGATCGGCACGGCGATACGCTCGTCGAGGATGATCTGCACAGCGCGCAGCACGCGGTCGTCCTCACCGGCGCTGAAGATCACCCGCTTGGGCGAATTGCGCGCCTGTTCGAGCACCGGCCGCATGACCAGGCCGGACTTGAAGACGAACTGGTTGAGCTGCTGGCGATAGGCCTCGAAGTCGGTAATCGGCCGCGATGCGACGCCCGAGTCCATGGCGGCCTTGGCCACGGCCGGCGCCAGCTCGACAATCAGGCGCGGATCGAAGGGCTTGGGAATGATCTGGTCGGGGCCGAAGCCGCCGACCTGCTCGCCGAAGGCGCGCGCCACGACATCGGACGGCTCCTTGCGCGCGAGCTCGGCCAGGGCGCGCACGCAGGCGATCTTCATCTCGTCGTTGATCGTCGTGGCGCCGACATCGAGCGCACCACGGAAGATATAGGGGAAGCAGAGGACGTTGTTGACCTGGTTGGGGTAGTCGCTGCGGCCCGTCGCCATGATGGCGTCGGAGCGCACGGCGGCCACGTCTTCCGGCGTGATTTCCGGGTTCGGATTGGCCAAAGCAAAAATCAGCGGTTTGGCCGCCATCCTGGCCACCATGTCCTGCTTCAGTACACCGGCGGCCGACAGTCCGAGAAAGACATCGGCATCGCCGATCACGTCGCCCAGGCTGCGCGCCGTGGTGTCGCGCGCATAGCGGTCCTTCCACGGATCCATCAACTCGTTGCGGCCTTTCCAGACCACGCCGACGATATCGGTCACCCACATGTTCTCACGCGGCAGGCCGACCTTCTCGAGCAGCCCGAGGCACGACAGTGCCGCCGCGCCGGCGCCCGAGATTACCAGCTTCACCTTGGAGATGTCCTTGCCGACCAGCGACAAGCCGTTCAGCACAGCGGCGCTGACGATGATCGCCGTGCCGTGCTGGTCGTCGTGGAAGACCGGAATCTTCATTCGCTCGCGCAGCTTCTGCTCGACATAGAAGCACTCGGGCGCCTTGATGTCCTCGAGATTGATGCCGCCGAAGGTCGGCTCCAGCGCGGCCACGATATCGACCAGCTTGTCCTGGTCGAGTTCGGCCAGTTCGAGGTCGAAGACGTCGATGCCGGCGAATTTCTTGAAGAGAACGCCCTTGCCCTCCATGACCGGCTTGGCGGCCAGGGGTCCGATGGCACCGAGGCCGAGCACGGCGGTGCCGTTGGTGACTACGGCGACAAGATTGGCCCGCGCCGTGAGTTCGGCCGCCATCGCCGGGTCGCGCACGATCTCGTGGCAGGCCGCCGCAACGCCAGGCGAGTAGGCCAGCGACAGATCGCGCTGGGTGGCCAGCGGCTTGGTGGGAACGACCTCGATCTTTCCCGGTCGGGGCAGGCGATGGTAACGGAGCGCGCTCTCGGTAAGTTCATCCGCCAAGCTCGTCTCCCGCCTGAAAAAAAAGGGGCCGCACGCCGTTGGTAAGACGGCGGCGGCACTGATCTCCCTTTCATCGATCCGGCGTTTGGTGCGGCCAAGAAGACTCGAACTTCCACGCCTCGCGGCACTAGCACCTCAAGCTAGCGCGTCTACCAATTCCGCCATGGCCGCGCCGGTTCGATGGCGCGGGGGATACCAAATCGATCCCTCAGTGGCAAGGCGAAGCCGCGTGACCATTGCATAACGGCCCGGAAGCGCCGATTTAGGGGCTTATGGACGGCCTGCATCGCCCGGAATGGCGCATTTCCGACGCCCCCGTGCCCTATGACGAGGCACTGGCGGTCATGGAAACGCGCGTGGCGGAAATCCGCGCCGGGCAGGCGCCGGAACTGGTCTGGCTGCTGGAGCACCCGCCCCTCTATACCGCCGGCACCAGCGCCAAGCCCGCCGATCTGCTGCAGCCCCTGCGCTTCCCTGTCCACGCCGCCGGCCGCGGCGGGCAGTTCACCTATCACGGCCCAGGCCAGCGCGTGGCCTACACCATGCTCGACCTGCGGAGCCGCAAGCAGGACGTCCGCCGCTTCGTCTGCGATCTCGAGGAATGGACGATCCGGGCACTCGCCCGTTTCAACGTGCGGGCCGAACGCCGCGCCGGCCGCGTCGGCGTCTGGGTGGCAAGGCCCGGCCGCGAGGACAAGATCGCCGCCATCGGCATCCGCATCCGCCATTGGGTGTCGTTCCACGGCATCTCGATCAATGTCGAGCCCGACCTCTCGCACTACGCCGGCATCGTGCCCTGCGGCATCGCCGAGCATGGCGTGACCTCGCTGGTCGATCTCGGCCTGCCGGTGACCATGAGCGATCTCGACGTAGCGCTGGCCGAGACCTTCGATGAGGTTTTGGGCGTAGCGACTAAGCCGTCGGTCGCCGCGTAAAATCGGACGGCAGGTCGGCCGCATCGGCTGCCGTTTCGTCGATGCGGTCGACCTGGGCGAGCGGCGGACCCCGACGGCAGGCCTCGATCATGCGCGCTACGGCCGCTTCCTCGCCCGCGACCACGGCCTCGACCGATCCATCGATGCGATTGCGCACCCAGCCACTGAGGCCGAGGCGGCGGCCCTTCTTGACCGCCCAGTCACGATAGCCGACGCCCTGGACGCGCCCGACGATGGCGAGCCGGACGACCCTACTCACCAAAAACCGTCACGCGAATTCGATGATCTTCTGATCGACGCGCAGGCTGTCGCCGGCATTGGCGTGCAACGTCTTGATCGTGCCGTCGCGCGTGGCGCGCAGCACGTTCTCCATCTTCATGGCCTCGACCACGGCCAGCGCCTCGCCCGCCTTGACCTCCTGCCCTTCCTTCACCGCGACCGAGGCCAGCAGGCCCGGCATCGGCGAGAGCAGGAACTTCGAGGTGTCGGGTGCTGCCTTCACCGGCATCAATGCATAGAGTTCGCCCTGGCGCGGCGTCAGCACCAGCGCATCGGCCTGCCCGCCGGCATGGCTCAGGCGCCAGCCGCCGAGCTGGGCATCGACCTGCACGACGATGTGCCGGCCGTCGACCGTGGCACTGACCATGGGCTGGCCCGGCGACCAGTCGGTCTCGATCTCGATCTTGCGGCCATCGACCTCGACCTTGAAATTGGAGCCGTCGCCGCAAAGGCTGAGCGCCACGGGCTGGCGATTGAGCATGACGACGAGCTTGTCCTGCACCAGCGCCACATGGGCCGAGAGCTTGCCCGAGGACCTGGCGGCGCGCTGGGCGCCGATCCGGTCGACCACGGCGGCGACGGCCGCCAGCACCGCGGGATCGCGCGGCGGCAGGAAGGCCGCCGAAAAGCCGCCCTTGAATTCCTCGGCGATGAAGTTGGTCGTGAGGTTGCCGGCAACGAAGCGGGGATGAGCCATCAGGGCTGCGAGGAACGGCACGTTGTGCGAGACGCCGCGAATGTAGAATTCGTCCAGCGCGCGCCGCATGCGGTCGATGGCGGCGGTGCGCGTCTTTCCATAGCTGCAGAGCTTGGCGATCATCGGATCGTAAAACATCGAGATCTCGCCGCCCTCGTAGACGCCGGAATCGACGCGCACGTCAGGGCCGGCCGGCGGCTCCCGATACTTCACGAGACGGCCCGTCGACGGCAGGAAGTTGCGGAACGGATCCTCGGCATAGACGCGCGCCTCGACCGCCCAGCCTTCGAGCTTCACGTCCTTCTGGGCAAACGGCAGCTTCTCGCCGGCGGCAACACGAATCATCTGCTCCACGAGATCGAGGCCGGTGATCAGCTCGGTCACCGGATGCTCGACCTGCAAGCGGGTGTTCATTTCGAGGAAGTAGAACTTGCGGTGCTTGTCGACGATGAACTCGACGGTGCCGGCGCTTTTGTATTTGACGGCCTTGGCCAGGGCTACCGCCTGCTCGCCCATCGCCTTGCGCGTCTTGGCATCGAGGAAAGGGCTCGGCGCCTCCTCGATCACCTTCTGGTGGCGACGCTGGATCGAGCACTCGCGTTCCCACAGATAGATGCAGTTGCCGTGGCCGTCGGCGATGAGCTGGATCTCGATATGGCGCGGCTCCTCGACATACTTCTCGATGAAGACGCGGTCGTCGGCGAAGGACGCCTTGGCCTCGTTGGTCGCCGAGCCGAAGCCTTCCTTGGTCTCGGCATCGTTGTAGGAAATTCGCATGCCCTTGCCGCCGCCACCGGCCGAGGCCTTGATCATCACCGGATAGCCGACCTTGTTGGCGATCTTCACCGCTTCATCGGCGTTGGGGATGGCCGCGAGATAGCCCGGCACGGTGCTGACGCCGGCCTTCTGCGCCAGCTTCTTGGATTCGATCTTGTCGCCCATGGCGTAGATCGCGTGTGCATCGGGGCCGATGAAGACGATGCCGGCGGCCGCCAGCGCCTTCTGGAATTCCTGCTTCTCCGAGAGAAAGCCGTAGCCCGGATGGACCGCCTGGGCGCCGGTCAGCTTGCAGGCCTCGACGATCTTGTCGATCAGCAGATAGGACTGCGCCGAGGGCGACGGCCCGATGAACACCTTCTCGTCGGCCTCGCGCACATGCAGTGCGTCGGCGTCGGCCTCGGAATAGACGGCGACCGTCTTGATGCCCATGCGCTTGCAGGTACGGATGACGCGGCAGGCGATCTCGCCACGATTGGCGATCAGGATCTTGTCGAACGGCGGCCTGGAAGGCGCCTTCGCGCCAGGCGCCAATTTGGGGGCAGCCTTCTTGGGCGCGGTCTTCTTCTTGGCGACCATCTACTTTTCCTTGTTGGCGCGTTCGAACATGCCCTTAGACCAGGCGGTATGGGCAGCAATCAGCGGCAGCCAGGCGATCAGCACCCAGAGCCACCACGGATAGCGGCTGCTGACGATGGCATTGGCGGCGATGAGCACCAGCAGAGTGAGCAAGCCCACGATCAAATGCTTGCGCACCGCCATGCCACGCCGCATCCGCTCTTCCGGCGACAGGCTCACAGCGGGATGTTGCCGTGCTTGCGCCACGGGTTCTCGAGCTTCTTGGTTTCGAGAGTGGCCAGCGAACGACAGATCCGCCGGCGCGTGTCGTGCGGCATGATCACGTCGTCGATAAAGCCGCGGTTGGCGGCGACGAAGGGATTGGCGAATTTCTCGCGGTATTCCTCGGTGCGCGCCGCGATCTTCTTGGCGTCGCCGATGTCGGAGCGGAAGATGATCTCGACCGCGCCCTTGGCACCCATCACGGCGATCTCGGCGCCCGGCCAGGCATAGTTCACGTCACCGCGCAGGTGCTTCGACGCCATCACGTCATAGGCGCCGCCATAGGCCTTGCGCGTGATCAGCGTGACCTTGGGCACCGTGGCCTCGGCATAGGCATAGAGCAGCTTGGCGCCGTGCTTGATGATGCCGGCATATTCCTGCGCCGTGCCCGGCAGGAAGCCCGGCACGTCGACAAAGGTGACGATGGGAATGTTGAAGGCGTCGCAGAAGCGCACGAAGCGCGCGCCATTGCGGCTGGAATCGATGTCGAGGCAGCCCGCCAGCACCATCGGCTGGTTGGCCACGAAGCCCACCGTCTTGCCGGCCATGCGGCCGAAGCCCACGACGATATTGCCTGCCCATTCCGGCGACAGCTCGAAGAAATCGCCCTCGTCGACGACCTTCAGGATCAGCTCCTTGATGTCGTAGGGCTTGTTGGGGTTGGCCGGCACCAGCGTGTCGAGCGAGGCATCGTCGCGCTCGACCGGATCGAGCGTGGCGCGGACCGGCGCCTTCTCGCGGTTGTTGGCCGGCAGGAAATCGACGAAGCGGCGCAGCTGCAGCAGAGCCTCGACATCGTTCTCGAAGGCGCGGTCGGAGACGCCCGACTTCTGCGTATGCGTGAGCGCGCCGCCCAGCTCCTCCTGCGTCACCGTCTCATGCGTCACGGTCTTCACGACATCGGGACCGGTGACGAACATGTAGGAGCTGTCCTTCACCATGAAGATGAAGTCGGTCATGGCCGGCGAATAGACAGCACCGCCAGCGCAAGGCCCCATGACCATCGAAATCTGCGGGATCACCCCCGAGGCGCTGACATTGCGCTGGAAGACATCGGCATAGCCGGCCAGCGAATCGACGCCTTCCTGGATGCGCGCGCCGCCCGAGTCGTTCAGCCCCAGCACGGGAGCACCAACCTTCATGGCGATGTCCATGACCTTGCAGATCTTGGCCGCATGCGCGCCCGAGAGGGCGCCGCCGAACACGGTGAAGTCCTGGCTGAAGACATAGACAAGGCGGCCGTTGATCGTGCCGTGGCCAGTGACGACACCGTCGCCCGGTATCTTCTGCGTCTCCATGCCGAAATCGGTCGAGCGGTGCTCGACGAACATGTCGAGTTCCTCGAACGAGCCGGGGTCGAGCAGCGTGTCGATGCGTTCGCGCGCCGTCAGCTTGCCCTTGGCGTGCTGCGCATCGATGCGGCGCTGCCCCCCGCCCAGATGGGCAGCGTCACGGCGGCGCTCCAGTTCGACCAACATATCCTGCATTTACGACTCTCCGGACCGGGTCACGGCCCTACCATAGTTAATTCGGGCTAGCGCAGGAAACGCTTCTCGTTGTCCTTCACGGCCTTCATGCCTTGCAGGTCGAAAATCGCATCGACACTGGGAATTTTCGATTCGACGCCATGGATGCCGCCATCCTTGCGGATCTGGGCGAAGGTCTCGCGCATGGCGCCAACCGAGGCGCGGATGGCGTGATTGCCCCAGATCAAGAGGCCGATCTTCTTCAACTCGCGCACGCGGGCCACCGTCATCTGCGGATAGGCCGTCGGCACCAGCGCGATCGGCGCCTTGCCGTCCCAGGCCTTGACGAAAGCTTCGATCTCGTCGGGCGTCTTCTGCTTGGAGTGCACGAGGATAAGGTCGGCGCCGGCGGCGGCATAGGCATGCGCCCGCTTCAGCGCCTCGGCCTGGCCGAGACCGGCGATCAGCGCCTCGGTTCGCGCGACGATCAGGAGATCGGGATCGCGCCGCGCCGAGCACGCCGCTTCGATCTTGCCCTGGAACTCCTCGATTCGGACGAGGTCCTGGCGACCATCGGCGATCAGGCTGGTGACCTTGGGAAAGCTCTTGTCTTCCATCACGATGGCGCCCGCACCGGCGCTCTCGTACTGCTCGATGGCGTAGAGCACGTTGATGGCATTGCCGAAGCCGGTGTCGATATCGGCAACGACCGGCAGCTTCGAGCGCTCGGCCATGGCGCGCACCATGTCGAGATGCTGCGTCATCGACACCAGGCTGACGTCGGGCAGGCCGAAGGACGCCGAAAGCTCGAAGCCCGAGCCCCAGATGGCGTCGAAGCCCGCTTCCGCCACCAGCATCGCCGAGAGCGGCGAATGCGCGGCCATCGCCTCGATCAGTCCGTTCTTGGCCATAACCTGGCGCAGTTTCGTTCCCGCTCCCATTTTCATTCCCTTCAGTTGCGCAGCAGCGCCAGAAATTGCGTGCAGGCCGTGAGGTCCTTGCGGACGCCTTCACGATGTTTCAGCGCCGTCGGATCGTCGCCCCAGCGCTCTATCTGGTAAAGCTCGTCGACCAGCGAGGCTTCAAAGGCGCCCTGGGCGTCCAATCGGCCCTCGCCCACGGCAAGCCCCACGATCACCGATCCCGACGTATGCGTGAGATTGAACAGTGCCGAAAGGGCCAGGTCGCCATAGCTATCGACCGCGTTGCGGATCCGGGTTACCGATTCGACCGGCTGGTCGACGAAGGTCATGCCGTTGACGACCGTAAAGCGCGCGCCATAGCGCTCGGCCGCCCAGTCGAGCAGCGGCTGCCAGGCATCGTGCTGCGACTTCACCAGACTGTCGGGCGCGGCGGCGCGATAGCACAGCAGATCGGAGCCGGCATATTTCGCGGTATCGGCCACGACATTCCCGCGCTGCGGCCCGACGCGGTCGATGCCGGTCGCGGCAAGGCGCGTCAGCGGCAGATGGGCGGCATTGATCTCGACCTTGTCGGGCACGCCCGCCCATTCGGCGGCAATCGCCTCGGCGAGGACCCGCGTCGGCACGACGAAGGCCGCCTTGGCGGGCGTCTTCATCGGCCGGCCATCGAGCGTGATGCGGAACGCGCCGTCAGCCCCGTGGGCCGCAGCTTCCTTGTAAAAGCGCTTCATTGCCGGAGGGCTTCGGACCGACAAACAGAATTGTCAAGTTTTGTCGCGTGGCACTGGTCGGGAAACTGGGAACAATCGCCCAAAAGCCTTGTGCCATCGGCATCGAAGGCTTCCCACGTGGGTGGGAAGTTTCCGGCTAGCGCGGGGCGGCGGGCGGCGTGGTGGCGGGCCGGCGGCCGCCGCGCTCGCGCAGATCGGCCGAGGGCGTCGGCATCTGGGCGCGCAGACCCGGCCGCAGACCATCGACGCGCGGCGCCACGGTGGAACAGGGATTGGTGCCGGCCTGACGCGACGCCGCGGTGATCTGGGCGGTCAGGCTGGGCACCACGCCGGCGGCGATGATCAGGCGCGACAGATTGGGCTCGAGCGCGCCCGTGGTCGCGCGGCCCGAGCCGCCCTTGATGCGCAGTGGCGAGGTCAGCGGGATGTTCTGGTTGTCCCGTGCCTCGGGCGCCAGGATGAACTCCCAGGCCTCGGCGCGCAGATGGACGAAGCCGCCCCCCACCATCGTCGTGCGCGGCGTATCGACGACAAGACGGCGCAGGTTGGCGACACCACTACTCACTTCGAAGCGCCCGGCCACGCAGTTGAACGGCACGCCGCCGTCGTTGCCGCCCAGCAGGCGCACCGTCTCGGCGGGAAAGCCAATGAGAGAGTCGGACGGCCACAGCCCCTTGCCCATGACCACGTCGATGAGCCCTGTCGCCGAGTTCAGCGCATCGCGCGTCGTGCGGCCGCCGCCGCGCAGGCGGAGGTCGATGTCGCCCACCGAGTCGCGCAGACCGAGGTCGATGCCGAGCAGGCTCGAGAGGTCGGCAAAAGAGACGCGATTGGCCGAGGCCGTCAGCGTCGTCTGACCGACCCGGCCGGCCGGATCGTAGACAAGATCGAAGCCGGCCGAGCCGCCGCCCACAGTCGCCGCCGCGCGAAAGGCAAAGCGCGTGTCGCTGGCGGTGAGCGTCAGCGAGGCGTTCTGCACCTTGCTCGACAGGCCGATCATTTCGCCGACGCGCGCGGTGACCGAGAGGTTGGAGCGGCCGAGCCAGCTCGCCGCGAAAGGCATGCTGGGGATGAGCCGGCGTTGCGCCGGCGTCACTGGTGCTGGTGTCACCGGTGCCGGCGTGGCTGGCGCGCTCGCGGCGGCCTTGAAGTCGCCGGCATCGAGCTTGGCAATGTCGATATTGACCGTCGCGGTCGGAGCACCCTGGCGGTCGAGACGGAACAGCGCCTCCCCCGCCATCTCGCTGGAACCGACCTTGAGCGACGGCACCTCGACCTTGAGGCCGTTGCGCTGCGTCGTCGCTTTGGCGTTCAGCACATAGGGCCCACCGCCGGGCAGCGCGACATGGACATAAGGACCGACGGCTGAGAGATCGGGTCCCTCCGAACTCACCTGCAGGGCCGTGCCCTTGATGCCGATGCTGCCCTTGATGGCGATCTTGCCGCCGCCCAGCATGCCCTGGACATCGATATTACCAGGTAGACCGCGCATCCAGCCGTCGAAGGTGCCGGCGGTGCCGGCAAGCTCCATCGGTGCTGCCTTCGGTGCCGCGAACCTCGCATCGAGTTGCAGCGGCTGGTTGGCGGCCGGCGACTTCAGCGTGCCCGAGGCGATCTCGAGAATGGTCGGCGGCCGGCCCGTGCCCTCGCGGATGGTGAGGACGGAGTCCTTGACCTCGATGGTGTTGATCCAGGGAAAGGCCGGGTTGGCGCGCTGGCGCAGCGAGCGGTTCTCGCCGGGATGCGGCCCCGAGCCTTCGACCGGCGGCAGCATTTCGAGGTTGCTGTCGCCCACGTCGTTGCGCTCGACGAGGATATCGGCGCCTTCCAGCAGCAGGCGGCCAACCTTGACCTCGCCCAGCAGCAACGAAAACGGATCGAGGAACATCGTCACCTTGCGCACGCGCGCCAGTTCCGGCCGCGTGCCCCAACTCGCATTGGTGAGCGTGATGCCCTCGGCCACCATGGCCGGCTGCGTACTGAGGCGGATGGTGAGCGGCACGCGCGTCGCCAGCTCGCGGCCCGTCACCTTGCGGATCTGCTCGGCCAAGCGCGCCTGATAGCTCGACAGATCGCGGGTGGCGGCCCACAGCACGCCACCGACTGCGGCCAGCGGTATCGCCACCGCCGCCACCAGGATCAGTCGCCGCCAGGGAATCCGCATGCCGCCGGAGTCTCGCTCAATCTTGGTCGGTAGAAAAGCCGAATGCCTCAATAGTCCGGCGGAAGTGAGGCGGCGGCTCGGCTTCGAGCTTCAACTCGCCGCGCACCGGATGCGGCAGGTTGAGCCGCCGGGCATGGAGATGCAGGCGCCGCGTGTCGGCGACATTGTCGAGCACGGCATCGTCGCCGCCATACTTGCCGTCGCCCAGGATGGGGCAGCCCATCTGGGCGCAATGGACACGCAGCTGGTGAGTACGGCCGGTCTTGGGCCACAACGCAAGGAACGAGGCGTGCTTCAGCGCCCGGTCGAGCATCTTGAAATAGGTGATGGCGCGCAGGCCGTGTTCCTCGTCGACCTGCATCAGCTCGCGATCATGCCCCGCCATCTTCTTGGCCAGGGGCAGATCGATGACGCCTTCGGGCTTGGGCGGTTTGCCGACCACGACCGCCCAATAGAGCTTCTCGGTCTCGCGGTCGCGGAAGGATTCCGCGAGCTTCTTGGCCGCCTGCCCGGTGCGCGCGATCAGCAGCAGGCCGGACGTATCCTTGTCGAGGCGATGGACCAGCCGCGGCCGCTCCTCGTAGCCGAAGCGCAGGGCATCGAGCATGCCGTCGATATGACGCTCGGTGCCGGTGCCGCCCTGCACCGCCAGGCCGGGTGGCTTGTTGAGGGCGATCACCTGGTCGTCGCGATGGATGACCATGCGCTGGATTTCCGTGGCGTCGCGCTCGGAGCGCACGACGGCGGCTTTCGAGGGCGTCGACGGCGCCAGGCTGACGCCAGGCGGCAGGCGCACGGTCTGGCCGGGCTCGATCCTGTCCTTGCCCTCGGCCCGCTTGCCATCGAGCCGCACCTGCCCCGTGCGCAACAGCTTCTGCAGCGCGCCATAGCTGAGGTCGGGAAAATGCCGCTGGAACCAGCGGTCGAGACGCAGATCGGCCTCGTCCTGCGTGACGATGCGCTGCTGCACATGACTTTTGCCAGCGTCCCTGGTCGGGCTCTCGCTCATGGCGCGCAACCTAAGGGACAAGCTAAACAGGGTCCATGGAGCAACTCACCTTCGATACGCTGACTTACGACCATCCGGCGGCCTGTAAACCGGCGCGGGTGACGGCGAGCCTCTACCTGCCGGCCAACACCGACACGCCCGCACCCTGCATGGTGATCCTGACCAGCAGCGCCGGCGTGCAGCGCCATCGCGAGCACTATTACGCCCAGGTGCTGACCGAGGCCGGCGCGGCAGCCCTCATCGTCGACAGCTTCACCGGCCGCGGCGTGCGCCGCACCGTGGCCGACCAGACGCTGGTCTCGGGTGCCCAGATGGAAGGCGACGCCTTTGCGGCACTCGCCCTGCTGCGCGCCGACCCGCGCCTCGACCCCGGCCGCATCGGCATCATGGGTGTCTCCAAGGGCGGCGTGGCCACGCTCAACTCCGCCATCGCCGTGCGCCCGCGCTGGCGCGGCGGCTTTCCGCACCTCTTCGACCTCCATGTCGCCCTCTGCCCCGGCGCCACGGCGCAGCATCGCGACCCGACGACCCATGGCCGGCCGATCTTCTTCATGCTGGCGGCGCGCGACGACTACACGCCGGCCCCGCTGGCCGTCGAGTATGCCGAACGCATGCGGGCGGCCGGCAACTGCGCCATCAAGGTCAAGGTCTATGGCAGCGCCCATCACGGCTGGGAGTCGATCGGACCGGTCTTCGACGTCAAGGACGCCGAGAACTGGTCGTGCTGCCGCAACTGGATCGAGGATGACGGCCGGCATTTCGTGGTCGGCGCCGGCCAGACCATGACCGAACCCGAGTACCAGGCCTGGGCGCGCGCCCATTGCGTCACCAGGGGCGCTCGTGCCGGCGGCGGCACGGCCGAGCTCAAGCGCCGGGCGACCGGCGATCTGTTGGCCTTCCTGCAGGCCCGTGGCTTTGCGCCTCAATGGACTGCGGAGTCCGAGCCGCGTATATCCTGAACATGTATTTCCGCCTTTTTGCCGCGTTCGTGGCGCTCTCCTTTTCCGCCTCCTGGGCTCATGCCGCCGACGACATCGTCTGGCTCGACGGCAAGAACCTCACCCCGCGTGCCGAAGCGCTGCTGAAAGTCCTCAAGGCCTCGGGCGATCACGGTCTCGAGCCGCGCTGGTACGGCGTTGCCGACATCGAAAAGGCCGATACGCGGACGGAGAAGATGCTGACCGAAGCGCTGGTCACCTATGCCAGCGACATCTCGACGGGCCGCGTGCGCGCCAACCGGGTCGACAAGGAAATCGACATCACCCAGCGCAAGGTCGAGCGCGCCGACGTCCTCAAGGCTGCCGCCGACGCCAGCGACTTTTCTGGCTGGCTCGCGGCGTTGCCACCCAAGGGCGACTACCCCGCTTTGCAGAAAGCGCTCGCCGCCTGGCGTGCAACGGCCGGCAAAGGCAATTACACGCCGCTGCCCGGCGGGATCGCGCTCAAGCCCGGCATGATCGACGAACGCGTGCCGGTGCTGCGCAAGCGGCTGGCCGAACTCGATCTCACGGTCCCCGATGCCGGCGCCGTGGCCACTCTCTACGACGAGCCGCTGGCCAACGTAGTGAAAGCCTATCAATCGACCAAGGGCCTCACCGTCGACGGCGTAATCGGCGACAACACGCGCCGCTCGCTCAACACCACGGTCGACGAACGCATCGAGCAGATCGTCGCCAATCTCGAGCGCCGCCGCTGGCTGCCCGAGGACCTGGGCGAGCGCTACGTTTATGTGAACACCGGCGACTATTCGATGATCTATGTCGAGGGCGGCAAGCGCGTCTTCGAGAGCCAGGTGATCGTGGGCACGCCGAAAGATCCGACGCCGGAAATCTCCACCACCATGCGCGGCTTCCAGACCAATCCCTTCTGGACCGTGCCGCAGTCGATCGCCGGCGAGGAATACCTGCCGATCCTGCGCCGCGACCCCACCGCGCTGGCCGGCGGTGGCTTCAAGATCTTCGCCAACTGGAGCGACGATACCGAACTCGATCCCGCGAGTGTCGACTGGAGCGCCATCCATCCCAAGGCCTTCCCCTACCGCATCCGCCAGGATGCCGGCGCCAACAACGCGCTGGGCTACATCTTCTTCCCGTTCAACAACAAGTACGGGATCTACATGCACGACACGGCCAGCCGCTGGCTCTTCACCGAGGGCAGCCGCAATTTCAGCCACGGCTGCATCCGCCTGCAAAACCCGCTCGATTTCGTCGAATTGCTGTTCAAGGGCCGCAACGGCTTCAGCAAGGAGCGCGTGCGCAAGGTCATCGAGGCCGGCCAGCAGGCCCATTACAGCTTCCTCGAGTCGGTGATGCTGCACGTCACCTACCGCACCGTCAGCGCCGATGCCGAGGGCGTGCCGACCTTCCGCGACGACGTCTACGGCCGCGACAAGCGCGTCGTGAAGGCAATGGCGCCGGCGATATAGCTAGCGTTTCTTCTCGCGCAGCTTCTTCCAGTATTCCAACCGCTTCACGATCTCGCGCTCGAAGCCGCGTTCGACGGGCTGGTAGTATTCCTCGCGCGGCATGTTGTCGGGGAAATAGTTCTGCCCCGTGAAGCCGTCCTCGGCGTTGTGGTCGTACTCGTAGCCCTTGCCGTAGCCGATATCCTTCATGAGCTTGGTCGGCGCGTTGAGGATATGCAGCGGCGGCGTCAAAGAGCCGTTGGCCTTGGCCGAGCGCTTGGCGGCGCCATAGGCGACATAGCCGGCATTCGATTTGGGCGCGGTGCCGAGATAGATGACGGCCTGCGCGATCGCCAGCTCGCCCTCGGGCGAGCCCAGGCGGTCGTAAGTGTCCCAGGCAGCCAGCGTCTGCGTCAGGGCCTGCGGGTCGGCCATGCCGATGTCCTCGACGGCAAAGCGCACGAGGCGGCGGGCGATGTATTTTGGATCCTCGCCGCCATCGAGCATGCGGGCAAACCAGTAAAGGGCCGCATCGACATCGGAACCGCGCAGCGACTTGTGTAGCGCGCTGATGAGATTGTAATGCGCTTCCTGCGCCTTGTCGTAGAGCGGCGCGCGCTTCTGCAGCAGCGTCGCCAGCCGCGCGACCGGCACCGGCCCCGTGTCCTTCAATTGCGAAAGCTGCTCGGCCAGGCCGATCATGTAACGCCCATCGCCATCGGCCATGGCGAACAACGCCTGCCGTCCCGACTCGTCGATCGGCAGCTTCTTGGCCAGGGCGGTCTCGACGCGCTCCAGCACGACGCCCAGCGCCGCATCGTCGAGCCGGCGCAACACCATTACCTGACAGCGCGACAGCAGCGCGGCGTTGAGCTCGAAGGATGGGTTCTCCGTGGTCGCGCCGATCAGCGTGACCGTGCCGTCCTCGACGTAAGGCAGAAACCCGTCCTGCTGGGCACGGTTGAAGCGATGGATTTCGTCGACGAAGAGCAGCGTGCCCTTGCCATCCTTCCGGCGCTGCCGCGCATCGGTGAAGATCTTGCGCAGGTCGGCGACACCTGAGAACACCGCCGAGAGCGGCTCGAAATGCAGCTCGGTCTCCTCGGCCAGCAGGCGCGCGATGGTGGTCTTGCCGCAACCCGGCGGCCCCCACAGCACCATCGAGGAGAGCTTGCCCGAGGCCAGCATGCGGCCGAGCGCGCCTTCCGGCCCCAGCAGATGATCCTGCCCCAGGATCTCGGCCAGCTTCTTCGGTCGCAGGCGTTCGGCGAGCGGCGTCGGGGCAAGCGTGGCGAAGAGTTCGGCCATGGGCCTAGCGGAACTGGATGGTCGAGGTCATGCCTTCGCGGCCGATCGTGATATTGGCGACCGGACCGGCGGCGATGCGCCGGCGCAGCTCGGCCACGTTCTTCACCTCTTGCCCATTCATGCTCACGATCATGTCGCCGGGACGCACGAAGCGGCCGGCGAAGGAGCCCTGCATCACTTCCATGACGACGGCGCCGGCGCGCCATTCCGACAGGCCCATCTCCTCCGCCACCGCCGGCGACATATTGACGACCACGGCGCCGGCCAGCGGCTGGCGGCCGTCCAGCGCCGTGCGCTCGCGCGGCGGATATTCCGGCGGCGTGGCGAGCGGTACCTTGAGGGTGATCTCGCCGCGACCGGCACGCAGGACCCGGATCGGCACGGTGGTGCCGGCCGCCAGCGTCGCAAGGCGGAAGCGCAAGGCGGGCTCGTCGTCGATCGGCTGGTCGTTCAGCGCCACGATGACGTCGTTGCGCTTCATCCCGGCCTTCTCGCCGGGACCGCCGGGGAAGACGTCCTTGACGATCAAGCCGACGGGGCGCGCCAGACCGATGCCGGTAGCGAGGTCGGGCGTCACGCGCTGCCAGCTGATGCCGAGCCACGGCCGCACGATGCGGCCGCCCGCTCCCATCGATGCGAGCCGCGCCACGATGTTGGAGGGCGTGGCGAAGCCGATGCCGACCGAGCCGCCGCTCTGCGAATAGATCGCCGTGTTGATGCCGATCAGCCGGCCGTCGAGCGTCACCAGGGCCCCGCCGGAATTGCCGGGATTGATGGCGGCGTCGGTCTGGATGAAGAAGCTCGAATCGTTGACGCCGCCGGCCGAGCGCGCCACGGCCGAGACGATGCCGCTGGTCACGGTCTGGTTGAGACCGAAGGGATTGCCGATCGCCAGCACCATGTCGCCGACCTCGATCGAGTCGGAGTCGCGCAATTCGAGGAAGGGAAATTTCTCCTCGCCGCCATCGATGCGCAGCAGGGCGAGATCGTAGCGCTCGTCCTGGCTCAGCACCTTGGCTTCGTATTCGCGCCGATCGGCCAGCACGACGCGGATCTCGTCGGCGCCCTTGACGACATGGGCATTGGTCACGATCAGCCCGTCGGCGCGCAGGATGACGCCCGAGCCCAGGGCATTCTGCACATTGCCGCCGGGCGGCATGCCGGGAAACGGGAAGGGATAGCGCCGCTGCACCCGCGTCGTCGTCGCCGTGTAGATGTTGACCACGGCAGGCGAGGCCCGCTTGACCACCGGCGCGTAGGAGAACGGCAGGTCGGCACGCGAATTGGGCAGGGGCTGGGCCGTTGCGGTCGCACAGCCGGCCACAACCGCCATCAACCCCAAAATCATCCGCCAGATCATACGCCTGCCCCTTCTGAAGCATCGAATTTGTAGGGGCCCCGTGACCAATTCAAGGCCGCCTCCCTGCTCTTGGCCTGCCCCTGGCTTTCCCTTGCCCGGGAGAATGGCACATCGATTGCAGAGCCCCTGCTCAACAGGGAGCTTCGCATGAAACTGACTCGTCGTACCGTCCTCGCTTCGACCGCCGCCGTCCTCGCCGCCCCCGCCGTCCAGGCGAGCCCCGGCTGGCCGACCAAGGGCCAGATCCGGCTGATCGCCACCTTTCCGCCCGGCGGCACCGCCGACACCATTTCCCGCATTCTCGCCCCCAAGCTGAGCGCCGGGCTCGGCACCCAGGTAATCGTCGAGAACCGCGCCGGCGCCGGCGGCACCATCGGCTCGGACCTCTGCGCCAAGGCCCCGAGCGACGGCTATACGCTGGTCATCTCGCATGCGTCGCCGCTGGGCATCGCGCCCGGTATCTATCCAAAATTGCCCTATGACGTGGTCAAGGATTTCACCCACGTCACCATGATCGGCCATACGCCCAACGTCCTGATCGTGCCGGCCGGCTCACCCTACAAGACGCTGGCCGACTACGTGGCCGACGCCAAGGCCAAGCCCGACATGGTGGCCTATGGCAGCTCCGGCATCGGCTCGAACACCCATCTCATGGGCGAGCAGCTCTCGGGTCTCGCCGGCATCAAGCTGAAGCACGTGCCCTATCGCGGCTCGGCACCGTCGCTACAGGACATGCTGGCCGGCGCCATCCCCTCGATGTTCGACCCGATCACCACCAACGTGCCGCATATCAATTCCGGCAAGGTCCGCCTGCTGGCCGTCAGCTCGGAGAAGCGCATCGAGCTTTATCCCAACGCGCCAACCTTCGCCGAGCAGGGCTTCCCGCAAATGACGACCTCGACCTGGGTCGGCGTCTCCGGTCCCAAGGGCATGGCGCCCGAAGTCGTGACGCGGCTCCACGACGAGCTGCAGAAGGCCTACAAGGCGCCCGAGGTCATGGAGCGCTTCAAGGAATTGGTCCTGCTGCCCGGCGAGCCGATGAGCCCCGCCGCCTACAGCAAGTTCGTGGGCGACTTCGCCGAGATCTGGAAGGCCGTCAGCAAGACGGCCGGGATCTCACTCGAGTTGGGCTAACCGCAGCGCGAGAAGCCGCAGTTGAGGCAGATGTCGCAGCCTTCCTGATGCGAAAGCGAGGCGGCGCCGCAGTTTGGGCATTGTCCCAGTCTCGGCGCCGCAACCGTCTCGCCGCCGCCTGAAGGCTCGCGCGCGCCGGCGGCGATCTTCAGGCGCTGCTCGGCGGCTTCGGTGATGCGCGGCACGTCGGCCGTGCTGAGAAAACCGATCTCAATGAGATGCCGCTCGATGACGCCGCCGATGGCCGCCAGCAGCGAAGGCACGTAGCGGCCCTCCATCCACTGTCCGCCACGTGGGTCGAACACGGCCTTGAGCTCTTCGACCACGAAGGACACGTCGCCGCCGCGACGGAACACAGCCGAGATCATGCGCGTCAGCGCCACGGTCCAGGCGTAGTGCTCCATGTTCTTGGAGTTGATGAAAATTTCGAAAGGCCGGCGCCGGCCATCCTGCATCACGTCGTTGATGGTGATGTAGATGGCGTGGTCGCTGCCCGGCCATTTGATCTTGTAGGTCTTGCCCGGCAGATCCTCCGGTCGGTCGAGCGGCTGGGCGATATAGACGACCCCGTTCTCGCGCTCCGCCGGCACCAGCACCGGCACGGAAGCGGGCATGGGGCGCGACGGCTCGGCCAGCGTCGGCACGGGCGTCGGCTTCACTTCCAGCACGGCACCGGTCACGTCGTTGGGGCGATAGGTCGTGCAGCCCTTGCAGCCGGTGGCATAAGCCTGCTCGTAGATGCTCTGGAAGGCCGCGAAGGAAATGTCGCGCGGCAGGTTGATGGTCTTGGAGATCGAGCTGTCGACGTATTCCTGCGCGGCGGCCTGCATGGCCAGATGATCGGCCGGCGTCAGCGTCTGGGCATCGACGAAGACATCGGCCGGCGGCGCCTCGTTGCCCTTGAGCGACCGCCACAGGCGGAAGGCATGATCCTCGACCGCTTCCTCGCGCTTGGAACCGTCGGGCTGCAGCACGTGACGGGTGAAGCTGAAGGCAAAGACCGGCTCGATGCCCGAGGAGACATTGTCGGCCAGCAGCGAGATGGTGCCGGTGGGCGCAATGGAATTGAGCAGCGCATTGCGCATACCGTAGCGGCCGATGGCGCCGCGAATATCCTCCGGCATCGCCTTGACGGTTTCGCCCGCTAGGAACTTGGTGCGATCGAACAGCGGGAAGCTGCCCTTCTCGGCGGCGATATCCGCCGAGGCGAGATAGGAAAAGCGCTGCACCGCGCCCAGCCAGTCCTTGGTCAGCTTCACCGCCTCGGGCGAGCCATAGCGCACGCCGCAGAAGATCAGCGCATCGGCGAGGCCCGTGACGCCCAGCCCGATGCGGCGCTTGGCCTTGGCCTCGGCCTCCTGCTGCGGCAGCGGGAAGCGCGAGACGTCGACCACATTGTCGAGCATGCGCACGGCCAGCGGCACGAGCCGCTCCAGCGCATCCATGTCGAGCTTAGCGTCCGTCGTGAACGGATTGCTGACGAGCGCCGCCAGATTGATCGAGCCCAGCAGGCAGGCACCATAGGGAGGCAACGGCTGTTCGCCGCAATTGTGCACGTAAAGACCGTTGGCATCGAAGGCGTTGATGCCGGGAATTTGCACGTCATAAACAGTTTCGACGCCGTCGGCCTCCAAGCTCTCGACCTCCACGACAAAACGCTCGCGGTTCGGCTTGCGGCGGTAACTGCTGAGGAGACCGCGCAGCCGCAACGCCTTGTCGCCGTCGGCAAAGCCGACTCGTTCGGCGAACAGGCCGACATTATCGCCGGAGACGACCAACTCGTGCTGGGCGGCGCAGTCGTACAGACGCGAGCCGCCTTTGCCGTCGGGCATCGAGCGCTGGCCGGCAGGCCGGCGGTCGCGATAGATCGTGGCGACGATGCCCATCCGCAGCAGCATGCGCTGGACGGTTTCGAGAAGCATGGCATCGCTCTGGGCGAGCCGAACGCTGATGCCTTTGGCCTGGGTGCCATGCACCGAGCCGTCCGAATCGAACAGGCCGCGCAGCAGGCCGCGATGGAAGTCAGACGAGGTCTTCTCTGCCCCCAGCGTCAGCGTCTTGCGGCCCGGCGCGAGGCCAAGTTCAAGCGCCAGCGACTTGACCGCGCCCAGCGACAGGCGCCACTCGTTGCGACCCTTCACTTCCATCCAGCCGGCGAAATCGGCGCGGTGGGGCAAGCTGCGGGCAGCGGCAAGGGCTGCCTGCATGACGCCGGCGACACCGGCTCCGTCCGTGCCGCCATTGGCCACCTGCGCGGGCTTCCAGACGCTGAGAACCGCCTTGTCGTTCTTCAGCGTGCCATCGCCTACCAGCAGGCCGAGCAGATAACCCTCGGCTTCATTGTGATCGCCGGCCCAGTGCGACATGGCTCGATGATCGTGCAGGATGAGCTGGTCGCCCGGCTTCAGATCCCGCGCGGCTGCCCATTGAGTGTCACGCGACCAGCGCGTCAGACGCTCGACCTTCAAGACGCGATGATCGCCGGTAAGACGCAGGCTCTGACCGCCGACAGCGCGCAAGCGCAGTACTGGCTTGGTGCCCGTGGCGAAGAAGCCTGCCGCGTTGCTGGCAAAGGGCTTGCCGTCGACCAGCGCGGTGAAGGGCTCGCCGAGAAGATCGCTTACCTGTCGCGGACCATCCGCCGTCTGCACCCAGGTCTCGGCCGTCACACAGGGATTCGTAGCGTGGATCGTCTCGCAATAGCGCAGGTTGTTTCGCGCATTGACGCGGTCGATGAAGATGACGCCGGGCTCGGCCACTTCGTAGGTCGCGCGCATGATGCGCTCCCACAGGGCCTTGGCCTTGATCGTCCTGAAGACCTTGCCGCCGAAGACGAGGTTCCAGTCGGCATCGTCATCGACCGCGCGCATGAAGGCGTCGGTGACGAGGACGGAGACGTTGAACATGCGCAGGCGCTTGGCATCGCGCTTGGCGTCGACGAAGGCCTCGATATCGGGATGATCGCAGGAGAGCGTCGCCATCATGGCGCCGCGCCGCGAGCCCGCGCTCATGATGGTGCGGCACATCGAGTCCCAGACATCCATGAAGGACAACGGCCCCGAGGCATCGGCGCCGACGCCCTTCACCGGCGCACCCATCGGGCGCAGCGTCGAGAAATCGTGCCCGATGCCGCCGCCCTGCTGCATCGTCAGCGCGGCCTCCTTCAGGCCGTCGAAAATGCCGGGCATCGAATCGGCAATGGCGCCCATGACGAAGCAATTGAACAGCGTCACCGTGCGGCCGGTGCCGGCACCGGCCACGACACGGCCGGCCGGCAGGAACTTGAAGCCGCTCAGCGCCTCGTGGAAACGGCCAGCCCAGAGCGCCGGGTCCTTCTCGGGCGCCGCCAGGGCTTGGGCGATCCGCCGCCAGGTCGCGTCGAGGTCGGCATCGGCCGCCGCGCCATCGGCGCCGCGGAAGCGGTATTTCATGTCCCAGATGCGCTGGGAGATCGGTGCCCAATCCATGCCTGAAAGTAAGGAGCGGCCTCCCGGATATCAACAGATATCGTTCTTCTTTTGTTTCTGAATCAGGGCGTTGGTGGCGCCTTCGATGCGCTCGCGGAGCAGGGCCATGAAGGCGTCGCGCTTCAGCCCCGGCGGAATAGCAGGCAGGATTTGGACATCAATGACGCCCGGCCATTTGACGAACTTGCGGCGCCCCCAGAACAGGCCGGAATTGAGCGCCACCGGCACCACCGGGACATTGAGCTGCCGATAGAGCGCGGCAGCGCCGATCTGATAGGGCTTCTCGCCGCCCACCGGGACGCGCGTGCCTTCGGGGAAGATCAGGATCGAGCGGCCTTCAGCCAGCACGGCCTTGGCTTGTCTGGTGAGGCTGCGCAGCGCCGAGGCGCCGTCGCCGCGCGCAACGGCGATATTGCCAGCCCGCGCCATCGCCCAGCCGACGATCGGGATGAAGAGCAATTCGCGCTTCAGCACGATCGCTGCGCCGGGAAAGAGCAGCGTGTAGGACAGGGTCTCCCAGGACGATTGATGCTTGGACGCGATGATCACCGGGCCGGGAGGCAGGTTCTCCAACCCGCTGACGCGATGCGTCAGACGACAGATCAACCGCAGCCAGCCCAGGCAAAAGTGAATCCAGAAACGCGCCCAGGCGAGCACGGCACGGCGCGATAGCAGCAGGATCGGCGAGCCAACGATTGCAATGATCGTCGAGCCCGCGTACCAGCCAGCATTGAAAAGAAAAGAGCGGATGGCGAGCGCGATCATATCTTCACGAAACCGCCACCATCGGCGCGCAGACAGGCGCAGCGAACAAAGGGAAAGTGATTCGTCATGTCATGGGTTGTGGAGAAGCGGGTTGGCATTGCTTGTGTCCCCAGTTTTAGTGCCGTAATGTCTTCCTGCAAGCACATCTAGTGGGGAGCAGCCCCGCTCAATGCAGATAAATTGTCCTAATTGCGGGGCGCGTTACACGGTAGATCCGGTGGCGCTGGGTCCGGCGGGTCGCACTGTCCAGTGTTTCCGCTGTAACCATCGCTGGTTCGAGGAACTCGGACCGGCACCCGTGTATCCTGAGCAAGACGAGTACGTGCCGGATGAACGCCCGGTGCCCGACTTCGTCATCCGTCCGCAGACCTACGGTTCGGCGCTGCCGGCGATTGCCGAGTCGCGCGAGTTTCCCGGCTGGGCGAAAGTGCTGATCGGCCTGGTGGTTTTCGCCGGCATCGTTGGCGGCCTGCTCTACTACTTCAAGGACGACGTCATCCCGATGTTGCCGGCGGAACTGCGCGAGCAGCTTGGCCTGCCGCTGGTCGTAACGACGGCGCCGCAAACAACGCTTCCCCAGACGACTGCGCCAGTCCCGGCCAAGCCCGCTCCGGCCACGCCGGCGCCGGCGCCGACTATGACACCGACGACGCCGGCGATGCCGCCCGTCACCCAACGGCCAGCCACGCCACCACCGCTCACCGAACTGTCGCGCCCGCAGCTCGAGGTCGATCTGTCGGCGAGCAAGGTCGACTACCAGGACGGCCGCTATGTCGTGCGCGGCGAGATCGTGAACAAGGGCAAGGCGCCCGGCACGACGCGCACGCTGAAGCTGGTCTTCAAGAAGGACAACGATGTGCTGGGCGAGCGCGCCTATGCGCTGATCGAAGGCCCGATCCTGCCGGGTGCGCGCCGGCCCTTCAGCCAGGTGCTGGACGATCCGCCGGCCGGCACCACGGATATCGTCCCGGCGATCGAGTAGCCCGGACAGTGCCGGACAAGGCCCCCGAAAGACCGACAGTCTCGATACGCTTCTCGGCTGCCGAGATCGCCACGCGCGTCGAAGAGATGGCAGTCGAGCTTGCGGCCAAGCTGCCGGCCGACACGCTGGTCGTCTCGGTGCTTAAGGGTAGCTTCGTCTTCGCCGCCGACCTGATCCGCGCGCTCAGCCATGCCAATGCCAACTGGTCGATGGATTTCATCACCCTGTCGAGTTATGGCAGCGGCACCGAGACCAGCGGCAGCGTGCGCATCGTGCGCGACATCGTCGATGACGTGCGTGGACGCGACGTGCTGCTGGTCGACGACATCCTGGAATCGGGCCTGACGCTCAGCTTCGCCAAGAAGCTGATCGAGGAGCGCGGCGCCAGGCGTGTGTCGATCTGCACCCTCCTCGACAAGCCGGAGAAGCGGCGCACGACGCTGCAGGCTGATTTTGTCGGCTTCGAAGCGGGCGACGAGTTCCTCGTCGGCTACGGACTCGACTGGGCCCACCGATTCCGCGGCCTGCCTTACATCGGCGTGGTGGAGAAGACGTCTTAGTCTTCTGGACCGCGAGCCTCCGGCCCGCCTCGGATTCAAGAGCGAGCCAGAGGC
>JBBRFD010000053.1:0-25994 GCA_038224985.1 Reyranellales bacterium
GACCTTCGGGAACAGAATCGGGGATCAGGACGTTAAGGACAGGTTGAAGGCCATCACTGAGGAAGCAGTGGCGCGTGGCGTGTTCGGAGCGCCCACGAGCTTTGTCGGAGACATGATGTTTTTCGGCAACGACCGTCTGCCCTTCGCCGAAATGGCCCTTAAAGGGGAACTCAAATGACTCGTCTTGCTCTTGCTTTCGTCGCCGGCTCACTGATGCTGGCCGCGTCGCCCTCTTTCGCCCAGACCGTGGGCCCCTGCCCCGGTGGCGGCGGTTCGGCGGCCAAGTCGCCGCCCGTGCCGGTCTATTTCGACCTCGGCAGCGCGGCGTTGCGCGCCGAGAGCAAGCCCAAGATCGCCGAGGCTGCGGCCACCGCCAAGGCGCGTCAGGTCAGCATGGTTTGCCTCATCGGCAATACCGACAAGCTGGGCGACAAGGCGATGAACGAGAAGCTGGCGCTGGCCCGCAGCCAAGCCGTCGCCGCTGAAATGATCCGCGACGGCATCCCGGCCAAGAATCTGGTCATTGCCAACAATCTCGAGGCTTTCGGCAATCTGAGCTTCGGCAGCCGCGACGCGCAGGAAAAAGACCGCGCCGTCGTCATCGTCTTCCAGCGCTAGCTAGGCGCTGACGCCCATCTCGATCACGGCCTTGCCGACCACCTTGCGGTCGACAAGAGCCCGGAACGCCTCGGCCGCCTTCTCCATCGGAAAACGATGCGAGATATGCGGCCGCATGACGCCCAGCGCCGCGAGCTTGGGCAGCTCGACAACATAGTCCTTGCCCAGTTCGGGCGAGAGCCGCGCGATCGTCTCGCCGGCGCGCACGCCCAGCACCGACAGGCCCTTGATCAGCACCAGGTTCGACATGATCTTGCTCGGCCCGCCGGAGGTGAAGCCGACCACCAGCAGGCGCGCGCCGTAAGCCGCTGCCCGCAGCGACTTCTCCAGCACCTCGCCGCCGACCGGATCGTAGATCACATCGGCGCCATGGCCATCGGTCAGGCTTTTGACCGCGGCGACGAAGTCGGCGTCACGGTAGTTCACGACATGATCGGCGCCATGATCCTTCACAATGGCAAGGCGGGCATCGTCGCTGCCCGTGACGATCACCGTTGCGCCGAGATGCTTGCCGAGCTGTACCGCTGCCAGGCCGACGCCGCCCGAGGCGCCATGCACCAGCAGCACGTCGCCCTTTTTCACGGCGGCGCGATGAACGAGCGAGTGATAGGCAGTCTGCGCGGCGACACGAAAGCCCGCACCTTCGGCCCACGACCAACCCAGCGGCAGGGCCATGAGCTGGCTGTCTTTGTCGGGGACGCGGACATATTCAGCAAACGCGCCGGGGCGCACGCCGAAGATAACGCAGTCGCCCTTGCGCCAGTCGACGACATCCTTGCCGACGCCCAGCACCTTGCCCGCGCCTTCCATGCCGGGAATGAACGGCAGCACGGGCTTGTGCTGGTAGCTACCGCCCACCATCAACACATCGGGAAAGTTGACCCCCGCAGCGCCAACCTGGACGATGACCTCGTCCTTTTTCGGCCGCGGGATCGGCCGCGTCTCGATCCTGAGAAGCGACGGATCGCCAAGCTCGTTGCAGACAAGGGCGCGCATGACAGCGTCAGTCACCCGGACTAATCGAGTTCGAAAGCGTTCTTGTAGTCGAGCTTCAGCGCCGGATCCTGATCTTCCTTGCGCAGCAGGCAGTTGCCGACCACAAGCACCTCGATCTCACTGCCCATGAAACAGCGGAAGGCATCTTCGGGCGTGCAGACGATCGGCTCGCCGCGCACGTTGAACGAGGTATTCACCAGCACCGAGCAACCGGTCTTGGCCTTGAACGAGGCGATCAGCGCGTGGAAGTCGGGATTGGTCTCGGCATGCACCGTCTGGATGCGCGCCGAATAGTCGACATGGGTGACGGCGGGAATGTCGGAGCGCGGCACGTTCAGCTTCTCGATGCCGAACAGCGCCTGCTCGGCTTCGGTCATGGCGCGACGGCGATCCTCGTTCACCGGCGCCACCATCAGCATATAGGGGCTGTCGGTCTTGATATCGAAATACTGGCCGAGATCCTCGCGCAGCACCGCCGGCGCGAAAGGACGGAACGACTCGCGGTACTTGACCTTGAGGTTCAGCGTCTTCTGCATCGAGGGCGAACGGGCGTCGCCCAGGATCGAGCGGGCGCCGAGCGAGCGCGGCCCGAATTCCATGCGGCCCTGCATCCAGCCCACGGCCTTCGAGTCCGCCAGCGCCTGCGCCGTCTGGTCGATCATCGCGGCATGGTCGAGCAGCGTGTACCTGGCGCCGGCGGCCGTGAGGCGCGTGGCGATTTCGTCGTCGGCGTAGACCGGGCCGAGATAGGAACCGGCCATGCCGTCCATATGGCCGTTGAGCTTGCGCGGCTGGCCCATGAAGCCGTGATAGGCGGCATAGGCGGCACCGACCGCGCCGCCGGCATCGCCGGCCGCCGGCTGTACCCAGATATTCTCGAAGATGTTCTCGCGCAGCAGCTTGCCGTTGGCGACACAGTTCAGCGCCACGCCGCCGGCGAGGCAGATGTTCTTGGCGCCGGTTTCCTTGCGCACCGAACGGCCGAGGCGGATGACGATCTCCTCGGTGACGGCCTGGATCGAGGCCGCGAGATCCATATGGACCTGCGTCAACTCTTCATCCGATTTGCGCGTCTTGATGCCGAACACATCGGCGAACTTGTCGTTCGTCATGCGCAGGCCGGTACAATAGTCGAAATAGGTCTGGTCGAGGCGGAAGGTGCCGTCTTCCTTCAGGTCGACGATCTTGTCGAAGATCAGATCCTTGAAGCGCGGCTCGCCATAAGGCGCCAGGCCCATGACCTTGTACTCACCCGAGTTCACCTTGAAGCCGGTGTAATAGGTGAAGGCCGAATAGAGCAGGCCGAGCGAATGCGGGAAATGAATCTCGCGCAGCATCTCGAGCTTGTTGCCCGAGCCCATGGCCAGCGACGTGGTCGCCCATTCGCCGACGCCGTCCATGCAGAGCACGGCGGCCTCTTCGAAGGGCGACGGAAAGAATGCCGAGGCGGCATGGCTCTGGTGATGCTCGCCGAACAACAGGCGCTTCTGCCAGTCGAAGTCGGGCTCCCACTTCTTCATCTCGTCGCGCAGCAGCGTCTTCTGGAAGAGCTTTTCCTTCAGCCACAGCGGCATGGCCATGCGGAAAGATTTGAAGCCGCGCGGTGCAAAGGCAAGATAGGTCTCGAGCAGGCGCTCGAACTTCAGGAACGGCTTGTCGTAAAAGGCGACATAGTCGACATCGGCCAGCTTGATGCCGGAACGGTCGAGGCAGAACTCGACCGCTTTTTCCGGGAAGGCCGAATCGTGCTTCTTGCGGGTGAAGCGCTCTTCCTGCGCCGCCGACACCAGGTGTCCGTCCTCGATCAGCGCGGCCGCGCTGTCGTGATAGTAGGCCGAGATGCCGAGGACCCGCATGGGACAGCGTCCGCCTAGAACAGCGTGTAGATGAAGGGCGCGATCGCCGTACCCTTGGTCAGCACGATCAGGCCGCCGAAGATCACCATCATGATCATGATGGGGAGCAGCCAGAACTTCTTGCGCTCACGCATGAATGCCCAGAGTTCCACAACGATAGAGCCCATAGCGGTCGTCCTTTCGACAATCAGAACTGATTTTTCATCGACTGGGGCGGCGGCCCCGGCGGCGTGCGTTCGATCCAGTAGGTCTTGGCGTTACGGTCGAGCTTCGTGCGCAGGAAATCCTTGCCGAAGGCCCGCATGACCAGGCCGATCGGCATGATGGTGACGAAGAACAGCAGGCCGAGAACGATGGGGTTCATGACCTTGTAGAGCAGCAGTCCGAACTTCATCCAGAGCTTGTTGAGCGGCGCCAGGATATGCGGAACGGTATAGGCAACCACGAGGAAGATCGCGGCGACCGGCAGGGTGTAATGCCAGGTCGTGCTGCCGCGCCACAGCGAGATGGCTGCCAGGATCGCGAAGAAGCCGGCGAAAACCTGGCCGAACCCGCGGTCGGAGCTGCCTTCGACATGCTCCTCGCGAGTGTAATCTTCATGGGTATTGCCGGACGCCATGCTTCAATGACTTTAAGGTAGTGAGTATTCGGCCTTAAGTCACTGATTCAACAAGACAAGTCAAGGCGCCCGGACAACACAATCCCACTACGGCTAGTCGTGCGCCAATTGTACGCGCTCGCTGTCGGTGCGGGCGTGATCGAACAGCGCCGTCGCCATGCGCCGCCAGACGGCACGGGCCTGCGTGAAGCCAAGGCCGCTGCCGCGACGGAGCATGATCCAGGAGTCGATCGACAGGGCGGCTTCCAGCGCGGCCGTCATTTCGGCCCGGGCCGCCTCGTCCAACCCGTTCAATTCCTTGGCAAAAACCTGCAGCAGGAAGGCCCGGGCGTCCTTGTGGGAGGCCTCACGGCGCTCCACCAGGGCGGTATTGGTATCGCCGAACTGACCGGCGGCGATGCGCAGCGGCACCACCTTGTCGAAGACCTCGGCCAGATGATCGACCACCAGGTCGATACGGTCCGCCAAGGCGCCGTCGCCGCTCACGCCTTCGCCCGCCACGGGGCGGAAGAAGTTCACGCCACCGCGCACGTCGTCGAACACAGTTACAAAAAGTGACTCAACGTCGCCGAAGTGCTGGAAGACCGAGCGGACGGAGACATCGGCGCGGCGGGCAACGCCCACCACGGTCGGCGCCGTACCGGTTTCGGCAATCATCAACTTGGCGGCCTCAATGATCTTGCGCCGGGTCTCGGCGGAACGGCGGTTGCGGCCGTCGTGACGGATCATGTCGGAGGTGTTCGCCAAAGCCCCATCGCGCGGGGTCGCCGCTGCATTGTTCATGGCTGGTTTCCTGTCGAATGGTTCGTGGCGGCCGGTGATCGGTGACAAGCTGCCAAAGACCTTGTCCGTCGCCTCTGCAGCCGTGCAGATAGGTGTCGATCAAGGCGAAACCAAGGAAAGAGAACGGCCCTCCGATGAATAAGCACCGCCCTTCCCCGCCCCATGCCGTCCTCTGGGACTTTGGCGGGGTCATTCTCTCCAGTCCTTTTGAGGCGTTTAATAAATACGAGCAGGAGGCGGGACTTCCCGAAGATTTCATTCGCGGCCTCAATACGCGCAATCCCGATACGAACGCCTGGGCCAAAATGGAACGAAGCGAGGTATCGCTGCCGGGCTTCGTCGACCTGTTCGAGGCGGAGGCCCTGGAGAGGGGCCAGAAGCTGGACGGCTGGAACGTGCTCAGGATCCTGAGCGGCGACATTCGACCGCAGATGGTCGAGGCTCTGCGCCGCTGCAAGGCGGCCGGTTTCCGGGTCGCCTGCATCACCAACAACATGAAGACCGGCGACGGCCCCGGCATGTCGCGCAGCCCGCAAAAGGCCAAGGCCGTGGCTGAGGTAATGACTTTATTCGAGCATGTCGTCGAATCGAGCAAAGTGGGCTTCCGAAAGCCCGACCCGCGCATCTACCAATACGCCTGCAAGCTGGTCGGCGTGGCGCCAGATCTTTGCATCTATCTCGACGATCTCGGCATCAACCTGAAGCCCGCCCGCGCGCTCGGCATGCGCACCATCAAGGTCGGCGATCCCGACGTGGCGCTCACCGAGCTGCAGGAGATGGTTGGTATTCCCCTGCGATGAGGCCACTCGGGGCAAAAGCGGTAAAAGACGCGGCGAAGAAGAAGCCCGCGCGCAAACCGGCGCGCCCGATCACGGCCAAGTACCTGAACAACGTCGCAGCCTTCTATCTCGACCGCTATCCCAGCACCGCCGAAGGCTTGCGCCGTGTCCTCAATCGCCGCGTACGCAAGGCCGAGGTTTTCGACGCGCCGATCATGGAGAACGTCAAGGAAGCCATCGAAGCCGTGGTCGCCAAATTCGTCAGCGCCGGCGTAATCGACGACAAGGCCTTTGCGCAAACCAAGGCGCGCTCGCTGCACCGGCGCGGCACCTCGGGAAGGCTGACGCGGCAGAAGCTGAAAATGGCTGGCGTCGACAACAGCACCGTCGATACGGCGATGGAGGCCCTGGGCGAGGAACTGCACGCCGATCCCGCCCAGCGCGAATGGCGCGCGGCGGCGGCCTATGCGCGGCGGCGGCGGCTCGGGCCCTATCGCGCCGAAAAGGACCGCGCCGAAAGGCGCCTGCGCGATCTCGCCTCGATGGCGCGCGGCGGCTTCGCCTACGATCTTGCCAAAAGGGTGGTCGACGCTGCCAGCGTCGATGCTCTGGACGAAGGCTGAAGGCGCGGCCATGGTTGGCACATGGGCATCACGATCTGGCACAACCCACGCTGCGGCAAATCCCGGCAGACACTCGAACTGCTTCGCACCCAGGGTGTCGAACCCACGATCCGCGAGTACCTCAGGGAGCCGC
Organism: Reyranellales bacterium; assembly: GCA_038224985.1. Classification (GTDB taxonomy): domain Bacteria; phylum Pseudomonadota; class Alphaproteobacteria; order Reyranellales; family Reyranellaceae; genus Reyranella. The sequence continues at coordinate 6,408 of JBBRFD010000053.1, forward strand.
CGAGCAAGGCCGAGGTCGAGAAGCTGATCGACCTGGTGGGCGGCGAACCACAGGCCCTGATCCGTGACGGCGAAGCGGAGTTCAAGGCTCTGGGCAAGAAGAAGGCCGATCTCGGCAAGGCCGATATCGCCAAGGCGATCGCGGCCCATCCCATCCTGCTGCAGCGGCCTGTCGTAGTATCGGGTAAGCGCGCCGCCGTAGGCCGGCCGCCGGAAGCCGTTCTGGCGCTGCTGAAGTAGCGCCATGATTGGACGGCTCCGCCTCTGGTCGGGCTACGTCCTCGTTTTCTATGTCACCACCCACCTGCTCAATCATGCGCTCGGCCTGATCTCGCTGCGCGTGCTCGAAGTGGGCCGCGTCTGGTTTGTCTTCGTCTGGCACAATCCGATTGGTCAGACTGTGCTCTATGGCGCGCTGTGCGGACATTTCGCGCTGGCACTCTGGGCGATGTTCCGCCGCCGTTCGCTGCGGCTGTCGCGCTGGGAATGGACACAGTTCGGGCTCGGGTTGCTGATCGTGCCGCTGGGCGCCCTCCATGTCGTTGGCACGCGGGTGGCAGCCGAACTCTACGACGTGCAGATCGGCTATGGCTGGGTCTTCAGTTCGCTGGTCGCCGGCGGCTGGAGCGCCATCCTGCGGCAATTCTCGCTGCCGCTCGTCGTCTGGATCCATGGCTGCATCGGCCTGCACTTCGCCTGGCGCCTGCGGCCCTGGTACCGCACGGCCTTTCCCGGGCTCTATGCCGTGGCGCTGCTGATACCGGCGGCGGGGCTCGCCGGTGCCGCCATCGCCCTGCGCGACTTCGCCGAGCTGGCCCAGCAGCCCGGCTTCATCAACGAAGTGCTGTCACGCGCCAATCTGCCCAAACCGCTTGAGATCGCGCAGCTCTACGTCATCGCCGACGCCCTGGTGCTGGGCGCTTCGGCCTTGTGGATCGCCACCTTTCTCGGCCGCCGGCTACGGGGGTTGTGGGAACGTCGCGCCGGCGTCGTTTATCTCACCTATGGCGAGCGCAAGGTGATGTCGCATCCGACCGGCCTCACTCTCCTCGAGATGAGCCGCATGGGCGGCATACCGCATGCCTCGGTCTGCGGCGGACGCGGCCGCTGTTCGACCTGCCGCGTGCGCGTCGGTGGCGAGGACCGCGGATTGCTGCTGCCGCCCTCGGACGAGGAACAGAAGGTGCTGGCACGCGTCGGCGCGCCCGCCACCGTACGTTTGGCCTGTCAGGTGCGCCCGCCACCGGGGCGCTACCGCATCACACCGCTGTTGCCGGCGAGCGCCGGACCGGTCGAGGCCTATCGCCGACAGCCGCAGGCCCACGGCGGCGAACGCTATGTCGCCATCCTCTTCGCCGATATCCGCGGCTTCACCTCGATTTCCGAAGGCAAGCTGCCCTACGACGTGGTGTTCCTTCTCAACCGCTATTTCCGCGCCACCGGTCAGGCCATCGAGGCGGCCGGTGGGCGACTCGACAAGTTCATCGGCGATGGCGTGATGGCGATCTTCGGCCTGCATGCCGGACCGGAGCTTGCCTGCCGACAGGCGCTCGAGGCGGCACGGCGCATGTCGCTCGCGCTCGACGATCTCAACGAGGCGCTGTCGGGCGATCTCGACATGCCGTTGCGCATCGGCATCGGCCTGCATGCCGGGCTGAGCATCGTCGGCGAGATGGGTTATGAGCGGGCGACCCAGCTAACCGCCATCGGCGATACCGTCAATACCGCGAGCCGGCTGGAAAGCCTGACCAAGGAGTTCGCCGTCGAGCTGGTGGTCTCGGAAGAGCTGCTGGAGCGCGGCGGCATCGCCACCCTGGCCGACCAGCCTCTGCGAGAGGTAGATATCCGCGGACGCCAGGGCAAACTCGGCGTGCGCACGATCAAGAAGGCCAGCGACCTCACGGCCTTGTCATAAGTTAACCATTGCGCTTAGACGCTGTGGCGAAACAATGCGGCACAAACAGGAGAACACCATGCGGTCGACCCTTTATGCCTTTTTCACCATAGCCGCTCTGTCGTTGGCCGGCCCTGCGCTCGCCATGGGCGGCGCAACGGACCAGCCGGCTGCGGCCAAACCCGCCGACTCCAATTACACCAAGGCCAAGGCGATGATCGAGGCCAAGGATTACAAGGGCGCACTGCCGCTGTTGCAGCAGGTCGTAGCCAAGGACGCCAAGAACGCCGATGCCTACAACCTGATGGGCTACGCCACGCGCAAATCGGGCGACGCCAATGGCTCGCTGCAGTTTTACAATCAAGCCCTCGCCATCGATACCAAGCACCTCGGCGCCCATGAATATGTCGGCGAGGCCTACCTCATGCTCGACCGCCCGGCCGAAGCCGAGCAGCACCTTGCCCGTCTCGACTCGCTCTGCGTCTTCGGCTGCGCCGAACACCGCACGCTCAAGGCGGCGGTCGCCAACTACAAGGCCGGCAAGAAGCCGACCAACTAGCGTGCTGGAGGCGCGCTCGGCAGCGGCGCTGTCATGCTGGAGAGCAGCGGGCGGCGGCGACCGGGAACCTTCAGGGAAGCTCACAGCGCGGAATGGCGGACGTTCCCGCCGCCTCTCGCAGGGGCTATGATCGGCTCACAAAAGCCCATTAAAGCTGCCGCCCGGGAGGGCTCGCCCGATGAGCACCGATACGTCAAGCACTCCTCTCGTTTTCGGCGACTATGCGCTGGAAGACCGCTACCGGCTCGACAAGGGCCGCGTTTACCTCACCGGCATCCAGGCGCTGGTCCGCCTGCCGATGATGCAGAAGCAGCGCGACATGGCGGCTGGCCTCAACACCGGCGGTTTCATCTCGGGTTATCGCGGCTCGCCGCTCGGCATGTATGACAATGCGCTGTGGGGTGCGAAGAAATACCTCGCGCAGAACAACGTCCACTTCCAGCCCGGCCTCAACGAAGACCTTGCCGCGACCTCGGTCTGGGGCAGCCAGCAGGTCAACCTCTTTCCCGGCGCCAAGGTCGATGGCGTGTTTTCCATCTGGTACGGCAAGGGCCCGGGCGTCGACCGCTCGATGGACGTGCTGAAGCACGGCAATGCCGCCGGCACCTCTCCGCATGGCGGCGTCATCGCGCTGGCGGGCGACGATCACGGCTGCCAGTCCTCGACGCTGCCGCATCAGAGCGAGCAGGTCTTCGCCGCCGCGATGATTCCCGTGGTGAACCCGGCCAACGTCCAGGAGTACCTCGACTTCGGCATTTTGGGTTTCGCGCTGTCGCGCTACTCCGGCTGTTGGATCGGCTTCAAGGCGATCTCGGAGACGGTCGAGTCGGGCGCCTCGGTCTGGGTCGACCCCGAACGCATAAAAATCATCATGCCGACCGACTTCCAGCTGCCACCGGGCGGCCTCGGCATTCGCAATCCCGATCCGCCGCTCGAAGCCGAGAAGCGTTTGCACGGCCCGAAGATGGATGCGGTGAAGGCATTCGTGCGCGCCAATGGCTTCGACAAGATGGCGATCGACACGCCACGCGCCCGCATCGGCATCATGACCACCGGCAAGGCATATCTCGACACCCGCCAGGCGCTGGAGGATCTCGGCATTTCCGACGAGCGCGCCAAGTCGCTCGGCATCCGCCTCTACAAGGTCGGCATGACTTGGCCGCTGGAGCCGGAAGGCGCCAAGCGCTTCGCCGATGGCTTGCAGGAAGTCATCGTCATCGAGGAGAAGCGCTCCAATCTGGAGGACCAGCTCGTCCATATTCTCTACAACCTGCCGGCCAGCCAACGCCCGCTGGTGATCGGCAAGGCCGACGAGACCGGCCGCATCATTCTTCCCAGTGAAGGCGAGTTGAACCCGACCGGTGTCGCCATGGTCATCGCCGCGCGCCTCAACAAGCATATGGGCCAGTCGCCCGAACTCGAGCAGCGCCTGGCGCGCCTCGAAGCCAAGGAAAAGCTCCTGAATGCGCCGCCGCCGAAAGTGGCACGCACGCCGTTCTTCTGCTCGGGCTGTCCGCACAATACCTCGACCAAGGTGCCGGAAGGCAGCCGCGCCATGGCCGGCATCGGCTGCCACGGCATGGCGATCTGGATGCCGGAACGCCGCACCTCGCTGATCTCTCACATGGGCGGCGAAGGTGTGGCCTGGATCGGCCAGGCGCCGTTTTCCGGCGACAACCACATCTTCCAGAACCTGGGCGACGGCACCTACTACCACTCCGGCCTGATGGCGATCCGCCAATCGGCCGCCGCCGGCGTCAACATCACCTACAAGATCCTCTACAACGACGCCGTCGCCATGACCGGCGGCCAGCCGCATGACGGCCCGCTCTCGGTGCCGGAGATCACCCGTCAGGTCGAAGCCGAGGGTGCCAAGAAGGTCATCGTCGTCACCGACGAGCCCGGCAAATATCCGATGAATGCCGGCTTCGCCCATGGCGTCACCATCCGCCACCGCGACGAACTCGACGCGGTACAGCGGGAATTGCGCGAAATCCCCGGCCTCACCGTGCTGGTCTACGACCAGACCTGCGCCGCCGAGAAGCGCCGCCGCAGGAAGCGCGGCACCTTCCCTGATCCCGCCAAGCGCGTCTTCATCAACGACGCCGTATGCGAAGGTTGCGGCGATTGTTCGGAGAAGAGCAATTGCGTCTCGGTCAAGCCGCTGGAGACCGAACTCGGCCGCAAGCGCCAGATCGACCAGAGCAACTGCAACAAGGATTTTTCTTGCCTGAACGGCTTTTGCCCGTCCTTCGTTTCCGTGAAGGGCGGTGCCGTGCGCAAGGGCACACGCCCGCAGCTGACCGTCGTGAAGGACGATCCCTTCGCCGCGATCCCGCTGCCGACGCTGCGGCCGATGAGCGAGGCCTATGGCATTCTCGTCACCGGCATCGGCGGCACCGGCGTCATCACGGTCGGCGCCCTGATCGGCATGGCCGCGCACCTCGAGGGCAAGGGCTGTACCGTGCTCGACTTCACGGGCCTCGCGCAAAAGAACGGCGCGGTGATGAGCCACGTCCGTCTCGCCCCCAAGCCGGAAGACCTCCATGCCGTGCGCATCGCCGCCGGCGGCGCCAATCTCGTGCTGGGCTGCGACATGGTCGTGGCCGCCGCTCCGGCAGCACTTTCGCGCATCGAGCCCGGCATCACCAAGGCCGTCATCAACGGCCATATGCAGCCGGTCGCGGCCTTCGTGTTGAACGGCGACATGGATCTCGGCGCCGAGACCATGATGAAGAACATCCGCGACGCCGCGGGCGACGAGGCCACCACCTTCATCGACGGCACCGGCCTTGCCACGGCGATCATGGGCGACTCGATCGCCACCAACCTCTTCATGCTGGGCTATGCTTGGCAGAAGGGCTTGGTACCGCTTTCCTTCGAGGCGCTGATGCGCGCCATCGAGCTCAACGGCGTCGCCATCGAGACCAGCAAGCGCACTTTCGCCTGGGGCCGTCTCGCCGCGCACAATCTCGGCGCCGTGCAGGCCGCCGCCAAGCCGACGCTGCGGGTCGAAAAGCAGGTCGCCCGCACCCTGACCGACATCGTCGCCAAGCGCATCGAGCTGCTGACGGCCTATCAGGACGCGGCCTATGCCGAACGCTACAGGGCCTTCGTCGATAAGGTCGCCAAGGCTGAGAAGACCAAGGCGATGGGCCGTTCGGGCCTCGCCGAAGCCGTCGCCAAGTCGCTCTACAAGCTGATGGCCTACAAGGATGAATACGAAGTCGCCCGCCTCTATACCGATGGCGAGTTCCTGAAGAAGCTCGGCACGCAGTTCGAGGGCGACTACAAGCTCGCCTTCCACCTGGCGCCGCCGCTCTTCGCCGAACGCGACCTCGAAACCGGCCAGCTCAAGAAACAGGAATTCGGCGGCTGGATCTTGCCGGTCTTCCGCGTGCTGGCTTCTCTCAAGAAGCTGCGCGGCACCAGGCTCGACATCTTCGGCTACAGCGCCGAGCGGCGGATGGAGCGCAGCCTGATCGGCGCATTCGAAGCCACCATCGAGTCGGTTCTGGCGACGCTCGACCAGAACAACCACGGCCTGGCGGTGCAGATCGCCGGCGTGCCCGAGGCCATGCGCGGCTTCGGCCATGTGAAGGAAAAGAACGTAGCGGCGGCGAAGCAGAACGAGGCGACGCTGCTCGCCGCCTATCGTTCACCGGCCACCGCGAAGATCGCGGCGGAGTAGCTACGCCCGTCCGGTCTGGTGCGAGAACGCCGCCGGATCGAACTTGCCGGTGCCGAGCTTGCCGCCGAGGCGGTCGAGCACGCGCTGCCATTTGCCGTTGAGGTCTTCGTCGAAGACCAGCTCGAAGTCGCCGTCGACGACCAGCCAGCTGTTGTCCTGCATCTCGCGGTCGAGCTGGCCGGGCGCCCAGCCGGCATGGCCGAGCGCCAGCCAGGCCTTTCGCGGACCCGAGCCGCCGGCCATGTCCTTGAGGATTTCCAGCGACGCCGTCAGCGCCATGCCGCCGTCGATCATCAGTGTCTCGTCGCGCTTGTAGTCGGCGGAGTGCAGCACCAGCCCGCGTGAGGTCTCGACCGGGCCACCGAACAGCACGGGAATCTCGGGTGCGGCCGGCGGCACCTCGATGCCGAGCTGCCTATAGACCTGGCCCAGCGGCAGGTCCTCGACCTTGTTGTTGACGATGATGCCGAGGGCGCCTTCGTTGTCATGCTTGCACATGAAGACGACGCTCTTCTGGAAACGCTCGTCGGGCATCGAAGGAGCGGCGACCAGGAAACGGCCGACGAGGGTAGCGGCAGCGGAACTGGATCCGGGCATATTCAATGATCTCCTGAATCCATGGGGATTGTCCGGTTTAAGGTCGAGGTTTCGGGCCCCCGATGGACAAAATCCGGCCTCCGGCCTAGGGTCCGGCCCGTACGAAGCCGCCCCATCGGACGGCATTTGAGGAGCGGACACATATGGCCAAAGTTGGCGACAAGGTTCCCAGCGCAACGCTGCGCACGATGGGCCCGGAAGGCCCCAAGGCAGTCACCACCGAAGAGCTTTTCGCGCCCGGCAAGAAGGTCGTCGCCTTCGCGCTTCCGGGTGCCTTCACCCCTACTTGTTCAGCAAAGCACGTGCCCGGTTTCGTGGCCGAAGCAGCTGCACTTAAGGCCAAGGGTGTCGATACGATTGCCTGCATCTCCGTCAACGACGCCTTCGTCATGGGCGCCTGGGGCAAGGACCAGAAGGCCGGCGACTCGGTCATGATGCTGGGCGACGGCAACGGCGAATTCACCAAGGCGATGGGCCTCGAGATGGATGGTTCCAAGTTCGGCCTCGGCACGCGCAGCCAGCGCTACGCCATGGTCGTCGACAACGGCGTCATCACGCAGCTCTTCGTCGAAAAGCCCGGCGCGTTCGAAGTCTCGGCCGCAGCGCACGTGCTGCAGAACCTGTAATCGATACGCCTCGATTCACGGGACGGATTTGCGGCGGGACTTCGGTCCCGCCGTTTTCGTTTGCGCCGGCCGCTAGAGCGTTACGCCGCCGTTGACGTGAATGGTCTGGCCGGTGACGTAGCTGGCGCCCGGCGAGCACAGGAAGGCCACGACGGCAGCCACCTCGGCCGGCTTGCCGTAGCGGCCCATCGGCACCAGCTTGCTCATCGCCGCCATACGGTCGACCGAGAGAGCGGCATGGCCATCGGCATCCTTCTCGATCAGGCCCGGCGCCACGCAATTCACCGTGCCACCCGAGGGCGCCAGATCCATCGCATAGGCGCGCGAGAAAGCCTCCATGCCGGCCTTGGCGGCGGCCGAGACCGGGAAGGTCGGCAGGCCGCGCCCGAAGGCATGGGCCACGAAGGACGAAATCCCGATGAGGCGGGCGCCCGCGCCGGCCTTCACCAGATGCGGCTTGGCGGCCGTGGCGAATTCGAAGAAGGCCGAGGTCATGGCGGCGATCGAGGCATCCAGTGCCGCGCGGTCGACTTCGCCGATCGGGCGTTTGTCGGCGAAGCCGGCATTGGAGACGATGACACCGAGCTGCCCGAATTGCGCAAAGGTCTCGGCGACCAGCCGCGTTGCCGTGCCGGCCTCGCCGAGGTCTCCCTGGACGATCAGCGTCTTGGCGCCGGCCTTCCGGGCTTCCGCCGCGACGCGTTCGGCGCCGGCCTTGTTCTTGCGGGCGTGGATGACAAGAGCGGTGTCGGGGGCGGCAACCGCCCGGGCGACGGCCGCGCCGATGCCGGAGGAAGCACCGGTGATGAGGAAAACGCGCATGGCCGCACTCTAGCCACCCATCGGCACCGGGTCGAGGCGCGGCGGCCCTTGTCGCGGGATGGGTGGCGGCTTCTTCGGCGTGGCGAAGATCAGCTGGACGATGCCGGCGGTGAGGCCAAGGCCGACGCCGAGTTTCCAGGCGAGATCGTAGGAGCCCAGCGCATCGAAGATCACGCCGCCGCCGAAGGCGCCGACGAAGCTGCCGAGCTGGTGGCTCATGAAGGCGAGACCCTGGATCATCGCCTGCCAGCGCAACCCGAAGAGCGTGGCAACGGCGCCGGCCATCAAGGGACCGACGCCCATCCAAAGAAAGCCCATCAGCGCGCCGAAGACCAGCGTGCCCATGGGCGTCGGCGGCAGTGCGAAGTAGAAGGCGAGGATGATCGAGCGCGTGGTGTAGATGGCGCCCAGCAGCGACTGCTCCGACCAGCGACTGCCGGCCCAGCCAAAGAACAGGCTGCCGGCGATGTTGAAGATTGCGATCACCATCAGCACCTCGGCACTCAGCATCGGGTCCATGCCGCAGAGCGCGAGATAGGATGGCAGGTGCGTCGTCAGGAAGACGAGCTGCATGCCGCAGACGAAGTAGGCGCCGGCCATGATCAGAAACGAAGTATTGCCCATCGCCGTCGACAGCGCCGCCTTCATCGAGGTGTCGGCGGGAGCGCCTGCCGCACGCTGAGGCAGCGGGATGGCATCGACGCGGCCGGCGAGCCAGGCGGCGGGCAGCATACCGAGGCCGAGTACGACGAAGCCGACGACGCCGGCGCGCCAGCCATAGCCGTCGGACAGCATCTGGCCCATGGGGGCGGCCAGCACCGAGCCCAGCGAACCCGCCGCCGTCACCATGCCCAGCACGGTCGAGCGCACCGAGGCGGAGACGGCGCGCGAGGCGACGGCGAGGGAGATGGCCGAGGCGGTACAGGCCAGCGCCAGACCGATCATGATGCCGGCACCGACCACGACGCCGAACAGGCCCTGCGCCGTCGCCAGCAGGACGAGGCCGCCGATATAGAGGGCGGCGCCGCCGACCATCAGCGTGCGGAAGCCGAGCCGGTTCGAGGCGGCACCGGCGATGGGCTGCAGGAAGCCCCAGGCGAGGTTCTGGATGGCGATGGCCACGGTGAAGTCGGCGACGGCGATCGAGAGGTCGCGGGTCAACGGCTGCAGGAAGAGCCCGAGGCTCTGGCGCAGGCCCATGCTGATGCTCAGCAGGACGGATACGGCGACGATGATGAGAATTGATGAGCGCGCCATGGTTGCTATTGTACACCGATCTGTGTAATAATAAACAGGTCGGTGTAATTCATGAAACGACCTTCCCTGCACGAGCGCATTCTCGAGACCGCCGACCGGCTGTTCTACGGCCAAGGGCTGGCGACCGGGGTCGACACCATCGCGGCCGAGGCCGGCGTGAGCAAGCGCACGCTCTACAACCATTTCGCATCGAAAGACGCGCTGATAGTGGCCTACCTGACGCGGCGGCTGAAACTCATGCCGACCTCGGACAAGCCGCCGGCGCTGCAGATCTTGGGTGACTTCGAGCGGCTCGCACGGGCCTTTGCCGGCCCCGGCTTCCGCGGCTGCGCCTTCGTCAACGCCGTGGCCGAACTCAAGAACCCCGCCCATGCCGCCAGCGAGATCGCGCTCACCTTCAAGGAGCAGCGCCGCCTCTGGTTCCGCGAACTCCTCACCCGCGCCGACGTGCGCGATCCCGAGATGCTGGCGACGCAACTGATGCTGCTGGTCGACGGCGCCATCGCCGGCGCGCTAGTGCGCAACGACCCGTCGATGGCGCTGGCCGCCCGCGACGCCGCGCGCGTGCTGATGATCGCGGGCGGCGCCGACGTGCCAGACGCCTGACGCGGCTTGATAGTAAGGAAATATCGCCTTACTTTATGCCAGCCTCCCAACACCGAGGGATTGCCATGGGCACGCTCACTGTCACCGCCAAAGGTCAGGTCACGCTGCGCAAGGATCTGCTGGAGCATCTGGGCGTCCATCCCGGCGAAAAGATCACCGTCGACAAGTTGCCCGACGGCCGCATCGAAGTGAAGGCATCGCGGCCCGCCGGGAAAATCTCGGACGCCTTCAATCTGCTGAAGAGGAAGGGCGGCCGCTCGCTCTCGATCGAGGACATCAACCGGATCGCAGCGCGGGGCTGGGCTGGCCGGCGGTGAAGATCACGGCCGACACCAACGTGCTCGTCCGCGCCTTGACGGGCGACAACCGGAGGCAAAGCGAGATTGCCCAGGCGGAGTTGGCGGAGGCCGAGATGGTGGCGCTGACGCTGCCGGCTCTGTGCGAGCTGGTCTGGGTGCTCTCGCAGGGCTACAAAATTCCCTCGACCGCAATCGCCGAAGCGATCCGACGCCTGATCGACGGTGCGAATGTCGTTATCGATCGACCTGCCGCAGAGGCCGGACTGGCCATGCTCGAAGCCGGCGGCGATTTTGCCGATGGCGTCATCGCCTATGAGGGCAGCTGGCTTGGTGCGGAGAGCTTCGTCTCGTTCGACAAGAAGGCCGTGAAGCTGATGAAGGCGCGACGCGGGTCCGCCCGCCTGTTGTCGTAACAAGGAGAGACCGTCCGTGACATTACCGCTCGAAGGCATCCGCGTCATTGAAGTGGGCCAGGCACTGGCCGGGCCGCTGGCCGGCGTGCTGCTGGCCGACATGGGCGCCGATGTCATCAAGATCGAGAAGCCCGACGGCGGCGACGACGCGCGCATCTGGGGCCCTCCGTTCGCCGCCGACGGCGTGACCTCGCTCTACTTCCACAGCCAGAACCGCAACAAGCGCTCGGTCGTGCTCGACCTCAAGCTGGCCGAGGATGTGGCGGCGCTGAACAAGCTCTGCGAGACCGCCGATATCCTGATCCAGAACCTGCGCCCCGGCGTCGTCGACGAGATCGGCATCGGCCCCGAGGCCATGCTCGCGCGCCATCCGCGCCTGATCTACTGCTCGATCTGGGCCTTCGGCTACCAGGGCCCGATGCGGCTGAACCCGGGCTTCGATCCGCTGCTGCAGGCCTATGGCGGGATGATGAGCGTGACCGGCCGGCCCGAGGATCCACCGACTTTCTGTGGCGCCTCGATCAACGACAAGGCGACCGGCATGTTCTGTACCATCGGCGCATTGGCAGCACTTCGCATGCGCGACAAGACCGGCAAGGGCTGCCTCGTCGATACCTCGCTCTTCGACTCGGCGGTGCATTGGGTCGAGGGCAGCGTGAACAGCTATCTCGCCAGCGGCAACGTCGCCAAGCGCCATGGCACCGGCAGTCCGGTGATCGTGCCCTACCAGACCTTCGACACCGCCGATCATCCGATCTGCCTCGCCCCCGGCAACGACCGCCTGTGGGCACGTTGCGCAACAGTGCTCGGCCATCCCGACTGGGCCACCGATCCGCGCTACGCCAAAAGCGCGCAGCGCGTCGCCCACAAGACCGAGCTGCTGGCGATGATCGCCGCGGCGTTGAAGACCGAGACGCGGGCGCATTGGGTGGCGGCCATGGAAAAGGCCGGCGTGCCCTGCAGCCCGGTCAACGACATCGCCGATCTGGTGACCAGCGCGCAGTTCGCCGCCGTCGACCTGGTGCAGCAGCTGCCCGAAGGCGGCCCCAAGGTGGTCGGCCTGCCGATCACCTTCGACCGCAAGCGCCCGCGCTCGACGCGGCCGTCGCCGAACCTCGGCGAGCATACGGCGGAGGTGTTGGGACGGAAGTAGCGGATGGTGCCCGGCCCGTCACAACTTTCTATCCTTGCCGAGGGTTTCGCGCTGCCATATCGGAAGGCATGACCCAGCCGCAGGAGAGGCAGTCTAGGTTGAAAGTGGACGAAAGCCGTTACCGGCTGCTCGTCGATTCGATCACCGACTACGCCATCTACATGCTCGACATCGAAGGCACGGTGAATAGCTGGAATGCCGGCGCCCAGCGCTTCAAGGGTTATACGGCCGACGAGATCATCGGCCAGAACTTCGCACGCTTCTATCTGCCGGAGGATCGCGCCGCCGGCCGGCCGCAACTGGCGCTGGACACGGCCATACGCGACGGCCGCTTCGAGGGCGAGGGCTGGCGCCTGCGCAAGGACGGCAGCCGCTTCTGGACCCATGTGATCATCGACCTGATCCGCGATCCCGAGGGCCAGCCGATCGGCTTCGCCAAGGTGACGTGCGATCTCACGCGGCGGCGCGAGGCCGAGGAGGCGCTGCGGCAGAGCCAGGAGCAGTTCCGCCTGCTGGTGCAGAGCGTCACCGACTACGGCATCTACATGCTCGATCCCAAGGGACACGTCACCAACTGGAATGCCGGTGCTCAGCGCATCAAGGGCTATGCGCCCGGCGAGATCGTCGGCAAGCACTTCTCGCTCTTCTACACCGAGGAAGACCGCGCCACCGATGAGCCGGCCAAGGCGCTGGCCACCGCCGCGGCGGCCGGGCGCTTCGAGAAGGAAGGCTGGCGCGTGCGCAAGGACGGCACGCACTTCTGGGCCAGCATCGTGATCGATCCGATCCGCCGCGAGGACGGCAGCCTGCTGGGCTTCGCCAAGGTCACGCGCGACATCACCGAGCGGCGCGACACCCAGATCGCCCTCGAACAGGCGCGCGAGGCGCTGTTCCAGTCGCAGAAGATGGACGCCATCGGCCAGCTCACCGGCGGCGTGGCGCATGACTTCAACAACCTGCTGACCGCGATCATGGGCGGTCTTGAACTGGTGCGCCGCCGCATCCCCGAGGATCCGCGCATCGTGTCGCTGATCGACAACGCCATGCAGGCAGCCGAACGCGGATCGGCCCTGACGCAGCGCATGCTGGCCTTCGCGCGCCGCCAGGAACTGGTGCCCACCTCCGTCGACCTGCCGGCGCTGATTGCCGGCATCACCGATCTGCTGCAGCGCGCGCTGCTCTCCTCGATCGACATCGTCACCGATTTTCCCCGGCACTTGCCGCCGGTGCGGGCCGACGCCAACCAGCTCGAGATGTCGCTGCTCAATCTCGCGGTCAATGCACGCGACGCCATGCCCGCCGGCGGCACGCTCACCATCGCCGCCCGCGTCGAGGAGATGGGGGCGGATCACGCGACCGGCCTCAAGCCGGGCGCCTATGTCCGTCTCTCCGTCACCGACACCGGCGAAGGCATGAACGCGGAAACCCTGACCCGCGCCATGGAGCCCTTCTTCACCACCAAGGGCGTGGGCAAGGGCACAGGCCTTGGCCTCTCCATGGTGCATGGCCTGGCCGAGCAACTCGGTGGCCGCCTTGTGCTGAAGAGCGTCGAGCACGAAGGCACCACGGTCGAACTGTGGCTGCCGGCGCTGCCGGACACGACAGCGCCGGTGCCGACGGAAATGCCGGACACGGCGCCGGCCGAGCGGCAGGCGGCGCTGCGCATCCTGGCAGTCGATGACGACGCGCTGGTGCTGCTCAACACGGCGGCCATGCTCGAGGACCTCGGCCACGTCGTGTTCAAGGCCTCTTCGGGCAAGCAGGCACTCGATGTGCTGACGCGCGAGCAATCGCTCGACCTCGTCATCACCGACGAGATGATGCCGAACATGAAAGGCAGCGAGCTGGCCGCACTGATCGCCGCCGGGCACCCCGGACTGCCCATCGTGCTGGCCACCGGTTATGCCGAACTGGACGGCCACGTCGCCGCCGGTCTGCCGCGCCTCACCAAGCCGTTCCTGCAGCGCGACCTCGCGCAGATCCTGGCCAAGGTTTTTCCGCCCGCTTGAGTCGGGCCGAGCGGGAAAAGACTCTAGGCCCGCCGGCGCCAGCGGAGCAGCACGGCGATCGCCACTCCCGCGCCGATTCCTTCGACCAGACCGATGAAGACGGTGAGCAGAAATGTCGCCAGCAGCATCGCCGCGATCCCGCGCGGGCCGCGCAGCAGTTGGGCGAAGACATGGTGCTCGGCCATGTTCCAGGCGACCACGGCCAGCACGCCGGCAAGCGCGGCGAGAGGAATATAGGACGCAAGCGGTGCGGCGATCAGGATGAACAGCAGCAGGAAGACGGCATGCAGCATGCCGGCGACCGGCCCCTTGGCGCCGGCGCGCACATTTGTGGCGGTGCGTGCGATGGTGCCGGTGACGCAGATACCGCCGAACAGCGCCGAGCCCATATTGGCGACGCCCTGCGCCACCAGCTCGCCGTTGGAACGGTGGTGACGTCCGGTCATGCCGTCGGCGACCACGGCCGAGAGCAGCGACTCGATGGCGCCCAGCAGCGCGAAGGCCAACGCATCCGGCAGCACGGCCTGCATCTTCGCAAGGGAGAAATCCGGCAGGTGGGGCAGCGGCAGGGCCGAGGGAATGCCGCCGAAGCGGCTGCCGATGGTCTCGACCGGCAGGCCGAAGGCCCAGGTCGCGAGGCCGGCCGCCAGCACGGCGAAGAGCAGTCCCGGCCAGGTCGGCCGAAGCCGGCGCACGAGCAGGATGATACCGATGGTGAGCGCCGAGAGCGCCACCGCCACCGGGTTGACCGTGCCGATGGCGCCCAAAAGCGCCGCGACCTTCGGAATGATCTCGCCCGGCTCGCGGCCGGCCAGCGTGATGCCGAAGAGGTCCTTCACCTGGCTGGCGAAGATAATGACGGCAATGCCGGCGGTGAAGCCGATGGTCACGGGATGGGGGATGAAGCGGATCCAGGTTCCGACTCTGAGCGCGCCACCGGCCACGAGGAAGACGCCAGACATCGCCGTCGCCAGCAGCATGCCGTCGATACCGTGGCGTTCGACGCAGGCCGCGACCAGGACGATGAAGGCGCCCGCCGGACCGCCGATCTGGAAACGGCTGCCACCCAGCAGCGAGACGAGGAAGCCGCCGACGATGGCGGCATAGAGGCCGCGATCGGGCGTCGTGCCCGAGGCGACGGCGATGGCCATGGAGAGCGGCAGCGCCACGATGGCCACCGTGAGGCCCGCCACCGCGTCAGCGTGCAGCATCTCTGGCCGGTAGCCCTCGCGCAGCATGGTGACGAGCTTGGGCGTGAGGCTCGGCATGCCAGATTATGCGGTCGGCCGCATGCGGTCGTTGGCGCGGAAGAACTTGCGTGCAAACGCCACGACCTCGCCGTCTGTCGCGCGGTCCAATGGCCGTACGGCGGCGACCCGGCCCAGCATCGCTCGATCATACTCGGCGATGTAGGACTCAAGCTGCATCTTGGCGCTAGACGGACCGACGATCAGGATCGCGCCGGTATCGGCCAAGGCATCCGCGACAGCGCGGAGATAGGTGGCGTCCGGCAGGGCGTGCCCACTGCCGATCGTGTTGGCCTTATGGTGGATGTGGGCATGGCGGTCGTGCGGATGGACGGTGGTCTCTTCCGTTTCGGTAGCGGTAAAGTGGAACACCTTGGCTTCGTGATGGTCGATCCAGACGACCGCATGAGCATGTTTCATAGCTGTACCCTAGGCGTTAAGTCGTTGTAGCGCCGGTATATTACGCAGAACGACTGCCCGGCTGGCGGTCGCTATTTCAATAAAGCCATTGCGCGCAAGCTGGGTAAGCGTGCGCGACACGGTTTCGATGGTAAGGCCGAGATGATCGGCGATATCGGAGCGCTGCATCGGTAGCTCGAACTTGTCGCCGCCGGAGATACGGCGGGCCATATCGAGCAGGAAGCTGGCTATCTTCTCCTCTGCCGTCTTGCGGCCGAGCAGAAGCATGTGGTCCTGCGCGCGCTCGAGGTTGAGCATCATCGAGGACACGACTTGATGGCCGAGCACCGCATCGCGTATCGACAAGTCTTCCAGAGTACAGTGGCGATAGGCAACGACGGTCGAGTCTCCCACGGCATCCGCCGAGAAGCGATGCTCGCTGCCGATTTCGAGGCCGAAAATATCGCCGGCAAGGTGGAAGGCGTCGATCTGGCGGCGGCCGTCGTTGAGCAGCTTGTAGGTGCGAATGGCGCCCAAGCCAACCTTGTAGAAGAAATCGGAACCGTCGCCCTCGGCGAAAAGCTCCTCGCCCTTGACCAGACTGCGCGCCACGCCGAACGAGAGGGGCGCCTCTTTTTTACGACGGTCGTGAATGCGACCACCATTGATGTACGGCGGCGGCATGGCCGCCGGGCCGCGCATGACGATGGCTGCGGGAGCGGGAAGCCGGGCGACGCTGGTGGCGGCGAAAGATTGCATCGGGGTCTCTCCTGTGAACGGCGCGGAGTGACGCTTGGGTATCTCCGACGGCACCTGCTTGCCATTCAGGTAAAGAACTAAGGGATTCTACGTAGGCGGGGCGGCAAGACCCGCGCAAACCGCCATTGATGCGGATCAAGGCGGTGACCTGCCATGAGAGCACACAGACGTCATGAGCAAGAAAATCCTGATCCTCAACGGCCATCCTGACGCCGCCAGCCGTGGCCTCTGCCATGCACTCGCCGAAGCCTATGCCGCCGGCGCGAGCACCGCCGGACATGATGTGGAGCGCATCGACGTTGCGGCGCTGCAATTTGGTTTCCTGCGCTCGATGATCGAGTTCGAGCGGGGCACCCCGCCGCCCGACATCGCGGCGGCCCAGGAATCGATCCGCCGGGCGGATCATGTCGTGGTTATCTTCCCACTCTGGCTGGGCGACATGCCGGCGATCCTGAAGGCCTTCTTCGAGCAGACGTTGCGGCCGGGCTTCGCGTTCACCAATCGGCCGCGCGGTCTGCCCGAGATGCACCTCACCGGCCGCTCGGCGCGTGTCGTTGTAACCATGGGCATGCCGGCCTTCGTCTATCGTTGGTACTTCCGCGCCCATGGTTTGAAGAATCTCAAACGCAACATCCTGCGCTTCGTCGGCTTCTCGCCGGTGCGCGACACCGTGCTGGGGAGTGTCGCCACGCGCGACAAGCAGGGCATAGAGCGCTGGCTGGAAGAGATGAAAATCTTGGGCGGCCGCGCAGGCTGACTTGGCCGGCGGATACTCGACCGAAGCCCCGGTTTCGGCAGGTCAATGCGGCGGGACGCCGTAATGGGCATCTTTCTACCAAGCCCCTTCAAAGGAGAACCGACATGATCGCCGGTATCAAGGATATTCTGATCGGCCTCACGAGTGAGTATGAGACAAGCGAGCACTCCCCCGCTCTTCTCTACGGCTTATCCCTCGCACAGCATTCGCAAGCCCATGTAACCACGCAATCCGCTTCAGTACGGGTGCGGGTCAAGAGCGCCTGGTTCGCGCAAATCGCCGCCAATCTGGTAGGTTCCGAAAACTTCCGCAGAAAAGCCATGGCCGAGGCCTTGGCGAAGCAAGCACGCAAGGAAGCTTCCGCCACTGGCATCGATTGCACAGTACAGACGCCCCATCTGGGCTATCAGGAACTCCTAGCCAGCTTCACAACCCAAGCCCGCCTGCACGATCTCACGATCCTCGACAGCGAGTCGCATGCCCTCAACCTCGATCGTGGCCTTATCGAGGAACTACTGATCCACAGCGGTCGTCCACTGGTCGTCGTGCCGCGGCATTGCGATACTTTCCATTGCCATCGCGCGATCGTGGCTTGGGATGGAAGTGCCAAGGCTGCACGCGCGACGAACGACGCGCTGCCCCTCCTGCGTCGCGCCGAAGCCGTCACGGTCTTATCTGTCACCGGTGAAAAGAATCTTCCGGGCGAGGCGGCGGGTGCCAACCTCGCCGTGCATCTCAACCGGCACGGTGTGCCCGCGATGGCGGAAAGCCTGACCGCGCATGATAGCGACGTCGCCCGGACGCTGCGCGACGCTGCCCACGAGAAGAAAGCCGACCTGATAGTAATGGGCGCTTTTGTCCATTGGCGTGTGCGCGAACTTACACTGGGCGGCGTCACTCAATCGTTGCTTAAGAAATGCGACGTTCCACTCTTCATGGCTTACTGACGGATCTGCGCTGCGCTGCACCCTCTAACTTGAGGACTGTCTTCCATGATTTTCATCGAAAAAGAATTAACGCGCCTGCGTGAGATTTCGATCACCGCGTATAAACGTCTTTTGCCGACCAGCCTTTCAGGCGCGTGTCTAACTTCGGAAACGCTTGAACAGGCGACGTTGGACCAACTCGACGATGCCGCCGTGGCAGATACGGCCTGCAAGGCTGCGGACCAGGCAGTCGAAGCCTGTCGCGCGCGGCGGCTGTGAGAATCATAACGCTGGCTGCCGTCATATGGGGGTGCCTCGTGACGACCACGACCCAGGCACAGGAAGCGCGCATCCGACTCGGATACACATTCGCCCAGACCCATTGCGCCTCATGTCATGCGATTGGCGTTGCTGGAGCGAGCCCGATCCAGATTGCTCCACCATTCCGCTCGCTTCATAAACGCTATCCGGTGGAGTATCTCGCGGAAGCGCTTGCCGAGGGTATTGTTACCGGCCACCCGGCTATGCCCCAGTTCCAGCTTAACGTTTCCGAGATTGGAGACTTGATCGCGTATCTAAAGTCTCTCGAACCATGAACCCGACATCGGAGCCCCCATGCGATCTTCGGGGCTTGAGCGAGGCTGAGGCACAGACCCGGCTGAAGGTCGAAGGCTACAACGAACTGCTTCGCTCGGACCGCCGCACGGTCTTTCGCATCTTCCTTGAGGTCATACGCGAGCCGATGCTGGCGCTGTTGCTGGGCGGCGGCGCCATCTACCTGATTCTGGGGAGCCTCGAGGAAGCGCTGATCCTGCTGGGTTTCGCTGCGATGTCGGTCCTCGTCACCGTGATCCAGGAGTCGCGGACCGAACGGGTTCTCGAGGCGTTGCGCGACCTCACGAGTCCGCGCGCGATGGGCATTCGCGATGGCGAGCACAAGCGGATCGCCGGCCGCGAGGTGGCGCGCGGCGACCTGATCGTTCTCGTCGAGGGCGATCGTGTCCCCGCCGATGCCGTACTCACCCAAAGCCACGACCTGCAGGCCGACGAATCCCTGCTGACCGGAGAATCCGTACCGGTGAGAAAATTGGCCACGGTGGGCATCGTCGATGCAGCGGCTCGTCACCCCGGCGGCGACGACCTGCCCAATGTCTTTTCCGGCTCCCTGATCGTGCGCGGCACAGGAATCGGCGTGGTCGTTGCCAGCGGTCCGCGCAGCGAGATCGGCCAGATTGGCCAGTCGCTGGGCACGATGGAAACCGAGCCGCCGCGACTTCAGGCAGAGACGCGCCGGCTGGTGCGCATTTTCGCCACGGGCGGTGGCGTGGTCAGCCTGCTCGCCGTGCTGCTCTATGGCGCCTTCCGCGGCGACTGGCTCGATGCCGTGCTCGTGGGAATTGCGCTCGGCATGTCGATGCTGCCGGAAGAAATCCCGGTCGTACTCACCGTGTTCATGGCCATGGGCGCCTGGCGGATTTCGCAGGCTCGCGTGCTCACGCGGCGCGCTTCGGCGATCGAAGCGCTGGGCTCGGCCACCGTACTTTGCACCGACAAGACCGGCACCCTGACGGAGA
>JBBRFD010000054.1:0-25509 GCA_038224985.1 Reyranellales bacterium
ATTGAGCCGAATGTCGGCGAGGTGGGTGTGCCGGACCCGCGTCTTGATGCGCTGTCCGCCATTGCCAAGTCGCTTCAAACCATTCCCACGCGGTTGACCTTTGTCGATATCGCTGGCCTCGTCCGAGGCGCGTCCAAGGGCGAGGGGCTGGGCAACCAGTTTCTGGGAAACATCCGCGAGGTGGACGCCATTGTGCATGTGCTGCGCTGCTTCGAGGATGGCGACGTCACCCACGTCAACGGCAAGATCGATCCGGTGAACGATGCCGAGGTGGTCGAAACCGAGCTGATGCTGGCCGATCTCGACTCGCTGGAAAAGCGCCTGCCCAATCTCGAGAAGCGCGCCAAGAGCGGCGATAAGGAAGCCGCCGCCGAAGCGCCTGTGGTCAAGAAGGCGCTCGATGCGTTGCGCGACGGCAAACCCGCGCGCGAGGCGCCGATCACCGACGATGAGCGGCTGGTCTTCCATCGCCTGCAGCTGATCACCGCCAAGCCGATGATGTATGTGCTGAACGTCGACGAAGGCTCGGCCGCCACCGGCAACGCGCACAGCGCCAGGGCCGAGGCCTTTGCCAAGACGCGCGGCATGCTGGCCGTGGTGATCTCGGCCGCCATCGAGGCCGAAGTGGCGCAGCTGCCGCCGGCGGACCAGACCGAATACCTGACCTCGCTCGGCCTCAAGGAGACCGGCCTGACCCGCGCCGTGCGCGCCGGCTACAAGCTGCTCGACCTCGTGACCTTCTTCACCGTCGGCCCCAAGGAAGCCCGCGCCTGGACCGTGCGCCGCGAGGCGCGCGCGCCGGAAGCCGCCGGCGTCATCCATACCGACTTCGAGAAGGGCTTCATCCGCGCCGAGACCATCGCCTATGACGACTACGTGACCTTGAAGGGCGAGTCGGGCGCGCGCGATGCCGGCAAGCTCCGCCTCGAAGGCAAGGAATATGCTGTGAAAGACGGCGACGTCTTCCACTTCCGCTTCAACGTCTGAGGTCCCGCATGGCGGTCAAGCTGTCCATGCCGCTCAACATGGCCTCGCGCGGCTATTCGCAGGTCTGCGAGATCACCAGCGGCAAGCTCATCCTGATCGCGGGCCAGGTACCGCACGACGCCAACGACAAGATGGTGGGCGAAGGCGATTTCGACGCCCAGGTCGAACAGGTGTTCAAGAACCTTGGCCTCGCGCTTGCCGCGGCGGGCGGCAGCTTCACGAACTTGGTGAAGATCAACAACTACTGCCACATCTCGGTGAGCCAGGAGCAGCGCAACGGCTATCGCGCCATCCGCGACCGCTACGTCAATACGGCGGCGCCGCCGGTCAGCACCTTCATCTATGTCCCCCGCCTCGCCCAGCCCAACTGGCTGTTCGAGATGGATGCGATGGCTGTGATCGACGGCTAGAGCGGCTTAAGCAAAGTCCTCATCCTGAGGAGGCCCGAAGGGCCGTCTCGAATCGAGCGGAGTAACCTCCGCTTTGGGATGGGCAACAAACGCGGTGCTCGCGCCCATCCTTCGAGACGCGCCGCTGCGCAGCGCTCCTCAGGATGAGGTTTTTTTGCTGTGGCCAGCTTGATCCGTGAGAATCGGAAAGACGCCGGGTGCGTCTCAGGAACCAATGACGCCGCCGTCCTTCTTGGTGATGGCGATCACGGCTGGACGTGGCGGCATTCCGTCCTTGAAGTCGGGCCAGCGCGTCGTCGGCGTGGCGAAGCTCGAGCCCTTGCCTTCGCCGGGATGCTGGATGGCGAGGAAGAGCGTGCGGTCGTCGGGCGTGAAGGTCGGGCCGCAGACCTCGGACCCCTTCGGCGCCACGAAGAACTGCCGCGTCAGGGCGCGCGCCGGGCCCGTGAGATCGCAGGCATAAAGACCGTCCGCCGTGCCCGCGACTTCGGCGCTGTCGGTGGCGATCCATAGCCGACCCTTGCTGTCGAAAGTGACATTGTCCGGACAGGTGAACCAACCCTCGGCCGAGGTCGCCAGATTGTACGACGTGCCGGAATCGATGCCCGGACGTCCCGCCGCCAACAGGACCTCCCACGTGCCTATCGTCGAGCCGTGGTCGCCATCGGCGGGCGTGATTTCGAGGATATGTCCGTGGTCGTTCCTGGCGCGCGGGTTGGGCCCGTTCACCTGCTCGGGCTTGCGCGCACTGTTGTTGGAAAGTGCCACATAGACGCGACCATTCACCTTGTTGGGCTCGATGTCCTCGGGCCGATCCATCGGCGTCGCCTTCAAGAGATCGCCGGCGCGGCGGGCGCCGATCACCACGTCGCCCTGGTTGGCGAAGCCATTCTCGGCGGTGAGCGGCCCCTGCCCGTGGATCATCGGCAGCCACGCAGCCTTGCCTCCCTCGTCGAAGCGCGCGACGTAAAGCGTGCCTTGGTCCAGCAGGTCGCGATTGGCGGCGCGGTCCGACGGGTTCCACGGCTTCGATGTGACGAATTTGTAGATGTATTCGAAGCGCGTATCGTCGCCCATGTAGACGACGACGCGGCCATCCTTGGCCACGGCATGATGGGCGCCCTCATGCGCCATGCGGCCGAGCGCAGTACGCTTCACCGGCTGCGCTGCCGGATCGTAGGGATCGATCTCGATCACCCAACCGAAGCGATAGGGCTCGTTCGGTTCCTTCTCGAAATGGAAGCGGTCGAAATGCTGCCCCCAGGCATAGGCGATCGTGCGGCCGAGACCGTAACGCCGCGCCAGCACCTGGTCGGGATGCCTGGCGGGATCGCCGGTGAAGTAGAAATTGACGTTCTCCTCGCAAGTCAGCCAGGTGCCCCAGGGCGTCTCGCCGCCAGCACAGTTGTTGAACATGCCGAGCACGGTCTTTCCCGCCGGATCGGCCGAAGTCTTCATCTTGTCGTGGCCGGCCGCCGGCCCGGCGATGCGCATCGGCGTGGTCGCATCGATACGCCGTGCGTAGCGGCTGTTGTCGACCACCTTCCATTGCCGGCCCTCGCGGGCGATCTCGATCACCGCACCGCCATGCGCCGCCAACTCGATCTCGACCTGCGGCTTGTCGGCGCTCAGCCGCGCCTCGCGCCCCTCGCCGATGCCCGGCAGCATCAAATTGGTGTTGGTGTATTCGTGGTTCACGACCATCAGGAAGCGATCACCCGATACAGAGCCGGCCGGCAAAGCATGCAGCCCGAGGAAGTCGTTGTTGTAGCCGAACTGCAGCGCTTGGATGGCGCCCGTCAGTTTCGACGGATCGTAGGCCGGCGCACCGGGCAGCACCGGATCGCCCCAGCGGATCAGCACCTGCACCTCGTAACCCTCGGGCACGTGATGCTGGGCGTCGTTGCCATGTGGGATCTCGGCGAAGGTGAACGAAGACGGATTGGCCTTCGCGCCCTGCGCCGAGGCGGTGCCCGAGAGCGCCAGCGCCGCCGTGCCGGCGAGTCCGAACAGCGCCGTGCGCCGCGACATCAACTCGCCGATCGACGTCTCGCGGCTGTCGCTGGAAACGAAATCGTCGTCGTCCTGCATCATCGGCTCCCCTGAACGGAGGCGATGATGGTCCCGGCGTTAAATCCGATCAATCGTTGACGGCGCGATCGGCAGAGCGACTGCAATCAGCTCCCGACCGGGCCGCCGCCCTTCCGGGTAATTGCCACTACGGCCGGGCGCGGCGGCATGCCCTCCTTGAAATCGGGCCAGCGCGTCGAGGGCTTTTCGAAGGACGAGCCGCGATCCTCGCCAGGGTGCTGGATGGCCAGGAAGAAGGTCTGGTCGTCGGGCGTGAAGATCGGCCCGCAGACCTCCGCGCCGGTTGGCGCCTGATAGAATAGCCGTGTGAGGGCGCGGCCGAAGCCCGCCGTGTCGGCGCCATAGACGCCATCGGCCACGCCCGCCGCGCCCGGCGCGCCGTCGGTCACGATCCAGATGCGACCCTTGCTGTCGAAGGCGATGTTGTCCGGGCAGGAAAGCCAGCCATTGTCGCTGGTGGCGCGATGATAGCGCGCACCGGCATCCTGGCCGGGCTTGCCGCCCAGCAGGAAAATCGACCAGGCCGATTCGGCCGCCGCGTGGTCGCCATCCTTGGGCGCGATCTCGATGATATGGCCGTGCTCGTTGCGCGCGCGGGGATTGGCGGCCGAGACCTGCTCGGGTTTGCGCTGGCTGTTGTTGGTCAGCACGAGATAGACACGGCCGTTCACCGGATTGGTCTCGATATCCTCCGGCCGGTCCATCGGCGTCGGTTTCAGCAGATCGGCGGCCAGCCGTGTCTTGATCAGCACATCGGCCTGCGTGGCAAAACCGTTCTCCGCCGTCAGCGGGCCCTGTCCCTGCACCAGCGGCAGCCATTCGACCTTGCCGTCGTCGTTGAAGCGCGCGACCGAGAGCGTGCCCTCGTCCAGGAGGTTCCGGTTGGCCGCCCGGTCGTTGGGATTCCACGGGCGCGAAGTCACGAATCGGTAGACATAATCGAAGCGCTGATCGTCGCCGCTGTAGAGGACGACGCGACCATCCTTGGCCAAAGCGTAGGTGCAACCCTCGTGCTTGAAACGACCGAGCGAGGTGCGTTTGACCGGCGTCGCGCCGGGTTCATAGGGATCGATCTCGACCACCCAGCCGAAGCGGTTGGACTCGTTGGGCTCCTTGCCCATGTCGAAGCGATCGACATGGCGCCACCAGTTGTAGCCTGCCTCGCGGCCGAGTCCGTAGCGCTTGGCGGCGGCCTGATCCGCGAGCTTCGAGGCATCGCCGCCGAAGAAGGCGTCGAAATTTTCCTCACAGGTCAGCCAGGTGCCCCAGGGCGTGCTGCCGCCGGCGCAGTTGTTGAGTGTGCCGAAGACCTTGCGGCCGGTGGGATCGACTGAGGTCTTGAGCGCGTCGTGACCCGCCGCCGGGCCGGAGAAATCCATCGCCGTATTGACCGAGATGCGGCGGCCGTACTTGCTGTCGGCCACGACCTTCCATTGACCGCCTTCGCGCGCGATCTCGATCACCGATCCGCCGATGGCCGCCATCTCGACTTCGCTCTGCGCCTTGGTCGAGGTCGTGTAACCCGCGAACATCAGCGGCGGATTGACGTATTCATGATTTACCACCATCAGGAACCGATCGATGGCGCGGCTATCGACTGGCAACGGATGCAGGCCAATATAGTCGTTGTTGTAACCGAAGAGCTTTTCCTGCGCGGCGGCGGTCAAGGCATTGGGTTGGAAGGCCGGCGCGCCGGCGACCACGGGATCGCCCCAGCGGATCAGGACCTGCGTTTCATAGCCCTCGGGCACATGCTCTGTCGTATCCAGCGTATGGCCGATCTCCCTGAAGGTCAGCGACGACGGCCCAGCGGTCTGCGCGCGTGCGGGCGACCCTGGCAGTTCGCTGGCGACAAGGGTTGCGGCGCCCAAACCGGCCAGCCCGCGCAGAGCGTCCCGTCGGCTGAAGCGCCGCTCGATCACCTCGCCGATCGACGGCTCACCGCTGGGGTTGGAGCCGATATCGTCGGGATCGGTGGCATCGTCATGGACCGCATCGTCATGAGTCATGGCGCTCTCCTCGAATGAAGGCGCCGGAGTAGCGAGCGCGCGAGATAGCGCGCTTACGGATTTGTTGCGTTTGCGTTGCAGGTCAGGAGACATCCACAGAAGGCTGTCAGCAAACCGTAGCCTCGGCCCTGTACCTCCTCCCTCGTCATAAACGGGGAGATAAAATGCCGATTCACAAACAGGTGTTCATCGCTGCTGCGATGCTGACGCTCATGGCCACTGGCGCCACCGGGCAAACGAAATTCCCGGCCACGCTCGAAGGCCATGCCATCCTGCCGGCGATGACGCTGATCCCGCCACCCGCCGATGCACCGGTCGAACTGCAGATTTCGGGCCGCTTTGCTGCACCGTCGGGCCAGCGTGTCGATGCGCCGGAAAGCGTGCCCGCCACATCGGCCCTGTCCGACAAGACGGCGCCGCGCCTCACCGGTCTCAGCTTTCCACTGAAAGGGCAGCCGGTACAGGGCTTCTCCGGCATCAAGAACCTGAAGGACGGCACCTTCCTCACGCTCACCGACAATGGCTTCGGCAGCAAGGCCAACTCGCCCAATGCGATGCTGATGTTCCATATCGTCAAGCCCGACTGGAAGACCGGCGCCGTCGAGCGCGTGTCGACGACGTTCCTGCACGATCCCGACCGCAAGGTGCCGTTCCGCCTCGTCAACGAGAATACGACGAAGCGCTACCTGACAGGTGCCGATTTCGACATCGAGTCGATCCAGCCGATCGGTGATGCGCTATGGTTCGGCGACGAGTTCGGACCCTACCTGATCAAGACCGACCGGGCCGGCAAGGTGCTGCAGATCGTCGAGACGAAGGTCGACGGCAAGATCGTCCGTTCGCCCGACCACTATTCCATGCTGCTGCCCGGCGCGCCCGGCGCGGTGAAGTTCGAAGTCCGTCGCAGCAAGGGCTTCGAAGGCATGGCGGCTTCGCCCGACGGCAAGCTGCTCTATCCGCTGCTCGAAGGCGCGCTGTGGTCGGAAGCAGCCAACGGCATCGAGACCAAGGACGGCAAGGCTTTCCTCCGCATTCTCGAATTCGACGCCGCCAAGGCCGCGTTCACCGGCAAGAGCTTCAAGTACGTGCTGGAGGCCCCGACCAATTCGATCGGCGACTTCAACCTGATCGACGCCAGCAGCGGCCTGATCATCGAGCGCGACGACAGCGAAGGCGACGCGGCGCAGGCCTGCGCCGCCGGCGCCATCAAAGCCGACTGCTTCAACGTGCCGGCCAAATTCAAGCGCATCTACAAGATCGATCTCGCCCAGGCAGATGCCGACGGCTTCGTGAAGAAGGTGGGCTATATCGACCTGATGGACATCGACGATCCGAAGTCGCTGGCCCGTCAGGGCGGCAAGAACGGCAAGCTTACCTTCCCGTTCTTCACCATCGAGAATGTCGACGTGGTCGATGCCGAACACATCATCGTCGGCAACGACAACAACCTGCCCTTCTCCTCGGGCCGGGCACTGGGCAAGGCCGACGACAACGAGCTGATCCTGCTCAAGGTCGGCGAGCTGCTGCAGGCTAAGTAGGCAGCACCCGCTTCATCCAGCGCGCGGTGGCCTGGGCATCCTGGCCATCGCTCGCTTCGAGCGTGGCGATGACGCGCAGGCGATCCTCGAGCTCACGATTTTGGCTGAGCTTTATCTTGGTTTCGATTCGCGAGAGCGGTATGCGGAAAGCAACGATGTCTTTGGTCTGTGCCTCGGCATTGCCGGGTGGCAATGCGCCCAGGTTCCATTCGCCGGCGCCGGTTTCGTAGGCCTTGGCCAGCTCGGACAGCACCCGCAGCACCATCGGTGTCTCGGTGAGGATCTGCGGGCGGCCATAGGCATGGACGGTGACGTAGTTCCAAGTCGGCACCTTGGCGCCGGGGCTGTACCAGGTCGGCGAGACATAGGCGTGCGGGCCCCAGAACAGGGCCAGTGAATCGGCCGGGCGCTCGAACAGCGTCCAATGCGCATTAGCGCGCGCCATGTGGCCGATCAGCGAGCCATGCGGCGTGCCGTCGGCCCGCCAGAGCAGCGACATATGGGTGGCGATCGGAGCACCCGTCTCGTCCGATGTCATCAGCAGGGCCCAGCTATGGTCCCGCATGATCTCGCGGCCGATGGTTTCGTCGCCTTCGAAGGCTTGAGGAACGTACATCTCTGGGCTCGCTCTGCGGGCAGGGTAGTTGATGGCCGCGCCCTTACCATGTTCCAATACCGGCTGTAACCGGGAGGAATTCTCATGGGTGAAGATATCCGTCTTAAGTCGGCTGCCGGCGAAATCGGCGCCTATCTCGCGACGCCGAAGGGTACGCCCAAGGCTGGTATCGTGGTGATCCAGGAGATTTTCGGCGTCAACCACCACATCAAGCACGTCACCGACACTTTCGCGCGCGACGGCTATCTGGCGCTGGCGCCGCGCTTCTTCGACCGCATCAAGCCCGGCATCGAGCTCGGCTATACGCCCGACACCATCGCCGAGGGCCGGGGCTACGTCATGTCGATGGGCGTCGACAAGCCGGTGCAGGATGTCGATTCCGCCATCGCCGAGCTGAAGAAGCGCGGGGTCAAGAAGGTCGCGGTCACCGGCTTCTGCTGGGGCGGCACCATCACCTGGCTGTCGGCGACGCGGCTCAAGCCCGACGCGGCGATCGGCTATTACGGCGGCGGCATCCATGGCGCCAAGGCCGAGAAGCCCACGGTGCCGACCATGCTGCATTTCGGCGACAAGGACATGCATATCCCGATGACGCATGTGAACGAACTCCGCTCGCTCCATCCCGACGTCAAGATCCACGACTATCCCGCAGACCATGGCTTCCATTGCGACGAGCGCGGCAGCTGGGACGCCCTGGCATCCGCGCAAGCCTATGCGCGCACGCTGGAGTTCATGGCCAGGCACATTGGCTAGGAAGCCTGCCCAAAAGGCCTTCGATCCTGGCGCGCGCGGGCCCCTGAACGGGGTCCGCGTTGTCGATCTCTCGCGCCTCGTCGCCGGCAATATCCTCACGTTGCAGTTGGGCGATTTCGGCGCCGAGGTCATCAAGATCGAGCCGCCCGAGGGCGACACGCTGCGCTCGTGGCGGGTCAAGGGCATCGAGACGGCGTGGAAGGTCTATGCCCGCAACAAGAAGAGCGTGGCGCTCGACCTGCGTTCCGAGGACGGCCGCGATATCGTGAAGAAGCTGGCGGCTTCGGCTCAGATCGTGATCGAGAGTTTCCGGCCCGGTGTGATGGAAGACATGGGCCTGTCGCCGGCCGAGCTGCTCAAGATCAACCCCAAGCTGGTGATCGTGCGCATCTCCGGCTGGGGCCAGGACGGCCGTTATCGTCACAAGCCGGGCTTCGGCACGCTGATCGAAGGCTATAGCGGCTTCGCCTCGATGAACGGCTTCGAGGACCGCGAGCCGGTGCTGCCGCCGATGTATCTCGCCGATGCCATGGCCGCCCTGTACGGCTACGGCGCGGTCCTGGTGGCGCTGCGCGAGGTCGAGGTCAATGGCGGCCAGGGCCAGGTGCTCGATTTGCCGCTGTTCGATCCGCTGTTCTCGGTGCTGGGGCCGCAGGCCGCCAACCACAAGCTCACCGGCGAGGTGAAAGTGCGCAGCGGCAGCCGCTCGACCAATGCCGCCCCGCGCAATGTCTACGAGACCAAAGACGGCCACTGGGTCTGTCTTTCGGCCTCGACCCAGGGCATGGCCGAGCGCGTGCTGACCAAGATCGGCCGGCCGGAACTCGTCAAGGACCCGAAGTTCGCCACCAATATCGAGCGCGTGAAGAACGGTATCGAGCTCGACAGCATCATCGGCGGCTTCATCCGCGAGCGCGATCTTGCCACCAACCTCAAGTTCTTCGACGAGGCCGGCGTCACCATCGGCCCGGTCTACGACATCGCCCAGATCGTGCAGGACGACTACGTGCTGGAGCGCGAGGCGCTGATCGAGATCCCCGACGAAGAAATGGGCGAGTTGCCGACGCATGCCGTGGTGCCGCGCCTGTCTGGCACGCCGGGCGCCCTCAAATTCGCGGCACCCCGGGTAGGTGAGCACAACGAAGCACTGCTCAAGCCGTTGCTGGGCGAGGCCGAATACGAAAAGCGCGCCGCGTCGGGCGCGATCTCGAAGGGAAAGAAAAAGTGATCCGTCCCATTCCGCCCGTCTGGCGTTCGATTCTTTACGTCCCCGGCAATGTCCCGAAGTTCATCGACAAGGCGCATGAGCGCGGTGCCGATTGCGTGCTGGTCGATCTCGAGGACAGCGTCACCGTGGCCGAGAAGCCGGTAGCGCGCAAAGCGCTGCCCGAAACCATGGCCAAGGTCGTGCGCGGCGGCGCCGATGTCTCGGTGCGCATCAACCGGCCGCTGCGTCTCGCCATTCCCGACATCGAGGCGGCGGTACGGCCGGGCCTCTCGGCGCTGTTCATCACCAAGACCGAAAGCGTGCAGCACCTGAAGCTGCTCGACGAGGTCGTGAGCGATCTCGAGCGCGAGCGCGGCATGCCGGTGGGCAGCGTCGGCTTCGGCGCCATGATCGAGCATCCCCGCGCCTTGCCGCAGATCGCCGATATTGCCGAACACGGCCCGCGCCTCATCGGCATGATGCTGGGCGGGGAGGATTTTGCGCTGGAGACCGGCTCGCTGCCGACCGCCGATGCGCTGGAACTGCCCAAGCGCATGGTGGCCTTTGCCGCACAAGCGCATGGCGTGCCGATGATCGGCATTCTGGGCACCGTTGCCGACTATTCCGACCCCGAGGCCTATGCCAAGAGCGCCGTGCGTGCGCGCGACTTCGGCTTCTCCGGCGGCACTTGCGTGCATCCCGGCCTCGTGCAGACCCTGAACAAGGCCTTCACGCCGACCGCGGAAGACGTGGCCTATGCGCGCAAACTGATCGTCGCCGACGAGAAGGCCGCCGCCGAGGGCCGCGGCTCCTTCACCGTCGACGGCAAGATGATCGACGTCCCGGTGATCGACCGCGCCCGTCGCCTGATCGCCCGGTATGAGGCGATCGAGAAGCGGCTGTCGCGCCGCTGACTCCTAATCGGCGAGCCTGAATCAGCCTACAACGTCGAGCAGACCCGGCTTCACGCCGAGCTGATCCACGAGCTGGTCGAGCTTGCGGCGGGCCAGCGGATTGCTCTTCTGGTGGCGCGTGGCGAGGATCAGCTCGTTCTTGAGCGAATGCTCGAGCCCGGTGAATTCCGTCACCCGCACCTTGTAACCGTGCGCTTCGAGGACAAGGGAGCGGATGACGTTGGTGACATGGGCGCCGAATTCCCGCCGGTGGATGCTGTGACGCCACAGCTGGTCCAACGGACCGCTACCCCCCTCCAGCAGCGTCGCGACCTCCGCCTGGCAGCAGGGGATGAGAGCGACGACCTTGGCCTCGTGACGCAGCGCAAAGCGGATGGCGTCATCGGTTGCCGTATCGCAGGCATGAAGGGCGGTCACCATGTCGGCACGGCCGCCCGGCAGCAGCGTGTCGGCGATCCCGCCGGAGACGAAGCTCATGCGCGTGAAGTGGCTTTCCGTCGCGAGCTTCTGCGACTGCTTCACGAGCTCGTCGCGCACATCCACGCCGACGATGCTGCCGCGCCCCAACGGCCCGATCACCAGATCGTAGAGGATGAAGCCCAGATAGGATTTGCCGGTACCGAGGTCGGCGATCACAGCCTCTGGATTCTCGGCGAACAGGGCGTCGAGCGAGGGGCGGAGAAGCTGCACCAGATGCAGCACCTGCTTCAGCTTGCGCCGGGCGTCCTGGTTGAGCGCACCGTCGCGGGTCAGGATGTGCAGCGCCTTCAGGAGCGCGACGGACTTCTCCTGCGCCTGGCCCGGCCAGACATCGGCCAGCACCTTCTTCGCATTGAGAATATCGGCGTGCCCACGCGACATGATCGACTACCTCCGCCCGGCATCGGCTGCCTTCGTGACCGGTGGATATAGTACCGATGCCCCTCCACGCAATGCCCAACAAAAAAGCCGCGGTCGAAACCGCGGCTTTTCTGCTTTGGGCGGCGTGCGCCGGTCTAGTGCTTGTCGGCCCAGACCGAACGCTTCACGGCGTACATCATGCCGGCCAGCGCGATCAGGAAGAGGATGACGCGAACGCCGAAGCGCTTGCGGTCTTCCATATGCGGCTCCGAGGTCCAGGCGAGGAACTCGACCACGTCGGCGGACATCTGGTCGACGGTGGTCTTGGTCCCGTCGGCATAGGTCACCTTGCCCTCGGCAAGCGGCGGCGCCATGGCGATCTTGTGGCCCGGGTAGTAGGCGTTGAAGTTGTCGTCCTTGCCGATCGAGAACTCCTTGATCTGCGCGGGCGTCAGCTTCTCGAACGGCACGTAGCCGGTCAGCAGCGCGTGGACGTAGTTGGCGCCGTCCTCGCGCGCCTTGATCATGACGCTGAGGTCGGGCGGCGCCTTGCCGCCGTTGGCGAAGGCCGCGGCGGCCTCGTTGGCGAAGGGCTTCTTGAAGCGGTCCGAGGGACGCGCCGGACGGTCGATGGCGGCGCCATCGTCGCCGATATCGGGCACCGAGATGTCGGCGGCGATCGCCTTTACCTGGTTCTCGGTCAGGCCGAGATCCATGAGGTTGCGATAGGCCACTAGAGACAGCGAGTGGCAGGCCGAGCAGACTTCCTTGTAGATCTGGAAGCCGCGCTGGGCGGCGGCGCGGTCGTAGGTGCCTAACGGGCCCTGGAAGTGCCAGTGCTTGTGCGGCGGATGGACCTCGGTGCCGGCCGCGAAGGCCATCATGCCCGTGGCGAGCGAAGCGAGCGCGATGGCTCCCGTGACGATGAGCTTACGCATGGCTTAGGCCGCCTTCTTCTTGAGCACCGCATCGGCAATGCTGGGAGGCAACGGTAGCGGGCGTTCGATCTTGCCCAGGACCGGCAGCAGGATGAGGAAGTGGAAGAAGTAATAGGCGGTCGCGACCTGCGACAGCGGCACCCAGAAGCCTTCCGGCGGCTTGGCGCCGCAGAGGCCCAGTACGATGAAGTCGACGACCAGCACCAGCATGAACCACTTGTAGATCGGCCGGAACGTGGCCGAGCGGACGCGCGAGGTGTCGAGCCAGGGCAGCACGAACAGAACAGCGATGGCGCCGAACATGGCCAGCACACCGGCCAGCTTGTCGGGGATGGCGCGCAGGATGGCGTAGAACGGCAGGAAGTACCATTCCGGCACGATATGCGTCGGCGTCACCAGCGGATTGGCCGGGATGTAGTTGGCCGCGTCGCCCAGCCAGTCGGGCAGGAAGAAGACGAAGGTCATGTAGACGATCATGAAAATCACGACGCCGAAACCATCCTTCATCGTGTAGTAGGGATGGAACGGCACGGTGTCCTGCGGGCCCTTCGGGTCGATGCCCAGCGGGTTGTTCGAACCGTGCTGGTGCAGCGCCACGACATGCAGCGCCACGACCGCGACGATGATGAACGGCAACAGGTAGTGCAACGCGTAGAAGCGGTTGAGCGTCGGGTTGTCGACGGCGAAGCCGCCCCACAGCCAGGTCACGATATGCTCGCCGATGATCGGCAGCGCCGAGAACAGGTTGGTGATGACGGTGGCGCCCCAGAAGCTCATCTGGCCCCACGGCAGCACGTAGCCCATGAAGGCCGTGGCCATCATCAGCAGGAAGATGACAACGCCCAGGATCCACAGCAGCTCGCGCGGCGCCTTGTAGGAACCGTAGTACATGCCGCGGAAGATATGGATGTAAACGGCGATGAAGAAGAACGACGCGCCGTTCATGTGCAGGTCGCGCATCAGCCAGCCCAGCGGCACGTCGCGATCGATGCGCTCGACCGAGGCGAAGGCCATGTCGACATGCGGCGTGTAGTTGGTTGCCAGCACGACGCCGGTGGCGATCATCAGCACCAGCATCACCGTGGCGATGGCGCCGAAATTCCAGAAGTAGTTGAAATTCCGGGGCGTCGGGAAGGTGTTATATTCCTTCTCAAGATAAGAGAAGATCGGCAGGCGGTAATCGATCCAGGCGATCACCTTGTTATTGAAGACCGGCGGAGCGCCGTGAGACGAAGCCATTGCTCAGAACTCCTGAAAGGCGATCAGCCGATACGGACGAGGGTGTCGGAAACAAAAACGTAGCTGGGCAGCTCGAGATTCTTCGGCGCCGGCCCTTTGCGGATGCGTCCCGCGGTGTCGTAGTGCGAACCGTGGCACGGGCAGAACCATCCGCCGTAGTCGCCGCGCGCGTCGCCGCTCTTGGTACCGAGCGGCACGCAGCCGAGATGGGTGCAGGTGCCGACCAGGATCAGCCACTCGCGGCGGACCTTCTTGGTGGCATCGGTAACGCGCGAATCGTCGGTCGCCGGATCGGGCAGGTCCGACATCTTCACGGCCTCGGCCTGCTTGATCTCCTCGGGCGTGCGGCGGCGGATGAACACCGGCTTGCCGCGCCACTTCACCGTGATTGCCTGGCCGACCTGGATGGCCGAGATATTCACCTCGACCGAGGCCAGCGCCAGGGTATCGGCGGCGGGATTGAGGTTATTGATGAACGGCCACGCCGTGGCGACGCCACCGATCGCAGCCAGTGCGCCGGTCGCCACCATCAGGAAATCGCGCCGCAACGGATCGCCGTGCGTGTCGTTGGGCGCGCCGGCCGGAATGCTTGAAGAAGCCATATGTGTCTCTGTCCTCTTGGGTGCCCGCAATAGACTGAAAAGCCACGATTTATTCAAGGCTTCTTCACGTCGCAGGCAGAGGTTCGTGTAGGGGCTTGGGGCGAGCGGAAATCCGCCGTGACAGCATGCCGCACAAGAGGTGGCGGTTGCTTTCGCGGCGCGGACAGGCACTGAAGGGAAGCATGCGTCTCGCCCTGTACGAACCGGACATTCCCCAGAACCTCGGCGCCTTCATCCGGCTGGCCGCCGGCATGGCCGTGCCGCTCGATATTATCGAGCCCTGTGGCTTTCCGCTCGACGACAAGCGCATCCGCCGGGCCGCCATGGACTATTACGACCTGGCCCGGATCACCCGGCACGCCTCCTGGCAGGCCTTCCTGCTGGACCGGGCAGCCCAGCGACCCGAGGCCCGGCTGGTCCTGCTGACCACGGCGGGCGACGCCACCTTCCCCGAAGTGACCTTCCAGCCGGGCGATATCCTGCTGATGGGGCGAGAAAGTGCCGGCGTTCCACAGGATGTCCACAACAGCGCCGACCTCCGCCTGCGCATCCCCCTGCAGCCCGGCGCCCGCTCCCTCAATGTTGCGCTGGCGGCGGCGATGGTATTGAGCGAGGGCCTGCGGCAAACCCACAGCTTTCCGGCCCACAGCTTTCCGGCAGCCGGCCTTCCGAGAGGATCATGAGCAAGTCACCCCGTTCCGCCACCGGTCCCAAGGGTCCGTCCAGCCTGCCCGACGAAGCCACCGTCACCCGCTGGAAGGGCGAGGCCCAGACCTGGTTCGCCACGCTGCGCGACCGTATCTGCACCGAATTCGAGAGGATCGAGGACGAGTTCGCGGGCACCCATAAGGAGCTGCCGGCCGGCCGCTTCACCCGCAAGGACTGGAAACGCGAACCCGGCCCCAAGGGCGAGGATCGCGGCGGCGGCACCATGGGCCTGATGCACGGCCGGGTGTTCGAGAAGGTCGGCGTCAATGTCTCGGCCGTCTTCGGCGAGTTCAGCCCGGAATTCCGCGCCCAGATCCCCGGCGCCGCCGAGGATCCGCGCTTCTTCGCCGCCGGCATCTCGCTGGTGGCCCACATGCGCTCGCCCAAGGTGCCGGCGGTGCATATGAACACCCGCTTCATCGCCACGACCCGCGCCTGGTTCGGCGGCGGTGGCGATCTCACGCCGATGGTGCCGCACGAGCCCGACACGCGCGACTTCCACGCCGCCTTCAAGGCGACCTGCGACAGGTACGATCCCGCCTGGCACCCGAACTTCAAGGCCTGGTGCGACGAATACTTCTATCTGCCGCATCGCAACGAGGCGCGCGGCGTCGGCGGCATCTTCTACGACTATCTCGACAGCGGCGATCATGACCGCGACTTCGCCTTCACGTGCGAGATCGGCGAGACCTTCCTCGACATCTATCCCAGGCTGGTGCGCCGTCACATGAACGATCTGTGGACCGCTGCCGAGCGCGAGCATCAGCTCGTGCGCCGCGGCCGCTACGTCGAGTTCAACCTGCTGCACGACCGCGGCACCAAGTTCGGCCTGATGACCGACGGCAATGTCGAAGCAATCCTGATGTCGCTGCCGCCCGAAGCGCGCTGGCCTTAACGCTTCGCCGTCAGCGCGCCAATCGCCAGCGGTGCGATGAAGAGACCGGCAATCAGCAGCGGATAGGGTGCACCCCACGAGAAGGCGAAGCGGTCGAAGAAGGCGGCGGGATCTTCGTCGAAGACAATGCGGGCGTAGAGGAAATCGACGATCACGGTCGAGGTTGGCCACATCAGCGCGGCGATCAGCGCGGCTTCAAACCACTGCGGCCCCGACGTACGGCGCGCATGGATCGCGGCCATCAACAGAACGTAAGGCAGCGGCACCAGCACCTTGTACCATTCGACGGCGCGCACCGAGAGCGACAGCGCGATCCAGGTATCGCCGACGAGATTGTTGGCGATCACGAGGGCCGCGATGGCGAGCCACAGCAGCAGCGCCAGTCCGGGCCGGATCATGCCGCTTTCATCAACCGCTCGAGTTCGGCGAGGCAGGCGGCGCGATCGGCCTGAAAGTCGCCGTCGATCCACCAGCCTTCCACCGCTTCGATCAGCGCGCCGATTTTCGGACCGGGCTTGAGGCCGAGTTTCACCGCATCGCCGCCACTCACCGGCAACTCCGGCGGTGTCCACGCGCGCGCCACCTTGAGCGCCGCGTGCCAGTCTCCCTTGGCGTCGATCGCCAACAAGAGACGGTCGGCATAGAGATTGTTGCCGAGACGATAAATGCCGGCCCGCCAAGCTTTTGGGCCACCGGTGATATCGAGGACGGGCTCGCGCGCCAGCATGACTTCAAGACGCAAGGCGTCCTGCGTCGAGAGCTTCAGCCGCTTGCCGATCAGCGTCCCATCGGTGCCGACCGGCAGGATCGACGCGAGACGGCGTAGCGCGCTGGCTTGGTCTTCGCGCGCGATCAGGGCGCGCAACGATGTCGTGCCGGTGAATTCCGGCAGCCAGTGATCGAGCGCGCCCGCCTTAGCCATCGCCGCCAGCGAATCGGCCGGCGCCGGCGCTGCGAGCAGGCGCAGCAGTTCCTTGCAGACGCGTTCGCCGGAGAGATCGCGCACCGATCCGGCATTGCGCCGGCAGGCGTCGAAGCCCGCGCCATAGATGGCGTCCCGGCCGTACCAGGCACGGAAGCGGAAGAAGCGCAGCACGCGCAGACGATCCTCCGATATGCGCGTGTCGGCATCGCCGATGAAGCGCACGACACCGGCGGCAAGATCGGCGCGGCCGTCGAAGGGATCGTAAAGCGTGCCGTCGGGATCGGCGTAGAGCGCGTTGAAGGTGAAGACGCGGCGCGAAGCGTCCTCGAGCCAGTTGTCGGTGAAGGCCACCGTTGCGCGCCGTCCGTCGGTCTCGACGTCGCGGCGCAGCGTCGTCAGCTCGAACGGCTTGCCGTCGATCACCGCCGTCACCGTGCCGTGCTTCAATCCGGTCGGCACGACCTTCAGCCTGGCCTTCTGCAGCGCGCGCATCACCTCTTCCGGAGGCTTGTCGGTCGCCATGTCGATATCGCCGATGGCGTCGCCGCGCAGCGCGTCGCGCACGCAGCCGCCGACGAAGCGCGCCGCGATGCCGCCGCCCGCAAGCGCGGCCAGCAGCGTGCGTACCGTCGCGTCACTCAGGCGCGCCGGCAGGTCGATGCGGCCATTTGGTTTCACGGGCCTGGTTTCACGAGCCTGGTTTCATGTGCTCAGGAGTCCGCCGTATCCCTGGTTCTGCGTGAAGAACATCACGAGGAAGCCCAGGATCGTGCAGACGAGGCCGGCGATGGCGAGCCAGGTCACCGGCAGGTCCTGCCATTGCGGCAGCGTGCCGGCGAGCTTGCGCTCCTGCTTGATCTTGACGCCCCAGGCCCAGAGGAAAAACGCGGCGGCGGGCGCCATCACCAGCACCAGGATCATCAGGACGACGCGCATGTGGTTCTCCTCCGCCTACGCGTCAGCGGTCAAAATGAACTGCAGGTTCTTCAACATGCCGGCGGTGGCGCCCCAGATGTAACGCTCGCCATACGGCATGGCGTAGTAGCGCCGCTCGCGGCCCTGCCAGACGCGGCTGTCGATACGATGGTTCGCCGCGTCGAGGAAGTGGCTGAGCGGTACCTCGAAGATCGCAGCGACCTCGCGCGGATCGGCGCGCGGCGTGAAATCGGGTTCGACCATGCCGACGACAGGGGTAATTTCGTAGCTGGTGCCGGTGCGATAGTGGTCCATCGTGCCGATGACCTCGACGAAACGCCGTTCGAGACCGACTTCCTCTTCTGTCTCGCGCAGCGCCGTGGCCACGGCATCGACATCCTCGGCCTGCCGCCGGCCGCCAGGAAAGGCCACCTGGCCGGCATGGCTCGGCATATCGTCGGTGCGCTGGGTCAAAAGGACAGTCACGCCGGAGGAGCGTTTGACCAGCGGCACCAGCACGGCGGCGGGCTTGTAGGTCTCCGGCACGGGAATTACCCCGTTCAAGGAAAAATCGCTGCCGACCGGCGTCTTGGCCACCGGCAAGCCCGATGCCAAACGCATGCTGCGTTCACGCACTCGGCGCACAATTTCGTCAACCGTCATCCCTTGTTCCGGCCTCAATTCTGGGCTTCCCTGAAGGTCTTACCGCACCGCACACAGGAGCTTCCCGGTGGCCCCCGACACATCGACTGCGACCGACGGCGACGCCCAGGCAGCCCTTGCCGATATCGAACGGCTGGGAGGCCAGCTCCGCGTCGCCCGCGAAGCCATTGGCCGGGTCATCTATGGCCAGCAGGATGTTATCGACCAGACCATCGTAGCACTTCTGTCGGGCGGTCACCTGCTGTTGATCGGCGTCCCCGGCCTCGCCAAGACGCTGCTGGTCGATACGCTGGGCACCGTGCTGGGCCTCGACGCCAAGCGCATCCAGTTCACCCCCGATCTGATGCCCGCCGATATCCTGGGCTCCGAAGTGCTCGAGGAAGCCGAAGGCGGCCGCCGCTCCTTCCGCTTCATCCAGGGTCCGGTCTTCGCCCAGTTGCTGATGGCCGACGAAATCAACCGCGCCAGCCCGCGCACCCAGTCGGCGCTGCTGCAGTCCATGCAGGAGAAGCACGTCACCGTGGCCGGCAAGCGCTACGACCTGCCGGCGCCTTTCCATGTGCTGGCGACACAGAATCCGCTGGAGCAGGAAGGCACCTATCCGCTGCCCGAAGCGCAGCTCGACCGCTTCCTTCTGCAGGTCGATGTCGGCTATCCCGACGAGGAAGCCGAGCGCCAGATCATGATCGCCACCACCGGCTCCAACGTGCCGCGCGCCGTGCCGGCGCTGACCGCGGCCGACCTGATGTCGGCGCAGGCGCTGGTCCGCCGCCTGCCGATCGGCCAGAGCGTGGTCGATGCCATCCTCAAGCTCGTGCGCAGCGGCCGGCCTGAGACGACCGATATCGATCTCGTGCGCCAGCGCGTCGCCTGGGGCCCCGGCCCGCGCGCCAGCCAGGCCTTCATGCTGGCCTGCCGCGCCCGCGCCATCATCCAGGGCCGTCTGGCGCCCTCGGTCGACGACGTGATCGCGCTGGCCGGCCCGATCCTGCGTCACCGCATGGCGGTTAACTTCTCCGCCCGCGCCGAAGGCGTGACGGTCGAGACGGTGATCGCCCAGATGTGTGCACGGTTGGCCTAGGCATTGCAGCGCCTGGGCTGATGGCTTCACTCACCACCCTGCAAAGATCGGTCGAGCTCGCCGGCGCCCTGCCGGCGCTGATGCTGGCCGCCGATCGCGTGGCGGCGACCGTCATCCAGGGTGTGCATGGACGGCGGCGTGTCGGACAGGGCGATGCCTTCTGGCAGTTCCGGCCCTATCGCGATGGCGACAGCGCCACGCGGATCGACTGGCGCCAGAGCGCGCGCAGCCGCAACCTCTTCGTGCGCGAGACCGAATGGGAGGCCGCCGCCAGCGTCTGGCTGTGGCGCGACGCATCGCCCTCGATGAACTACGCCTCCTTGCGCGGCATCGACACCAAGGCCGTGCGCGCCGAGCTGATCGCGCTGGCGATCGCGAGCCTGTTGAGCGATGCCGGCGAACGCGTGTCCGTGCTGGGCAGTGGCATGCGGCCGATCACCGGCCGCATCGCCGTGCGCCGCGTCGCCGAGTATCTGTTCGACGAGACCCGTGAAGGCATGCCGACCCCGCCCAGCCTGCCGCCTCTCATTCCGCTACCGGCACATGGCAGCGTCGTGCTGGTTTCCGACTGGCTCGACCCGCTCGACAAGATCGAACCGGTGATCCGCCACTACGCCAGCGCCGGCGTGCGCGGCCATATCGTGCAGGTCCTCGATCCGGCCGAAGAGGATTTGCCGTTCAACGGCCATGTGAAGTTCGAGGGCCTCGAGAACGAAGGCCAGCATCCCATCCGCCGCGTCGAAGCCGTGCGCGCCGCCTACAACGCCCGCCTCGCAGCGCAACGCGACGGGTTGCAGCGCCTGGCGCGCCCCGCCAACTGGACGGTGCATCTCCATCGCACCGACCGCCCGCCGCAGACCGTATTGCTCGCCCTTTATCTCGCCATGGCCGATCTCGGCCGGTTGAACGCCGCATGATGTGCCGATGCTAAGTCCCTCATGTTGAGTTTGGGCGCTTTCGCCTTTGCCGCGCCGGGCATGCTGGCATTGCTGGTCGCGCTGCCGGCGATCTATTTCCTGCTGCGTCTGATCCCGCCGCTGCCCAGGCTCGTGCGCTTTCCAGCGATCCGGCTGCTGATCGGCCTCGAGCCGACCGAGCAGACGCCGATGAAGATGCCGTGGTGGCTGCTGCTGCTGCGCCTGTTGCTGGCGGCGATGCTAATCCTGGCCGTGGCGCGGCCGCTGCTCAATCCGCAGGCCGATCTGCCGGGCAAAGGCCCGCTGATGCTGATCATCGACGACGGCTGGTCCTCGGCGCCGGGCTGGACGACGCGCATCGCTCATGCCGAGCGCCTGATCCAGCGCGCCGAACGCGCCAACCGCACCGTCGTGCTCGTCACCACGGCGCCAGCGCCGCTCGACCAGCCGGCCGTGCGCAAGGGCGCGCTGCGTCCCGACGAGAGCCGCACCATCCTGCGTGCGCTGCGGCCCAAGCCCTGGCCGATCGACCGCGCCGCCGCGTCGGCCGAAATCGACCAGCTGCAGATCGATGCCGGCGCCCATGTCGTGTGGCTGAGCGATGGCCTCGACGACGAAGGCGCGATGCGGCTGGCCGAACGGCTCAAGCGCTTCGATGGCGTGCAGGCGATCCTGCCGGATACCGCCAATACCCCCCTGCTGCTGCTGCCGCCGCAGGCCGAAGGCCGCGACCTCAAGGTGCGCGCGCTGCGGCCCTTCGCCGACGGCCCGCGCAAGACCGCGATCCAGGCCTCCGACGAGCAGGGGCGCGTGCTGGCCCGCATCGATCTCGATTTTGCTGCAACCGCGACGCAGGGCGAGGGCACGCTGGTGGCGCCGGCCGAACTGCGCAACCGCATGGCGCGCCTCGACATCGAAGGCCAGGGCGGCGCCGGCAGCGCCATCCTGCTCGACGAGCGCAACCGCCGCCGGCCCGTCGCCATCCTCGGCGAGCGTGCGACTGCAGGCGGCCAGCCGCTTCTGCAGGAGGTCTACTTCCTCGAACGCGCGCTCGATCCCTATGTCAGCCTGACCATCGGCGACCGCGAGACCGTGCTGTCGCGCAGCACCGCCGTGCTGCTGATTCCCGACGGCGCCGCGCCCTCGCCGTCGGATCGCGACGAGATTGCCGCCTGGATCGAACGCGGCGGTGTGGCCGTGCGCTTCGCCGGTCCCCATCTCGCCGCCGGCGGCGACACGCTGGTGCCGGTGCGACTGCGCCTGGGCGATCGCGCGCTGGGCGGTGTCATGAGCTGGGGCCAGCCCAGTTCGCTGGCCGAGTTCCCGGCCAACAGTCCCTTCCTCGGCATTCCCATTCCCAAGGACGTGCGCGTCTCGCAGCAGGTGCTGGCCGAGCCGACGCCCGACCTGGGCGACAAGACCTGGGCGCGCCTGGCCGACGGCACGCCGCTGGTCACCGCCGAGAAGCGCGGCCAGGGTTACCTCGTGCTGATCCACACCACCGCCAATGCCGGCTGGAGCAACCTCTCGCTCTCGGGCCTGTTCGTGAACATGCTGCAGCGGGTCGTGACCCTGTCGCGCGGCGTCGCCGGCGACGGCGTCAACAAGGCGCTGAAGCCGTGGCGCACCTTCGACGGCTTCGGCCGCCTCGGCGCGCCGCCGGCTGGCGTGCAGATCCTGCCGGCCGATGCCGCAGAGACCTTCAAGCCCAAACCCGCCACGCCGCCCGGCCTCTATGGCGACGAGAATGCCCAGGTCGCCTTCAACATCGGCGGCCATATCGGCGTGCCCAAACCGCTGGTCCTGCCCTCGGGTATCGCCACCGACAAACTGTCCGAAGGCGGCGAAACCGACCTCGCGCGCTGGTGCCTGCTCGCGGCCCTCCTGCTGGTGCTGGCCGATCTGTTGATCTCTCTGTGGCTGCGCGGTCTGCTGCCGCGCGCCACGCGCTTGGGCCGCGCCGCCGCTGCTTCGCTCCTGCTCTTCACGCTCTGGCCCGCGCCCGAGTCGGGCGCGCAACAGCCCGCCCGGCCGCCGGTTCCCGGTGCGCCGGCAACGGCACCCGCCGCCCGTCCCGGTCCCGCACCGCTGACCGACGACCAGGCCTTGAAGGGTACGCTCGACACCCGCCTCGCCTATGTCCTGACCGGCGACAAGGAAGTCGACGACATCAGCAAGGCCGGCCTCGAGGGCTTGAGCGAGATCCTGCGCAACCGCACCTCGGTCGAGCCGGGCGATCCCGTCGGCATCGATCTCGACCGCGACGAGCCGCGCCTCTATCCGCTGATCTACTGGCCGATCACCTCGACGCAGCCCAACCTGTCGCCACGCGCTGCCGCGGCTTTCGACCGCCACCTGCGCACCGGCGGCATCGTCTTCATCGACACGCGCGACCAGCATTTGAATTTCGACCGGCCGCTCGGCGGCAATCCCGACCTCAAGCGACTGCTGGCCGGCATCGAGACGCCGCCGCTGATCGCCATGCCGCAGGATCATGTGCTAGCCCGCTCTTTCTATCTGCTGTCGGACATGCCGGGCCGCTGGCAGGGCGGCAAGGTCTGGATCGAGGCGGGCGGCGGGCGCGTCAATGACGGCGTCACCACGCTGATCATCGGCGCCAACGACTATGCCGCCGCCTGGGCGGTCGACCAGCGCGGCCGCGGGTTGCTGCCGGTCTCGCCGGGCGGCGAGACGCAGCGCGAGATCTCCTTCCGCGTCGGCGTCAATCTCGTGATGCATGCGCTCACCGGCAACTACAAGGACGACCAGGTCCACTTGCCCGACATCATGCAAAGGCTGCGTCGATGAACCCGACTTCGGCCGTTTCCGTCGCCTTCGATCCGCTGCTGCCCTGGCCGGTGTTGGCCGTATTGGGCGGCGTCGGCCTCGTGCTGGTGCTGCTCGGCCTGCGTGCCGGCGCACGCGGCTCGATCCTGCGGCTGGGATCGGTGGCGATCATTCTGGCGGCCCTCTCCAATCCGGCGCTGATCGAGGAGCAACGCAAGCCCATCGCCGATGTCGCCGTGGTCGTGGTCGACGACAGCGACTCCATGGCCATCGGCGAACGCCGCGTACAGGTCGCGGCGGCGCGCGAAGCGCTCAAACGCAAGCTTGGCCAGCAGGAGGGCCTCGAAGTCCGCGAGGTCGTGCTGCCGCCGGCCCATATCCAGCTCGGCAGCGAACGGCCGGGCGGCACGCGCCTGATCGACACCATGCGCTCGGCCCTGGTCGAGGTGCCGCCGGAACGTCTGGCCGCCGTTATCCTGCTGAGCGACGGCCAGGTTCATGACGTGCCCGCCGGTCTGCCGCCGGAGCTGGGGGGCGCGCCGCTGCATGCGCTCATCGCCGGCAAGAAGAACGAGCGCGACCGGCTGATCGTGGTCGAGCAATCGCCGCGCTTCGGCGTTGTCGGTCGCCAGGTCACCACCAAGTTCCGCGTCGAGGATCCCGCCGGCGGCACCGCGCCGGTCACTTTGTCGGTCGGTGGCGAAATCGTGCGCCGGCTCGACGTGCCGGTCGGGCGCTCGGTCGAGCTGCCCATCACCGTCGGCAATCCCGGCGCCAATGTCGTCGAACTCAACGTCGCGCCCGGCCAGAATGAACTGACGCTCGACAACAACCGCGCCCTCTTCACCATCAACGGCGTGCGCGACCGGCTGCGCGTGCTGCTGGTTTCGGGCGAGCCCTATCAGGGCGAGCGGGCGTGGCGCAATCTGCTGAAGAGCGATCCCGCCGTCGACCTCGTGCATTTCACCATCCTGCGCACGCCGCAGAAGGACGATTTCATGCCGGTGCGCGAGCTGTCTTTGATCGTCTTCCCGATGCGCGAACTGTTCGAGCAGAAGCTTAAGGAATTCGATCTCATCATCTTCGACCGCTACGAGTCGGGAAACCTGATCACGCGCGATTACTTCCGCAACATCGCCGAATACGTAAAGAGCGGCGGCGCCATGCTGGTCTCGGTCGGACCGGTCTTCGCCACCAATCGTTCGCTCTACCGCACGCCGCTGGGCGCCGTACTGCCCTCGGCGCCGACCGGCGACGTGCTGGAGACGGGCTTCAAGCCCAAGGTCACCGAGATCGGCCAGCGCCATCCCGTCACCGCCAATCTTCCCCAGGCTGGCGACCCCGGCAAGGAGCCCGAATGGGGCCGCTGGTTCCGCCTTGTCACCTCCAAGGCCGAGCGCGGCAATACCGTGCTGGCGGGCGCCGAGGAGCGCCCGCTGGTCGTGCTCGACCGCGTCGGCGAGGGCCGCGTCGCCCAGCTGATGTCCGATCACCTGTGGCTGTGGAACCGCGGCATCGATGGCGGCGGGCCGCAGCCCGAGCTGGTGCGCCGCGTAGCGCATTGGTTGATGAAGGAACCCGACCTCGAGGAAGAGGCACTGCGCGCCACCGCCGTGGGTGGCCGCATCGAGATCAGCCGCCGCACGCTCGCCGCCACCTTCGGACCCGTCACCATGACCTCACCGAGCGGCGAGACGCGCGTCCTCCAACCGCGCCAGACCGCGCCGGGTCTCGGCTTGGCTGTCGTCGATGTCGACAAGCCCGGCCTCTACCGCTTCGAGGATGGCGCCCTTCGTACCGTCGCCGCCGTCGGCAGTCCCGACCCGCTGGAGTTCTCCGATGTGCGCGCCACCGACGCCAAACTGAAGCCACTGGTCGAGGCCTCCTCAGGGGGTCTGATGTGGCTCGCCGATCAGGCCGAGCCCGATATCCGCACCGTCCGCCCCGGCCGCGCTGGTGCCGGCTCCGACTGGATCGGCCTGCGCCGCAACGAGGGCTACACCG
Source organism: Reyranellales bacterium (assembly GCA_038224985.1). Classification (GTDB taxonomy): domain Bacteria; phylum Pseudomonadota; class Alphaproteobacteria; order Reyranellales; family Reyranellaceae; genus Reyranella. The sequence goes on from JBBRFD010000054.1 coordinate 25,040, forward strand.
TGGCCGGCATCAACCAGTTGCCACTGCTGCCCGGCATCCTCGTGGCGCTCGCCTTCTTGATGGTCATCGCAGGCGCGTGGTGGCGCGAGGGCCGCTAGGAACCCGCGGACTTCGCAAAACTTCCCACTTCGGTGGGAAGCCTTCGATGCCGATGGCACAAGGCTTTTCGGCGACTCTTCCCACTTTCCCACCCTGTCCGTCGCGGAAAAGATTGACAGACGCGATTCGACCGTCCGGCCGTTACCAAGTGGAAACTTGATCGGTTTCTTCAGGTAACTATTTATGCGGCCAGACAGGAGTAACCACATGATCGAACTCAGGCCCTTCGACCAGCTCGGCAAGTCGAACCACGGCTGGCTCAACGCCAATTTCCATTTCAGCTTCGCCGAGTACCACAACCCCGAGCGGGTGCACTGGGGCGCGCTGCGCGTGTGGAACAACGACCGCATTGCGCCCAATTCGGGTTTCCC
>JBBRFD010000055.1:0-25283 GCA_038224985.1 Reyranellales bacterium
CGTCGATCCCGGCGGCCGACGCCAACCACATCCGCATGAGCGCCGAGACCGGGCGCCGCATCGTCGAGATGGTCTGGGAGGATCTCACGCCAAAGAAGGTCCTGACCAAGGATGCCTTCCTGAACGCCATTGCCGTGGCGATGGCCGTCGGCTGCTCGACCAACGCCATCATCCACCTGATCGCGATGGCCCGTCGCGCCGGCCACGAGGATGTCGGGCTCGACGACTTCGAGCGCGCGAGCCGCATCGTGCCGGTGATCGCCAACATCCGCCCGAGCGGGACCACGTACCTGATGGAGGACTTCTTCTATGCCGGCGGCTTGCCTGGATTGATGGAGCAGATCCGCGGCCAGCTGCATCTCGATGCGTTGACCGTCACCGGCAAGACCCTGGGCGAGAACATCAAGGGTGCGGAAATCTACAACGACGACGTGATTCGCACGATGGCCAACCCGATCTACAAGGAAGGGGCGCTGGCCGTCCTCAAGGGCAACCTGGCGCCCGACGGTTGCGTCATCAAGCCGAGCGCCTGTGCTGCGAAATTCCTGAAGCACACCGGGCCGGCGCTGGTGTTCGACGACTATCCGTCGATGAAGGCGGCGATCGACTGCGAGGATCTCGACGTCACCGAAGACACGGTGCTGATCCTGCGCAATGCCGGGCCGCAGGGCGGGCCGGGTATGCCGGAATGGGGCATGCTGCCGATCCCGAAGAAGCTGGTGCAGCAGGGCGTGCGCGACATGGTGAGGTTGTCCGATTCGCGCATGAGCGGCACCAGCTACGGCGCCTGCATCCTGCACGTCTCGCCGGAAAGCTATATCGGCGGACCATTGGCGCTGGTGAAGACCGGCGACATGATCTCGCTCGATGTCGACAAGCGGACCATCGACATGACCGTCTCCGCCGAGGAGCTGGCCAAGCGCAAGGCAGCGTGGAAACAACCCGAAGCGCGTTACGAACGCGGCTATGGCTGGATGTTCACCAAGCACATCAAGCAGGCCAACGAAGGCTGTGACTTCGACTTCCTCGAGACGAGCTTCGGCGCGCCGGTCGCCGAACCATCCATCTACTGAGCAGGCGCGCCATGGCCCTCAAGAAAGAGACCCGGGACAAGCTCAAGACCGTGAGTACACCCACGGTGGCGACCGCGCTCTACAAGCGCGGCTTCCGCACGCAGGCCATCCAGGATGTCCACCCACTGTCGCCGATTACGGAGTCGATGGTGGGTGAGGCCTTCACGCTGCGCTACATCCCGGCACGCGAGGATCTCAACCCGCTCACGGTGTTCCGCGACCGCGGCCATCCCCAGAGGAAGGCGATCGAGGACTGTCCATCGGGCCACGTCATGGTGATGGACAGCCGCAAGGATGCGCGCGCAGCCTCGGCCGGCGCCATCCTGGTGACGCGCTTGATGAAGCGCGGCGTGGCGGGTGTCGTGACCGACGGCGGCTTTCGCGATTCGGTGGAGATCGGCCGGCTGGGCTTTCCCGCCTATCACCATCGGCCGAGCGCGCCGACAAACCTCACGCTGCACCAGGCGATAGACATCAACGTGCCGATTGCCTGTGGCGACGCGCCGGTGTTTCCCGGTGACGTGATCCTGGGTGACGGTGACGGAGTGATTGTCATTCCGGCCAATATCGTCGACGAAATTGCCGAGGAAGCCTTCGAGATGACGGCTTACGAGGATTTCGTTACCGAGCAGGTAACGGGTGGCATGGGCATCTACGGTCTTTACCCCGCGACCAACGAGGCCTCGCTCATCGCCTTCACGGCTTGGCGCAAGATCAAAGGCCGTTAGGTTACACGGCCGCGTTTCGCGGGGATGGCGGCGATCAGGGCGTCGCGCACCTTGCCGCCTTCTTCGCCGGGGATTTGCCGGATGCGGATCGTGCGCTCGACGAAGTTGTTTTCGTCGCCCTCGATCTCGATATCGAGGAAGCGTGTCGTGCCGGGCGTCTGGGCGCGGCGGCTGTTGCCGGTGGCGCTGCCGGACTTCTTGCTGAGCAGTGCCTGGATGGTGCGTACGGTGCGGACGCCGACATTCCGTGGCGGCTCGTTGTCGATCTGCACGGAATAGGCACCCTCGGGATCGACGCCCTCGACGCTCATCGGCTGCTTACGGCAGACGCTGACGCGGATCGTGACTTCGCTGGTCTTCGGATCGTGCCGTGCGTCGAGGATGACGAGGCCCTTGTTGCTGGGCTGGCGGACCAGAAGCGCTTCGACGATATCGGGCTTGAAGGTGAGCGTCACCGACTTGCCCGGATCGAGCGGTGGAATGGTGACGAAGGCATTGTGTGCCACGTGTACCAATTCGGCGTTTCCGTCCCAGACGCTGCCGAAAGGCAGGCGCTGCTCGATCATCATCGCGGCGATGCGATGGTCGGTGCCGTTCGAGATCGTCACCTCACGGCCGTCGTCGCGGACACCGAAGGCGAGGCCCTCGTAGTCGGCCATGCGCTGGTAGAGCTCGGCCTGCGTGGCGATCCAGTAGTTCTTGCGCTCGGCGAGGTTGATGCAATAGCGCACATAGTCGAGCGTGCCCTTGCCGTCATTGACCGAGGGGTCGCGCGCCAGTTCGGGATGGTACTGGAAGCTGTAGACTCCGTTCTCCAGCCGGTCGTCGGCGCTGCGGAGTTTCGAGTTGTGGGCAGCGAAGATGCTTTCGACCAGCTCATAGGCCGCGTCGTATTCATGCGTGCGGTCCCAGCCGCGCAGACGGCGCCATTCCTTGTCGGTGGTGACGACCGGCTGGAAGCAATACCAGATGCCGGGCGTGGCGATGGTCCGCCGCACGTCGGTGACATAGGTCAGCGGCTTGCCGCCAATGATACCGCCCACCATGACATTGGGATCGCGCACGCCGTATTCGACCATGTGGTAGTAGCAGAAGGTGCACATGCCGAGGATGTGTTTGTCCTGCTCGTAAAGATAATCCATCGCATCGATGGTCTCGGGATGCATATGGCCGCCGGCGTGGCGACCGCAGGTGCAGATGCGGATGCCGAGGCTCTTGCCGGCGTTCGAGACATGCTCGAATAATCCCTTGCCGAAGATCGCCGTCGGCGGATCGCCGATCGAGCTGTCGTTGTGCAAGGCGGGTTCGATGAAGCTGTTCTGCGTCGTGCGCTGCACCCAATCCTTCGCCATCGACTCGTCGATGTTGGTCGAAAAGCCGGGATCCTCGATGTCGTAACTCGCCGGTATCAGGTTCTGGATCTGGTAGTCGAGGAAGGTGTAGTCGCGCATGCCATGAACGTCGTGGCGGAAGGACAGCACGCCGTCATAGGTCCCGAAGGCACGCAGCCGCGTCTGCCACAGCGAGTCGAGTCCGGCATCGAGCATCAGGCGGCGCATAAAGAACAGCAGCGTGTCGCCCCAATGCGTCGCATTCGCCCAGTGGCGGACCGCCTCGACATTGAGATGCGCTTGCAGCATGCCGCCGATCAACTCGAGCACCTGGTTGGCGATGTAGATCGTCTTGCCCGTGGTGACGATGCCCGGCCCGAGATCGGCCGCCGTTGCCGTGCCGGCGTCGCTCAGATCGCCCGTCAACTCGACAAGGTTGGCCAGGACGCGGCTGCTCGCGGCAGGCACGACGCGTTGCACGGGATGGCCCCTGTATCCGCTGATATAGAGCTTCTCCCAGGCGTCGGAGGCGAAGGGCGAGCCGGGCAGCCAGCGCCAGCCGGTGTAGCCCGCCACTGTTTGCAGCGTCGAAGACGTGAGGCCAAGCAGGCTTGGCGGCAGGTTGGTCTTGCCGCTCACGATCAATCGCCGTTCGTCGCTGCCGGCGAGCCAGCGTTCGATGCGCGCGATGGTCCCGTCGGCGAGATGCACCGCATTGGCAATCATCAACGCGCGAAGTTCGCTCAATCGCGCGTCGCTCAGCATCGTCTCTTCGATCAGCTCGTACTTGAGATTGCAGCGCGACAGCAGCACGCCGGCAGCGTTCGGTGCGAGATAGGCGCATTCGCCCTTGAGCCAGGTGCGTGGCATCCCCCAGGCATCGGTGAAGGTATAGGTCTCGCCGCGCGCCGCTGCCTCCTTGGCATAGGCGGCGCGGCTGCGTTCGCTGAACAGGACGGCGATGGGACTGGTCATGGGTTAAAGCAATCTCTGCTGTGAAATCGGCGGCGGAGCGAAGTCTATCCGCCACGGCGCCGTCTGGAGAATCCTTTCAGTCATTCCGCCCGGATTCTGCATGACGGCTTGCATGCAACCATGCTGCTCCTGACATCTGTACTTCGGCCGTGGGTGTCATGGCGCGCGAGGATTACGCTTGGGGCCCGGCCAGGCACGCCCAGCAGGGCCGCGCCGATTTCGACGGCATCGAATGCGTCATTACGCCGGTAGACCGTGTGCTTATCGGTGCGGTGCTGGCGGGCCAGGCCCATGCCATCTTAGGTACAGGCTTATGAGGCAAGGCGCCGGTTCCCGCACTTGCATGAAGCCGTACTCCGCGCGAGGGTGAGCCCGTTATGACCAAGATCACGCCGAAGCGCCTCGGCTTCTTTTCCCGCCTGCTCGACAAGACCAGTGCGGCCGAGCGCTATCGCCTCGTCACCGAGCAGATCGTGCAGGCCGAGAAGAGCGGCTTCGATTCGGCCTGGATCGCCCAGCATCATTTCCACGAAATGGAAGGTGGCCTGCCGGCACCCTTCGTCTATCTGGCCCATGTCGCGGCCAGGACATCGCGCATCCGCCTCGGCACCGGCATCGTCACCCTGCCGCTGGAAATGCCGATCCGTGTCGCCGAGGACGCCGCCGTGCTCGACCTGATGTGCGACAAGCGCCTGGAAGTCGGCGTCGGCCCGGGCGGCAATATGACGGCCTTCACGGCCTTCGGCCTGCAGAGCGGTGAGCGCCACAAGCTCTTCTCCGACAACCTCGAAGTCCTGCGCACCGCCTGGTCGGGCGGCAAGCTGGCAGGCGGCGACGTGCTCTATCCAGCAAGCCCGACGCTGGTTGATCGCATCTGGCAGGCGACCTTTACGGTAGAGGGCGCACGGCGTGCCGGTCTGGCGGGTGACGGCCTGATGCTGTCGCGCACCCAGCCGCGTCCGCCGGGCCGGCCCGACAGCACGCTGGCCGATATCCAAAACCCGATGCTCGATGCCTATCTCGAGGCGCTGCCCAAGGGCGTCGAGCCGCGCATTCTGGCCTCGCGCACGGTCTTCGTGACCGACGATCGCAAGGATGCCGTCCGTTTCGCCGAGACCGGCCTCATGAGCCTGATCAACAAGCGCGCCGAGGCCGGGATGCCCATCGCGCACGGCTCGCTCGACGACCTGATCAAGGTCTTCGACGTCCATATGGGAACGCCCTCGGAGGTCATCGACTCGCTGATGACCGACGGCACGCTCGAACGCTCCACCGACCTCACCATGCAGGTCCATTCCATTGACCCGCCGCATCCTCATATTATCCGCTCGATCGAGCTGATGGCGGACAAGGTTGCGCCGGCGCTGGGCTGGGTGCGCGGCGATGCCGCCAGCGTGCGCAAGGTCGCGTGATTTAAGGAGAGACAGACCAATGGCAACGACTTCCGACGTGATCGACACGCTGGCCGGCATCGCGCCGGGCTCGCGCCTCGACACGATCCGCACGCTTCGATCCGAGGCGCGCAAGCACACGCAGGTGAGTTACCTGTCGCTGTTCGAGCCCTCGTCGCTCGGCAGCGTCACGGCGCCGGAACGCTTTGCCGTGGCCGCCTTCGTGGCCGGCCTGCATGGCCGCCCGGAGACGAACGATTTCTATGCAAAGGGCTTGGCCTCCTCGGGTGCTTCGGCGGCACTACAGGCGGCTGTCGCAGCCGCCGTTACTGCCGCCAAGACGACCGGCCCCTACGGCAGCTATCCCAAGGGTCCGCTCACCGTCGAGAATACCGCTGGGCTGCTCTACAAGGTCGCGCCCGATTCCGCCAAAGGCCTCGGCGCCCGACTGACGGCGGCCTTCGAGCATGTGCATATGCTGGTCTTCCATCCGCGCGATGCTGCGGCGCCGTCGCTGCAGTCGCTGCTCGATGCCGGCTGGTCGACGACGGATGTCGTCACGCTGTCGCAGCTCGTTTCCTTCCTGGCGTTCCAGATCCGCGTCGTCGCCGGTTTGAAGACGCTGGCCCCCAAGCTTTCCGCGTGAGGTCGACATGACCGACAAGACCCTGACGCCGCCGCCGCACAAGGAACCCGTCGTATTCACCCGCGACCAGCTCGACTGGCTGCCGTGGATCGAGCCGCTGACGGAAGCCGAGTTGACGCCGCGCCATCACGCCAGCCTGGTCGATGCCGCACGCGCCAAGTCGCCATACTTCCGGCTGCTCGCCCGCGATCCCGACGTGCTGGAGGCCCGCACGCGCACCGACAAGGACATTTTCTACAATCCCGAGGCCGGCCTGCCGCGCGCCGAGCGTGAACTCGCCGCCGCCACGGCCTCGCGCTACAACGGCTGCATCTACTGCGCGTCCGTGCATGCGCGCTTCGCCGCGACCTACTCCAAGCGCGTGCCGGAAGTCGAGAAACTGTTGGCCGAAGGCGTCGGCGCCGATCTGGACGAGCGCTGGAACGCCATCGTCGCGGCTTCGGTGGCGCTCACCTCGACACCCATCACCTTCGGGCCGGCGCATGTCGATGCGCTTCAGAAGGTCGGCCTCGACGACTGGGCGATCGTCGACGTAATCAACGCCGCCTCGTTCTTCAACTGGGCCAATCGCCTGATGCTGTCGCTGGGCGAGCCGGCCGCTCCCTGATGCCGGACCTCGCCACCTTGCTCAATGCCATTGGCGTGCTGGTCAATGGCACCGTCATCCCGGTGGCGAGCCGTATCGGCGGTGCGCTGGTCGCCCATCGGGGCTTCCACCGTGCCTCGCAACATCTGCTCGGCACGGTGTTCAGCGGTCTCGCCGTCAAGCTCGCTTTCGACCGGCGCGGTTGACGCCGGGCGCTATTTGTCCAGCCAGAACGTGTCGAAGCGCACGCAGTCGTAGATGCCGAAGTAGTCCTTCGGATTGTGGCCTTTCACGTAGTTGTACCAGACGTCGTTGATCTTCTCCCAGGATATCGGCAGCACCGGCGGATCCTGTTCCATGATCTCTTCGGCCTTGCGGATCAGGTCGAGGCGCTTCTTCGGATCGACCTCGCGGTCGATCTGAGGCAGCAGCGCGTTGAACGCGGCATTGTCCCAGAAGCCGTAGTTCTGCGGTCCGTCCTTCTTGTACCAGGCGTTGAAGTAGTCCGACGGATCGAGCAGCGTCGAGACCACGGCGCCGATCGCGAGATCGAAGTTGCCGGTCTTGATGTCGTCGAACCACACCGACTCGACGACAGTGCGGAGCTTGACCTCGATGCCGAGCGCCTGCTGCAGCATCGCCTGGACGGCTTGGGCCCAGAGCTTGAAGGTCGCGACGTCGCGCACCAGCATGTCGAGGGTGCCCTTGAAGCCGCTGCCGTAGCCTGCAGCGGCCATCAGCGCCTTGGCCTCCTTGATCGCCGCCGTCGGATCGGCCTGGTAGCCGATGCGCTTGTTGAGGTCGGCGATGGGGGTGGCGAATTCCGAGAAGGGGTAGATGAACCCGCCCACCATCATCGGCGCCACGTCCTTGACCACGTCGACCAGCACCGGCTTGTCGAGCGACAGATGGATGGCGCGGCGCACCCGAGGATCGTCGAGCGGCTTCTTCTTGTTGTTCATCCAGGTGCCCTGGATGACGCTCTGGTAGAAGTCGGTGGCCGACATGCCGGGTGTCGCCTTGGCCTTGCGGGCGGTGACAGGATCGACGATGCGGCCGTAATCGACGCGGTTGGACAGCAGCGCCGAGCCGAGTTCGGGCGAGAACGGCAGGGCGTGATAGAACTCGATGCCGTCGAGATAGGGCAGGGTCTTGTTCCAGTAGGTGGGATTTTTTTCCATCACCCAGACTTCGTTCTCGACGCGACGCTTGCTCTTGAACGGGCCGGTACCGGGAATGTCGACGACGCGGCGCAGGTTGTTCTGGTTGTCCTCCAGCGTCTTCTTGCGGACGATGCCGTTCCAGCCCGAAGCGAAGGCCGCCATCATAAAGCTGGCGGGCCGGGGTTCGGAGAGCTTGAACTCGACGGTGTGTTTGTCGCGCGCGTTGATCTCGCTCACCGTGGTGAACAGCGTTGAGCGCGGGATGCTGATGCCGGCCGGTGGCTTGGAGATACGGTCGTAGGTGGCCTTTACATCCTCGGCGGTGAATTCGGCGCCGTCGTGGAACAGCACGTCCTTGCGCAGATGGAAGGTGTAAGTCTTGCCGTCCTTGGCGATCTCCCAGCTATGCGCCAGGTCGGGGATGATGGTCTTGCCGCTGTCGCGCGGGTCGCGGCGGACCAGATTGTCGAACATGCAGCCCTGCGAGCCCAGACTGTTGATGGTGCCCGACTGGTGGAAGTCGAAATGCGGTGGCCGCGACGTGATGGCGTATTTCAGCACGCCGCCCTTTTTGGGATTGGGCTCGGCCGCGGCGAGCTGGAATTTCGATCCGTCGAATTCGTTGGGTACGCCCTGCGCCAGCGCCTGCCATGGCATGCCGAAGACGGTGGCCGAAGCCGCCGCTCCCTTGACGAAATCGCGGCGATTTACGCGTGAACGCCCGTTCTTTGACTTGCTCATCCGTTCTTCCTCCCAGTTTTGGCCTTTGTTCGGCCGCACACAGTGTGCTGTGATGGTTTGCCCATCCGCTTGTGGGCCAAAAATACCACGATAAATTTCAGGGAGTCATTGCTTGAATCCGACCCAGCCGGGGCTTCACGCCGTCGGCGATCCCACTGTGGCACCGGCGCAACCGGTCTTGCAGATCGAGGATCTGCAGACGCATTTCTTCACGGCGGTCGGCACCGTGCGAGCGGTCGACGGCGTGTCCTACGAGCTGAAGAGCGGTGAAACGCTGGGCGTCGTGGGCGAATCGGGCTGCGGCAAGAGCGTGTCGGCGCTGTCGATCCTGCGCCTGGTCGCCAATCCGCCGGGCCGCATCGTCGGCGGAAAGATCCGCTTCGAGGGTCGGAACCTGCTCGAATTGAGCGAAAGCGAGATGGAGCGCATCCGCGGCAACGAGATCTCGATGATCTTCCAGGAGCCGATGACCTCGCTCAATCCGCTCTACACGATCGGCCGGCAGGTCAGCGAGGCCATCGCGCTCCACCAAGGCCTGTCGCGCCGCGAGGCCCTGAACCGGGCCGTCGAGATGTTGCGCCAGGTCTCGATTCCCGAGCCGGAGCGCCGCGTCCATGCCTACCCGCACCAGTTGTCCGGCGGCATGCGCCAGCGCGTGATGATCGCCATGGCGCTTTCCTGCAATCCCAAGGTGCTGATCGCCGACGAGCCGACCACGGCACTCGACGTCACCATTCAGGCGCAAATCCTCGACCTGATGCGCGGGCTGCAGCAAACCTTCGGCACCGCCATTGTCCTGATCACCCACGACATGGGCGTGGTTGCCGAGAATGCCGATCGCGTGGTGGTGATGTATGCCGGCCGCAAGGTCGAGGAAGCGAGCTCGAAGGACCTCTTCGACACGCCCGGCCATCCCTATACCAAGGGCTTGCTCGGCTCGATCCCGCATCTCGAAATGGCCGCACGCAGCGACACCCGCCGCGCGCGGCTCAACGAGATCAAGGGTCTGGTGCCGTCGCTGTTCAACCTGCCGCCGGGCTGCAGCTTCGCGCCGCGCTGCAGCTTCGCCACCGATCACTGTCGCCAGGTCGCACCCGTGCTCGAACAGCACCGGCCCGGCCACTGGATCGCCTGTTGGCATGCCGACAGCGTGCTGCGGGGTGCCACATGACCGCTACCCCGACAGCACCGCTGCTCGAGGTCACGAACCTCAAGAAGCATTTCCCCATCTACAAGGGCGTGTTCTCGCGGGTTTCCGGCCAGGTCTATGCCGTCGATGGCGTGTCGTTTGAGATCGGCCGCGGCGAGACGCTGGGTCTGGTCGGCGAAAGCGGCTGCGGCAAGTCGACGGTCGGCCGCACGCTGCTCAAACTGCTGGAGCCGACCGATGGCACGATCCGCGTCGGCGGCGAGGACATCACCCGCCTCGACGCGCCGGCCATGCTGCCGTACCGGCGGCGCATGCAGATGGTCTATCAGGATCCCTATGCCTCGCTGAACCCGCGCATGTCGGCCGGCGAGATCGTGGGCGAGCCCCTGACCGTCCACCAGGTCGGCGCGGCGCAGGACCGCCGCGAGCGCACCGCCGCCTTGTTCGCACGGGTCGGGTTGCGGCCGGAGGCGATGAATTCCTATCCGCATGAATTCTCCGGCGGACAGCGCCAGCGCATCGGCATCGCGCGCGCCCTGGCGCTCAATCCCGAACTGATCGTCGGCGACGAGCCGGTCTCGGCACTCGACGTGTCGATCCAGGCACAGATCATCAACCTGCTGATGGACCTGCAGGACGAGTTCGAGCTCTCCTACCTGTTCATCGCTCACGATCTCGCGGTCGTCGAGCATATCAGCCATCGCGTCGCGGTCATGTATCTCGGCCGCATCGTCGAGATGACTGACAAGACCAGCCTGTTCGAGATGCCGCTGCATCCCTATACCGAGGCGCTGCTCTCGGCCGTGCCGATCCCCAAATCGAGCGCGCGCGGCCGCCAGCGGGTGATCCTGAAGGGCGACGTGCCGAGCCCGATCAATCCGCCGCCAGGTTGCCATTTTCACGCCCGCTGTCCCTATGCCATGCCGCGTTGCCGGGTCGACGTGCCGGCCTTGCGCGAAGTGGTGCCGGGCCATTTCGCCTCGTGCCACCTGCATGACGGCGGCGTGAAGGTTCCGCTGGGCAGCTAGCGCCCGAGATTGACGCGGCGCTTGGAGGCTGTAGGGATTGGGTGAACAAAGCCCGACAGATCGAACCGAGGAAACCCCATGAGCCAGAAAGCGGCAGCCATCCGCCCCGATCTCGACGCCGAACTCAATAATCTCGCCATGTCGAAGACAGCGCAGCCGCTGTTCGACGCGGTGAAGGCGCATATCGACGAGAACGTGGCGCCGATCATCGAGGAGTTCTTCCGCTTGGGCGAAGGGCGCAAGGAGCGCTGGAGCTGGGCGCCGGGTCAGCTCGAGCTGCTGGAGAAGGCCAAGGACAAGGCCAAGGCCTCGGGCCTGTGGAATTTCTTCCTGCCCCACTCGGAGGTCGGCCGCGGGCTGACCAATCTCGACTACGCCTATATCGCCGCCGAGCTCGGCAAGTATGCGCTGGCCTCTGAATCGCTCAACTGCTCCGCCCCCGACACCGGCAACATGGAGGTGCTGGAGCGCGTCGGCACGCCCGAGCAGAAGGAGAAGTGGCTGAAACCGCTGCTCAACGGCGAGATCCGCTCGGCCTACGCCATGACCGAGCCGGGCGTCGCCTCATCCGACGCCAAGAACATCAGCACCCGCGCCGAACTCGACGGCGATCAATGGGTGATCAACGGCGAGAAGTACTATATCTCCGGTGCCGGCGATCCACGCTGCAAAATCATGATCGTCATGGTCAAAACCAGTCCCGACGCCTCGCCGCAGTTCCAGCAGTCGCAGATCCTGGTGCCGATGGGCACGCCCGGCCTCGAGATCGTGGGTCCCATGACCGTTTTCGGTCACGACCATGCGCCGCGCGGCCATATGCACCTGAAGTTCAACAACTGCCGGGTGCCGGCCAGCAACATGCTGCTGGGCGAGGGCCGCGGCTTCGAGATTTCGCAAGTGCGGCTCGGCCCCGGCCGCATCCATCACTGCATGCGCTCGATCGGTTCGGCCGAGAAAGCGCTCGACCTGATGGTCAAGCGCGGCGCCACCCGCACGGCCTTCGGCAAGCAGATCATCCAGCTCGGCAAGAATCTGGAGCTGGTGTCGCGCGCCCGCATCGAGATCGAGGCGATGCGGCTTATGGTGCTGAAGGCCGCCAAGGCGATGGATGTGCTGGGCAACCGCGAGGCCCGCGTATGGGTCAGCATGGTGAAGGCGATGGTGCCGGAAAAGGTCTGCACCATCATCGACCAGGCGATGCAGATCCACGGTGCTACCGGCATCTCGCAATGGTCGCCGCTGTCGGAGATGTACGTCAACCAGCGCCATCTGCGTTTCGCCGACGGTCCGGACGAGGTCCATCACATGGTGGTGGGCCGTGCCGAGCTGAGCCGGCACTAGGGTGCGGGCCCTCGAGTGGGGGCTGGGGCCTAGACCGAGCCGCGCAGGCGCGGGTCGAGCATGTCGCGGATGCCGTCGCCCAGCAGGTTGAAGGCGAGCACCGTGATGGTGATCGCGGCTCCGGGAAACAGCACCAGCCACCATGGCGGCACCAAGCCGGAATTGAGCGCATCCGACAGCATGTTGCCCCAGGTTGGCGTCGGTGGCGGAATGCCGACACCGAGAAAGCCGAGCGAGGCCTCGATGACGATGGCGACGCCAAGATGGGTGGTGGCCAAGATCAGGTAGGGCGCCACGCATTGTGGCAGGATATGGCGGAACATCAGGCGCTTGTGCGAGGCGCCAATGCCGCGCGCCGCCTCGACGTATTGCATCTCCTTGAGCGACAGCACCACTGAGCGGATGACGCGTCCGCCGAACGGGATGCGGGTGACGGCGATGGCCACGATTACCGTGCCCAGGCCGCCGCCCAGCGCCATGGCGATGGCCATGGCCAGGATCAGGTCTGGGAAGGATTGCAGGAATTCGATCAAGCGCTGGCTGAACATGTCGAAGCGACCACCGAAATAGCCGCAGGCCAGTCCCCACAGGGCGCCAACCGTGGTGCCGAACAGTACGGCGCCAAAGGCCACCAGGAGCGAACTCTGGCTGCCGTGGATGACGCGGCTGAGCGTGTCGCGGCCGATCTGGTCGGTGCCAAACCAGTGCTTCGCGTCGGGCGGCTTCTGCATGGCGCGGAAATCGGACTTGAGCGGCGGGTAGGGCGCGATGGCCGGCGCGGTCAGCGACATGCCGATGATCAGCGCGGCGACGACGCCCCAGAAGGCCGAAAGCGGGGCACGCCGGAAGAATGTCCTCAAGCCACGCAGCATCTGGCGCAGGCGTGTCGCCATCGAGGGTGTGGACTGCGAGACGGACAAGGTCATGCCAGCCGGATCCTTGGATCGAGGAAAGCGATGGCGACGTCGACCACGATGTTGAGCGCCACGAACACCGTGGCGTAGAGGAACACCAGGTTCTGCATGACGAAGACGTCGCGCTCGCTGACCGCCGTGAACATCGCATAGCCGAGGCCTGGCGTGCCGAAAGCGCGCTCGACCGGCACGGATCCGGCCAGGACGAGGCCCAGCAGGACGCCCGACAGGGTGATCACCGGCAGCAGCGCGTTGGGCAGCGCATGCAGCGAGATCACCCGGCGGCCGTTCAGCCCCTTGGCGCGCGCCGTCCGCACATAGTCTTCGCGGATCACTTCCAGCAGGCTGGAGCGCGCCATGCGCGCGATATACGCGGCCTGGCCGAGGCCGAGGACGACCGCCGGACCGATGATCAACTGCAGATTGGCGATGGGGTCGGCGAACAGCGAGGCGCCGGCCAATGGCGCGCGGTAACCGAACCAGAACAGCAGTGCGAGCACGATCAGCATGCCGATCCAGAAGCCGGGAACGGCGAGGAAGAGAATGCTGAGGAAGCGTGCGATGCTGTCGGCGATGCTGTTGGGACGAAGTGCGCTGATTATGGCTACGGGAATGCCGACCAGCCAGGAGAGGATCACCGACAGGAAGGCGATCTCGGCGGTCAGTGGCCCGCGACGCAGGATCATGTCGGCGACGCTTTCGGAGCGGAAGAACGAGCGGCCCCAATCGCCGCGCACGATGTCCTTCACCCAGGCGAAATACTGCACCCACAGTGGGTCGCTGAGCCCCAGTTCCTTCATGTAGTTGGCGCGCTGGGCCTCGGTCAGTTTGGTAAAGCCTTCGGCACCGAAGACGGCGACCAGCGGATCGCCGGGCAGGATGCGCATCACCACGAAAACCATAATCGATACGGCAACGATCGTCATCGCGCCAAATGCAAAGCGGCGGGCTATGTAGCTATACATGGTGCTGCTTGCGGCACCGTCTTGGCGGGCTGAGCCCCATCAATTCGCCTCCCCAGGCGCGTCGTTCTTTTGCCGCATCATAGGGCCGGAACGGGCAGGCTCCAAGGCGAGAGAGCGACGGGACGTGAAGCAGAATCATCCGGCAAGCGGGCGCGCCGCTAGGGCAAGGCATCCGGCGAAAAGCCGGTCGGTGGCGTCGTGCCGAGCCGGGTGCGGAAGGCTTTGGACCAGGCGGCATTGGCGACCCGCTGGGCCTCGGCCAGGATCGCCGGCTCGTCCATCGTCAACACCTTGCCATCGCGCATCAGCCACTTGCCGTCGACCATGACCGACTGCACGTCGCGGGCCTGGCCGTTGTGGACGAAGTCGGAAACGACGCGCAGCACCGGGATCAGATGGGCGCGCTGCAGGTCGATCATGACAAGATCGGCCTTGTTGCCGGGCGCCAGCCATCCGCCATCGGGCACGCCCAGCGCGCGATAGCCGTTGCGTGTCGCCCAGCGCAGCGCCTGCTCGGGTGTCGGTTGGCGGCCGTCCTCGCGGCGGATGCGCTCCATGAACAGGCCGGTGCGCATCACCTCGACCATGTCCTCAGCCATGTTGTCGCTGCCCATGGCGATGGTGCAGCCGTGGCTTTCGAGATCGGCGATGCGCGGGCTGAGGCCGCGCCGGGCGGCGATGGCGGCGTTGAAGGCCACGGTGACGCCGGCCTCGCCCAGAATCTTCTCTTCGCGTGGATCCATGCAGCGGCAATGGGCGCAGATCAGTTTGTCGTCGAGGAAGCCCAGCTCGGCGAGATACTCGGTGGGCAGCAGGTTGCGATGCGCCTGAATCGCGGCGACCTCGCCCCAGATCTGGTTGAGATGGATCGTGGCATAGGCATCGAGCCGCTTGCGCAGGACGACGAGATCGCGCAACAACTCCGGTGAGCACATGTCCGGCGCCCAGGCGGAAACGGCGATGCGCAGGCGTCCGTCGGCTTTGCCGTTCCATTTGTTGAAGGTGCGCTCGATGATC
Source organism: Reyranellales bacterium (assembly GCA_038224985.1). Lineage (GTDB taxonomy): Bacteria > Pseudomonadota > Alphaproteobacteria > Reyranellales > Reyranellaceae > Reyranella. The sequence goes on from JBBRFD010000055.1 coordinate 15,050, forward strand.
TCGAGATGGCCCTGACCCAGCTTGCGGTCGAGCTTGTAGGGCGCGGGATCGCCGATCGACGTGCCGACGCGATCGTAGGCACGCTCGCTCAGCAGGAAGCGCATGCCGGTCGCGGCCAGCGCTTCGGCATAATCGTCGGCGTTGTTGGTATCCTCGAGCGTCAGGGTCGTGCCGCTGCGCATCGCTTCCAGCGCGCCCAGTTGCGCCATGACGCGGCGCTCTTCTGGAGTCATGTCGGGCAGCGGGATTGGCGACAGGCCGCCGGAGAACGGCGGCTTGTGCGATGGCGACAGATCCTCGAAGACGCCGCGCGCCAGCGTCATCGTGAAATGGGTGTGCACGTTGGCGAAGCCCGGCATCACCATCTTGCCTTTACCGTCGATGCGCTCGGCGTCGGGATAGCGTGCCAGGGTATCGGCGCTGGGGCCGATGGCGGCGATACGGTCGCCTTCGATGGCGATGGCTGCGGCATAGTGAACGCTGTCGCGATCGTCGACGGTGACGATGGCGGCGTTGTGAATGACGATGGTCAAAGGCTCTCCCCCAAATTGCCTGTTAATTGAGAACGCTCTTGCGCTCGTATGCAAGCACGGTGCTGCGCGTTCGCGGGGCAAACTGCCTTGCCGATGCGGGAGGGACGGGTCGATAGGCGGGTTCGTTTGAGAACGTCGTTCGCCATCCGTGGCATGTGATTTGCTGCATCGCAGCGCGTCTTCGAGCGAAACGCCCGTCCGAAGAATCTGGAGTACCACGCCAAAAAGTGGAATGAATTCCGGCCGGCGTGACGCCTCGCAGTTCCGCCGGCCTCTGTTTGAGGAGAAGACACATGCTGGCGGAACCGGGACACTACGACTACGCGCCCTACACGGGGCGCCCCAGGATCGTCTGGCCGGGCGGCGCGCGCATCGCCGTCTGGCTGGCACCCAATATCGAGCACTATGAGCTCGAGCCGCCCAACAATCCGCGCAAGGTGCCGTGGCTGCGTCCGGTGCCGGACATCCTCAATTATACGCATCGCGACTACGGCAACCGCGCGGGCTTTTGGCGCATGGCCGCCACGATGGCCAAGTATGGCGTGCGCGGCAGCGTCTCGCTGAACGTGGCGCTCTGCGACCACTTTCCGGAGATTATCGAGCGCTGCTGCGAGCTGGGTTGGGAGCTGTTCAGCCACGGCACCTACAACACGCGCTACTTCTACGACCTGTCGGAAGACCAGCAGCGGATGCTGATCGCCGACAGCCGAGACACCATCAAGAAGTATAGCGGCCAGACGCTCGACGGCTGGCTGACGCCGGCCATCACCAATGACGAGACGACGCAGCACGTATTGGCGGAGGAGGGCATCAAGTACACGCTCGACTTCGTGCATGACGACCAGCCGATGCCGATGAAAGTGCGCAAGGGCAAGCTCATCAGCGTGCCCTATTCGCTCGAGGTCAACGACGTGCCGCTGTTCCAGAACCGCAACACGCCGGCCCAGCGCTATACCGACATGGTCAAGGCGCAGTTCGACCAGCTCTATGCCGAGGGCGCCGAGAGCGGCACCGTGATGTGCATGCCGTTGCATCCCTTCCTGACCGGTGCACCGCAGCGCATCGGTGCTCTCGACGAAGCGCTGGCGCATATCGTGGCGCATGACGGCGTCTGGCTCGCCACCGGCCGCGAGATCGCCGCGTGGTACACCGAGCACTATTACGACGCGTTCTCGACCTGGCTCGCTGCAGGCGCGCCGGGAGGCCGGCGATGAGCGGCGCCGGTCTGCCTCCGAGCTATTTCGAATATCCGTGGCGCCGCAAGGGCCTCGATCACGAGCGCTTCCCGTTCCGCATCCTGCCGCGCATGGCGCCCGTCGTCTGGCCGGGCAAGGCGCGCGTGGCGCTCTGGGTCGCCGTCCATATGGGCCATTTCCCGATGGACATGTCCAAGCAGCCCTTCACCGCGACCGGCGGTATGGAGCGGCCCTATCCCAGTTACTGGGACTATACCCAGCGCGACTATGGCAATCGCATCGGTGTCTACCGCCTGATGAAGGCGCTCGATGCGCGCGGACTTAAGGCAACGGCGCTGATGAGTTCGGTGCTGGCTGCGCGCTATCCGGCGCTGATGACCGAGATCAAGGCCAGCGACTGGGAGGTCGCGGCGGCTGGCGTCGATATGGGTAAAATTCATCACGGCGGCATGGCCGAAGCCGAGGAACGAGCACTGGTAAAGCAGGCTGTCGATACCCTGCGCGGCACTTTTGGCGCCAAGGTGCGCGGCTGGCATTCGCCGGCGCATTCCCAATCCATGCGCACGCTCGATCTCGTTAGGGGTGCCGGGCTCGACTATGTCACCGACTGGATCAACGACGACATGCCGTACGAGGTTGCGACCTCGGCCGGACCGCTGACGGCCATGCCGCTTGCCTGGGACATGTCCGACCAACGGCTGCTGTTCCAGCAGCACATGGCGACCGAGGATTTCATCGATCAGGTGAAGCGCGCCTTCAAGGTGCTCTATGCCGAGGCGGCGAGCACCGGCGGCGGCCGTATCCTCACGCTCACCATCACGCCCTGGCTGATGGGCCAGCCGCACCGCATCAAAGCCTTGGGCGAGTTGCTCGATCATCTGCTGTCGCATGTCGGCGTCTGGCCGGCGACAGGCAGTGAAATCGTCGACGCCTGGCGGGCTACAGCGCCAGGACGATGAGTAGTAGCGCTGCGGGCACGAGCAGCGGGTAGGCCAGGACCGGCACCAGCAGCGCACCTGCCACGGCGCCGCCGAAATAGCCGGCCCAGGTCAGCATCAGGATCCGGGTATTGGCGACGACAGGCAAAGCCGTCTTCTGGCCGCGCCAAAGCTTGTCGAGCACCGCGTCGGCCGCGCGCGCCAAGGTGCTCGTGACCACCACCGTGCTCACCGCGCTGCCGGCGAAATGCGTGATGGCGGATGCCTGCAGACCCATGGCCACCGCCACGATCAGAACCGCGAGTTCGGGACTGAGATTGAGAAAGCCGACAATAGAGAGCAGGGCCGCCTCGAGGAGAAGAGCGCTTGTCGACGCGCGTGTCAGGCGCAGCAGCAGGCGCGCGAACATGGCACCCAGGAAGAAGGCGACCAGCGGCGCCAGATGATGCCAGGTTTGCACGTAGTTGTGAGCAGCCGCAGCAATGCCGGCCAGCACGGTGTTGCCGGTCATATTGGCGGTGAAGACACCACCCATGGTGATGTAACCCACGGCATCGGCCAGGCCGGCGACGATGGTCAGCAATGTCGCCCGAATCTGCGGCCTTGGGGATGCTGTCGTGGACACCGGTAGCCTCCGTGGCCAATTGGCCTAGAATGGCATGGGTATTGCGTGGTTTCAGGACGGGAGAGCGAGCATGCCGCAACAAACCAAACAACGCATGATGCACCTCGGCGCCTTCGTGCACGAGACGGGACAGCATGTCGCGGCGTGGCGTCATCCCGGCGCCCACATGCACACGGGCGTGAGCTTCGCGGAAATGACCGAGACGGCCAAGCTCGCCGAACGTGGCAAGTTCGATTTCCTGTTCCTGGCCGACACCGCCGCCGTCAGCACCGCCGGCACACCCGATCAGCGCGGCCGCATGGGCAAGGTCGTCAAATTCGAGCCGATGACCATCTTGTCGGCGCTGGCCGCCGTGACCAAGAACCTCGGCTTCGTCGCCACCTCGACCACGACTTTCAACGAGCCCTATACGCTCGCCCGCCAGTTCGCTTCGCTCGACCAGATCAGTGGTGGCCGCTCCGGCTGGAATCTCGTCACCTCCAACAACGAGGGCGACGCGCTCAACTACAGCTACGCGGAGCACCCGGCGCATTCCGAGCGCTACGCCCGGGCGATCGAATTTGCCGAGGTCGTGACCGGCCTGTGGGACAGCTGGGAGCCCGATGCCTTCATCCGCGATCCGGAGTCGGGCATCAACTTCAATGTCTCCAAGCAGCACGTGCTCAATCACAAGGGCAAGCATTTCCAGGTCAAGGGCCCGCTCAACGTCGCCTGCTCGCCGCAGGGCCGGCCGGTGCTGGTGCAGGCCGGCGCCTCGGGCACGGGACGCGACGTCGCGGCGCGGCTGGCCGAGATCGTCTTCACGGCGCAGACGGTCTTCGAACAGGGCAAGGAATTCTACTCCGACGTCCGCGCGCGCGTGCCGAAGTTCGGCCGCTCGCAGGACGAGGTGCTGATCATGCCGGGCTTCTATCCGGTCGTGGCGCCGACCCAGTCCGAAGCGCAGGAGAAGTACGATTACCTGCAGTCCCTGATCCAGACGCCCGTCGGCATCGCCGTCCTCGAGCATACGATCGGCGTCAAGAACCTCGACAAGCTGCCGCTCGACGGACCGGTGCCGGAGATGGGTGACACCAACGGTCCCCTGAGCCGCCAGCGCCTGCTGCTGGAACAGGCGCGCCGCGACAAGCTCACGCTCTGGGAACTCTGCCTCGCCAATGCCGGCCCGCGCGGCCACGTGTTGTCGATCGGCACGCCGACCCAGGTCGCCGACGAGATGGAGCACTGGTTCAAGGACGGCGCAGCCGACGGCTTCAATGTCATGCCCGCCTGGCTGCCCGGGTCGCTCAAGGATTTCGTCGATATGGTTATTCCCGAGCTGCAGCGCCGGGGCCTCTTCCGCACGGAATACGAGGCCACGACGCTGCGCGACAATCTCGGCCTGCCGCTTCCCGTCAGCCGTTTCCACAAAAGCCGTCTCGCAGGAGCTGCCAATGACTAGCCGCCGTCTTACACGCCGCCAGATCGGCGGTCTCGCCGCCGGCGCTCTTGCCGCCGGCGCCATGCGTACCGCCCAGGCCGCCGATGCCTCGACCTTCGTCAGCGGATTCGCGCTGCCGATGAATCTCGATCCGCATCAAGTCTATGACGTGCCGATGCAGTCGATGATGCTGAACGCCTACGACAATCTTTACCGTTACGAGAACGATCCGCCGCAGATCGTTCCGTGGCTGGCGGCCCGCCATACCGTCTCGGACGACGGCCTGCTCTGGGAGTTCAAGCTCAGGCCCAACCTGAAGTTCCACGACGGCAGCCCGCTCACGGCCGAGGATGTCGTCTACAGCTTCCAGCGCGTGCTGGCGCTGGCTTTGGCGCCCGCCGGCGCCTTCCTCAAGATCCTGAAGCCGGAGAATGTCACGGCGCCGGATCCGCTCACCGTGCGCTTCAAGCTCGAGACCTCCTACGCGCCGTTCTTCGCCGCGATCCCCAGCATCAGCATCGTCAATCCGCGCCGGATCAAGCCGAACGAGAAGGCGGGCGACTGGGGCAAGTCTTGGCTTGCCTCGAACGGCGCGGGTTCGGGCGCCTATCGCATCGTCCCCGAGGGCTACCGGCCACTCGAACATCTCGACATGGAAATCAACGAGGCCCACTTCCTCGGCTGGACCGACAATCCCAAGCCGGTGCGCAAGATCGCCTACCGGCCGACCAAGGAAACCTCGACGCGCGTGCTGGCGCTGCTGAACGGCTCGCTCGACTGCACCGATCCCAATCTGCCGGCCGACCAGGTGGCGCAGATAAACGCCTCCAAGATCGCCTATGTGCAGAAGGACGTCGTCATGCGAACCTTCATCATTCGCATGAATAATACCAAGCCGCCGTTCAACAATCTCAATGCGCGGCTCTGCTTTGCCCATGCCTTCAATTACATGGGCTTCATCAACGACATCCTCGGCGGCTATGCCACGCGCGATCCCTATCCCATGCCGGAAAATCTCTGGGGCATTCCCAAGGACGCCAAAGGCTACGACTACGATCTGAAGAAGGCCAAGGAGTACTACGCCAAGGCCGTGGCCGAAGGCGCGCCGATGAAGCGAGCCTTCGAACTGCATGTGCAGTCGGAAAACGAACAGAGCGTGCAGGGTGCGCAGCTATTCCAGAGTGACCTGGCGCAGATCGGCATCAACCTCAAGGTCGTCGGCAGCATCTGGTCGACCCTGACCACGGCTGCCGCCAAGCCCGAAACAACGCCCGACATGTGGGTGCATTGGGTCTCGACTTATTTCGTCGATCCGGAAAACTGGGTCGGCCAGATGTACGACAGCCAGTTCCATGGCACCTGGAAGGCCTCGTCCTATTATAAGAACCCCGAAGTCGATGCGCTGCTGCGCAAGGCGCGCGCCTCGGTGAAGCAGGAGGAGCGTGATCCGCTCTACCAGGAAGCCATCCGCAAGATCATGGCCGATTCGCCCGATATCTGGATATACAACTCGATGCAGCTCCAGGGTTTCAACAAGCGGGTCAAGGGCCGGCGCTTTTGCACCGTCGGCCAGGGGGCGGAGATACGCTGGATCACGCTCGACAGCTAAAGCATGCTGCGCTTCATCCTCCGGCGCTGCATTCTCGTCTTGCCGTCGCTCGCCGGGCTGCTGCTGATCACCTTCCTGCTGATTCATGCGGTGCCGTCGGATCCCGCCGTCGCCATGGCGGGCGATGCGGCGACGCCCGAGCAGATCGCACGGCTGCGCAAGCAATATGGGCTCGATCTGCCGATCTGGGAGCAGTTCTTCGTCTATGCCGGCAAGGTACTGACCCTCGACTTTGGGGAGAGCATATTTTCGCGCCGGCCGGTAGCGCTCGACATCATCCAGCGCCTGCCAGCGACGCTGACGCTGACCTTCAGCTCGCTTTTCCTGTCGATCTTCATCGGCGTGCCGCTGGGCGTCTGCGCCGGCCTGACGCATAACCGCTGGCCGGACTACCTGCTGCGGGTGTTCTCGGTGCTGGGGATCGCCGTGGCAGCCTTCTGGTTCGCCATCATGCTGCAGCTCTTCTTCTCCATGGAGCTGGGCTGGCTTCCTCTGCGCGGCGAGCTCTCCGCGACCATGATACGGCCGCCCCGGGTCACCGGCTTCATGCTGATCGACAGTCTGATCGCTGGCCGCTTCGACGTCTTCCGCGATGTGCTGCTTCATCTCGTGCTACCCGCGGTGACGCTGTCGCTCGGCGGGCTCGCGACCATCGTGCGGTTCACCCGTGCCGGTATGCTCGACACGCTGCAGCAAGACTTCGTCTTCTACGAACGCGCCATGGGCTATCGCCGCCTGCGGCTCATCTGGATCTACATACTGCGCAACTCCGTTACCGCGACGGTGACCCAGATCGGCCTGCTGTTCGGCGGTCTGATCGCGGGCGGTGTCGTGGTCGAGGCGATCTTCGATTGGCCCGGCATCGGCAGCTACACGGTCAATGCCATCCTGACGGGCGACAAGCAGGTGATGCTGGCGGTGACATTGCTGGTCGGCACCATCTATGCCGTCGTCAATATCCTGACCGACGTCGTCCACGGGCTACTCGACCCGCGCCTGATGGAGCGGGGCTAGGGTGCTGCCGATCCTGCGCAAGCTCGGGCGCGACCTGCCGGCCATGGCGGGGCTGACGATCGTTGTCTTCGTGCTGCTGATCGCGCTTTTCGGGCCGCTGCTGGCGCCTTATCCGGAGGACGCCTCAGCCTCGCATCTGCTGCGCCGCCTCAAGCCGCCCAGCGCCGCCTATCCCTTCGGCACCGACAATCTCGGCCGCGACATTTTCAGCCGCGTCATCCTCGGGGCACGCGGCGCGCTCTCGATCGCGCTGACGGTAGTGACCACCGCCATGTTTATCGGCGTGCCGCTCGGCCTGATCGCCGGCTATCGCGGCGGCTGGCTGTCGGAATCGATCATGCGTGTCACCGATATCGTGCTGGCGATCCCGCAACTCGTGCTGGCGCTCGCGTTGGCGCAGGTCATGTCGCCGTCGCTGGAAAGCGCCATGCTGGCGCTGTCGCTCACCTATTGGCCTTATTTCACGCGCATCGTCTTTGCCGAGACACGGCGGCTCTCGGCGTCGCTCTTCATCGACGCCCTGCGCGGGGTCGGTGCCAGCACGCCGCGCATCGTCTTCCTGCATATCCTGCCCAATGCGCTGTCGCCGGTGATCGTGCGCGCCACCATCGGGCTGGGATTCACCATCCTGGTCGCAGCCGTCCTGGGCTTCCTCGGCATGGGCGCGACGCCGCCGGCGCCGGACTGGGGCCTCGCCATCGCCGAGAGCCGCACCTATCTGCCGCGCGCCTGGTGGTACGCGACCTTCCCGGGTCTTGCCATCCTGATCACGGTGATGGGTTTCAACCTGCTGGGCGACGGCCTGCGCGACATCGCCGACCCCCGGCTGCGGCGGTCAAGGTGAGGGGGCCGCGATGATCCCGGCACTGCGTGTCCAGGGCCTCAAGATTTCGATCCGCACCGATGAAGGGCAGGCGCGTATTCTCGACGACATCGGCTTCTTGCTGGAACCGGGCCGCATCCTGGGCGTCGTCGGCGAATCGGGCTGCGGCAAGTCCACGCTGATCCGCGCGATCATGGGCATCTTGCCCAAGTGCGCCACGGTCGATGGCGGTGAGATCTGGTTCGAGGGTGAGAATCTGCTGGCCTTCTCCGAAGCCGAGCTGAATGCGGGGGTGCGCTCGAGCCGCATCGGCTTCATCCCGCAGGACCCGCTGTTGGCACTGAATCCGGTGTTCAAGGTCGGCACGCAAATGCTCGAGGTCATGCGCTGGCATGCACCCGAAGATGGAACCAAGGGCGGCGCGCGGCACAAGGCGCATGTCGCGCGTCTGGTTCATCTGCTGCGGCGCATGCAGGTTCCCGATCCAGAGAACGCGCTGGAGCGCTATCCGCATCAGTTCTCGGGCGGCCAACGCCAGCGCCTGCTGATCGCCGCCGCACTCGCCTGCGCGCCGGGCCTGGTGATCGCCGACGAGCCGACGACGGCGCTCGATGTTACGACGCAGCACCAGATACTCCTGCTGCTGCGCGAGCTGGTGGCCGAGTTCGGTATCTCGATGCTTTTCGTCACGCATGATTTCGGCGTCGTCGCCGAACTCTGCGACGATCTTTGCGTTATCTATGCCGGACAGACGGTGGAAGCGGGCACTGTCCGGGCGATCCTCGATGCGCCGGCGCATCCCTATACGAAGGCGCTGCTCGCCTGCCATCCCGACCGTGCCACCTCTTTCGTCGGCATTCCCGGCACCGTGCCGTCGCCGCTGGCAAGACCCGACGGTTGTCTCTTTGCCGCGCGCTGTGTCGATGCACAAGCTAGGTGCCTGACGGCGCGGCCACGGCAGGGGCGCGCGGGTTCCGGCGCTGAAGTACGCTGCGTGCAATACGCATGAGCTCGTCCCCTATTCTTGAAGTGCGCGACGTCTCGGTGTCGCTAGGCGGCCGCAAGGGCTTCCTGCAGAAGACGATCCCGCCGGTGCTGGCCGTGAACAAGGTGAGCCTCGACCTGCAGGGCGGCGAGATCTTCGCACTGGTGGGCGAGTCGGGCAGCGGCAAGACCACGCTCGGCCGCACCATTCTTGGACTGCAGCGGGAAAGCGCCGGCGAGATCCGGCTAGACAGCAAGGTCGTGAGTGGGTTGAAACCCGAAGCAGCGCGCGTCGCGCGGCGGGCGATCCAGTATGTCCATCAGGATGCCGGCGCGGCGCTCGATCCGTGGTGGAGCATCGGTCGCACCATGGAGGAGGGTCTCAAGATCCACGGCACGCGCAACGCCGGCGAGCGGCGCGACCGGGTCGCAGCGATGTTGAAGGCAGTGGGACTGGAAGAGGTGGCGGCGCGGCGCTACCCGCACGAATTCTCCGGCGGCCAGCTGCGCCGCGTGGCGCTGGCGCGCATTCTGCTGCTGCAGCCGCGCCTGTTGATTCTCGACGAGCCGACTTCGGGGCTCGACATGTCGGTGCAGGCCACCGTGCTCAACCTGCTGCTCGATCTGCGCGAGCGCTTTGCGCTCACCTATCTCTTCATCTCGCACGATCTCTCGGTGGTCGAGCGCCTCTCCGACCGCGTCGCCATCATGTATCTCGGCCAGCTCGTCGAGATGAAGCAGACCCGGGAACTCTTCGCCCATCCCGCGCATGCCTATACGCGCACGCTGCTGGAGGCGGCGCCGCGCCTCACCGGCCGACGTGTGGCTGACGAGGTCGTGCAGCTAAGGAAGGCTATTTGACCGAGTCGAGGGTCGGCAGCCTGTAGCGGTCCTCGGGATCGTTCCAGCCCTTGAAGTTGGGTTTGCGCTTCTCGGCGAAGGCAGCCCGCGACTCCATCAAGTCGCTCTTGGCGCCATGTTCGTGCAGCGCATCGGCCAGCTTCTGCTGGTCGGCGCTCGGTGCCGGCCGCATCTGGCGCATCATGTGGACGGTGTTGACGCGCGAGGCGGGCGGCAGGGTGAGCAGATGCT
>JBBRFD010000056.1:0-24777 GCA_038224985.1 Reyranellales bacterium
TCGACGTCGAGCGTGCTGTCGCTGCTGGCGATCACTTGGCCGTGCCACGTCGCGGTATGGGTCATGGCCCAGTCTCCTTTGCTCAATATTTGTCGTGCCGCCTCACCCAGGCCATCGGCCAGGGCAGGTCCGCCTCGTCGCGGCCCTTCGACGTAATATCGAGCAGATGGTAGGCACCATTCAACAGGTCAAGCCCGCGCCCGTAGGTCGAGTAGGTGTGAAAGACCACACCGTTCTCGCGGCGAAAGGCACTGATGCCTGGATTCTCCTCGCCATGCGGCTCGATGGTATCGAAATTGTACTTCAGCGCCGTCTCGCCCTTGGCGAACGAGACGCGGTAGTCGAAGTTGAAGTCGTTGCCCGCCGACGAGACCCATCGGAAGCTCCAGCCCATGCGCCGGCGATAGGCTTCGAGCCTGTCGATCGGGCCCCTCGACACAACGACGAAAGAGGTGTCGCGGGCCGCCAGATGATCCTGGATGCCGTTGAAATTGTCCGACCAGTAAGAGCAACTGGGGCAACCTTCGTTCCAGTCCGGCCCGAACATGAAATGCTGGACGATCAATTGGCCGCGGCCGGCGAACAGTTCCGCCATAGTCACGTGACCTTCGGGCGCCTCGAAGACATAGTCTTTCTCGACCTTCTCCCAGGGCAGCGCACGTCGTTCGCGCGCCATCGCCTCGCGCTGCTGCGTGAAGGCCTTCTCCTTGGCGAGCAGCGCGTTGCTCGCCTTCATCCACTCCTCGTGGGAAACGACGGGATGCGTGGTCATGCGGTCCTCTCCAAAAATGCCTCGAGCTTGTCGAACGAACCGGTCCAGCCACGATTGTGTTCGGCGTAGCCATCGGTGAACGCACCATGGACCAGAGTGATCTCGGTCTTGCTGCCCACGGCCCGGAATTCGATGCGCACGGTCGTCTCGTGTCCACGCGGCTTGGCGAAATCGCCGTCGGCATGATGCGCCCAGGTGAAGGACAGACGGTCCGGTCGCTTCACCTCGACATATTTACCCGAGGAGGTGAAGACGCGCCCCTCGCCGTGATTGCCGGCAATGCGCCAGGCCCCGCCCGGCCGGACGTCGATCTCGCAGACCGTGACTGTCACACCCGGCGGGCACATCCATTGCCCGAACAGTTCCGGCTTTACCCAGGCATCGAACACACGTTCGCGCGTCGCATCGAAGATGCGGCTCATATGCAGGGTATTGGGATCAAGACTTGCGTCGGGCATTTCGCTTTCCTTTCTCGGGCTTGGGTTCGGTGCGTTTCAGGAAGGCATCGAGTCGGTCGAATTGGCCCTCCCAGAAGCGCCGGTAAATTTCCATCCAGTCAGCGGCGGCGCGGAAGCCTTCGCCGCGCAGCGTGCAGCGCCGCCACTGCGCTTCGGTAGAGCGCACGATCAACCCCGCATCGGTCAGCACCTTGAGGTGCCGCGACACCGCCGGCAGCGACATGTCGAACGGCTCGGCGAGTTCGCCCACCGTGGCGGCGCCGGTCGCGAGCCGGGCCAGGAGCGCCCGCCGGGTCGGATCGGCAAGTGCTGCGAAGGTTTGAGAGAGCATATCCATATTTAACAAACTTGTTAAATACAAAACCAACGAGAGTCAACTCATCACCTTGCGGAGCATTGCTGGCAGCCATCGCGAAATCTATGAAGGCGCGCCGCGCGCACCCTGCGCGACGGGACCGGGAGACCAATGGAAGCGATCTACAAAGTCAAAGACGCCACCGCGGAAACAAGCGCCTTCGCCGGCGGCCCGTGGGACCCCAAGCTGCAGCATGGCGCGGCACCCTCGTCACTGATCTGCTGGGCCGTCGAGCGGCTGCCCTCGCTGATTCCGATGCGCGTGGCGCGCCTCACCGTCGATCTGACGCGGCCGGTGCCGGTGGCGCCGCTCACCGTCGAGACGGAGATCGTGCGCGAGGGAAAGAAGATCCAACTCGTGAATGTGCGCCTGCTGGCGGACGGCAAGGAAGTCGTCCGCGCTACTGCGCTGCGCATTCGCAAGCAGGAGCAGGCGATGCCGAGTTCTGCCTTCTGCCCGCCGCATGACATGCGCGGTCCGGAAATGGGCCGCGATCCGCAACAGACCATGCTTTCGCATACGCCGTTCCTCGACGGCCTGTCGGTACGCATCGCCCGCGGCGCCTTCCGCCTGCCCGGCCCCGCCGCCGTCTGGTATCGCGCCGACCGTCCCATCGTCGAGGGCGCGCCGCTGTCGCCGCTGATGCGTGCGACCATCGCCGCCGATTTCTGCAACGGCACCTCCTCGGTCCTCGACTTCGAGGACTGGACCTTCATCAACGGCGATCTGACGCTCAGCCTGGCGCGCGAGCCGGTCGGCGAGTGGATACTGCTCGATGCCGAGACTTGGGCCGGGCCCGACCTGATCGGCATTGCGGCCGCGCGGCTGGCCGACGAACAAGGCTATTTCGGCCGCGCCGTGCAAAGCGTCCTGTTCGAGAAACGCTAGAGGAGACAGCCCATGTTGTGTGAAACATGCTGATCGTGCTCGCCGATGCGCGCTTCGATCCCGCCCAGGCCGACGATGTCCTGGCCATCGCCCGCCCCATGATCGAGGCCTCGCGCGCCGAGCCGGGTTGCGCCGGCTACGACTATGCCTTCGACATGCTCGAGCCTGGCCTGATGCGCGTGCGCGAATGGTGGAAGGACGAGCAGGCGCTGAAGGACCATTTCGCCATGCCGCACATGGCCGTCTTCCTGAAGGCGCTGCGCGCCCTCAAGCCCCATTCCGTGACCATCAAGTGTCACGAGCTCGGGCCCGAGCGGAAGATGCCGGGCGCGGCCTAGCCTAGCCGCGCTTCCAGGTCGTGCCCTTGGGGCCGTCCTCGAGGATCACGCCCTTGGCCTTGAGGTCGTCGCGGATGCGGTCGGACTCCTTGAAGTCCTTGGCCTTGCGCGCCGCCTGACGGGCACCAATCGCGGCGTCGATCTCGACATCCGTGGGTCCCGAGGTGCCCGCTGGCGTCCAGCGGAACCAGGCCTCGGCATCCTGCTGCAGCAATCCCAATGCATTGCCACCAGCCCTCAGGTCAGACGGATCGGCGAGCTGATGCAGCGCCGCGATGGCAGCCGGCGTGTTGAGATCGTCGGCCAGGGCATCTTCGACGGATTGCGGCGCGTCGGTCGGCTTCAACTCCCTGCCGCGTAAGGCGCCATACCAACGGTCGAGCGTCGCCTTGGCGTTGCTCAAGCCTTCATGCGTGAAGTCGAGCGGCTGACGGTATTGCGCCGAGAGCAGCAGCAGGCGGATCGCCTCGCCGGGATATTGGTCGAGCAACTCGTGCACGGTGAAGAAGTTGCCGAGCGACTTGCTCATCTTCTCGCCGGAGATATTGAGGAAGCCGTTATGCATCCAGTAGGTCGCCATGATGGCGTGACCGAATGCCGAGCGGCTCTGCGCGATCTCATTCTCATGGTGCGGGAAGATCAGGTCGAGACCGCCGGCATGGATGTCGAAGGTCTCGCCCAGATGCGCAGCGCTCATCGCCGAGCATTCGATGTGCCAGCCCGGCCGGCCGCGGCCCCACGGGCTCTCCCAGCCGACCTGGCCCTCGCTCGAGGGCTTCCACAGCACGAAGTCCGCCGGGTCCTTCTTGTAGGGCGCAACGTCGACACGCGCGCCGGCGATCAGGTCGTCGCGCGAGCGCCGCGACAGGCGGCCGTAATCGCTCATGCTCGGCACGTTGAACAGCACATGACCCTCGGCGGCATAGGCATGCCCCCGCTCGACCAGGCGGCCGATGATATCGATCATTTGGGCAATGTGCTGGGTGGCACGCGGCTCGACATCGGGCGGCAGGGCGCCCAGGCGCTGCATATCGCTCTGATAGGCGGCCGTGGTCCGCCCGGTCAGCGACTCGATGCTTTCTTTGTTGTCGACGGCCCGCACCATGATGCGATCGTCGACATCGGTGATGTTGCGGACGTAGGTCACCTTCGGGTAACGCCGCTTCAGCAGGCGATAGAGCACGTCGAAGACGACGACGGGTCGCGCATTGCCGATATGCACATAGTCGTAGACGGTCGGGCCGCAGACATAGAGCCTGACATGCTCGGGCTTCAGCGGAACGAAAGGTTCTTTTTCGCGCGACAGCGTGTTGTAGACGACGAGGGACATGGCCCCTGCTCCCCGATCAAAAGTGTACGACGTCCTGATGCCTCCGGATGAGGCAGACGTCAGTTACATCGCGCGGTATAGGCGCCGGGGAATAAAAAGAGCCACATTTAGGTAGTTTATCCGAAGCGTTCTTTCTGCGCAAACAAGCCCCCATGGAAGCCTTTTTCGTCTCGGCCGCCCTCGTCGCCATCGCCGAGATCGGCGACAAGACCCAGTTGCTGGCCCTGATGCTGGCCGCGCGCTATCGCAAGCCGATGCCGATCGTGCTTGGCATTCTGGTGGCGACGCTGGCCAACCATGCGCTGGCCGCCTGGGCCGGCGCCGCCGTGGCCGGCTGGATCGGCCATGAGACCATGCGCTGAATCCTCGTCGCGACCTTCGTCGTCATGGCCGGCTGGTGCCTGATCCCCGACAAAGCCAATGACGGCCGCGGCGCGGTGCGCGAGGCCGGCGCGTTCCTCGCGACCCTGGTCGCCTTCTTCATCGTCGAGATCGGCGACAAAACCCAGATCGCCACCGTGGCGCTGGCCGCGCGCTTTCAGTCTCTGGTGCTGGTCACGGCAGGCACGACGCTGGGCATGATGCTGGCCAATGCGCCGGTTGTCTTTTTCGGCGATGCCATCGCCAAGCGCCTGCCTCTCAAGATCGTCCGAACGGTGGCCGCACTTCTCTTTCTCGCGCTGGGTATCGCCGCAGCCTTTACGCCGCTTGGCCCCTGAGCCGCGCCTCGGCCTTGACCCTGCCGATCAGCGGCAGGAGCTTGGCCATCTCCGGCCCGTTCTCCCGCCCTGTAAGTGCCAGACGCAGCGGATGAAACAGAGCCTTGCCCTTGCGGCCGAGGCCTGACGTCCAGGTCTTCCAGGTCGTCTCGTTCCAAGGCTCCGCCGGCAGCTTCGCCGCAGCTTCTTCGAGAAAGGCTGCATCCTCGATCTTGAGCTCGACCGTGCCATGCACGACCTCGGCCCAGATTCCGGCATCCGCCAGTGTCGCGAGATTGCCGCTCACCGCCCGCCACAGCGCCTCGTCGACACCTTCGGGCAAACGCTTAGCGACGGTGTCATAAGACAGCGCGTGCAAGGTGCGGGCGCTGAGATGCGCCAGCTCCTCTTCGGAGAAACGCGCGGCGGCACGCCCGACACGACCGAAGTCGACACTCGCCACGAGTTGATCGAGCGACGTCACCGGCTCGACCGGATCGGCGGTGCCGATGCGCGCCAGCAGACCGGCAACGGCAAGCGCTTCAACACCGCGCTCGCGCAGCTCGCCCAGCGACAGCGAGCCGAGGCGTTTGCTCAAACCGCCACCTGCCGCGTCGACCAGCAGCGGCAGATGGGCGAAGACCGGAATCGGTGCGCCCAGTGCAGCAAACATCTGGATCTGCGCGCCCGAGTTGGTGACGTGATCCTCGCCGCGAATGACATGCGTGATATCGAAGGCGATGTCGTCGACCACCGAGGTGAAACTGTAGAGGTAGGTGCCGTCTGCGCGCACCAGCACGGGATCGCTCTGGCTCGCCTCGTCGATATGCTGCGGACCGCGCACGAGGTCGTCCCAGCGCACCTCTTCCGTGGCGAGCTTGAAGCGCCAATGCGGCTTGCGGCCCTCGCTCTCGAAGGTCGCGCGGGCGGCATCGGTCAGCTTGAGAGCGCCGCGGTCGTAGACCGGCGGCCGGCCCTGTGCGAGCAGGCGCTTGCGCTTGAAGTCGAGCTCTTCCGGCGTTTCGTAGCAGGCATAGAGCCGGCCCGAGGCAATCAGCGCGTCGCGTGCGATGTCGTACTGCGCGAGGCGGTCGGACTGGCGCTCTTTGCGGTCCCAGCCGAGGTCGAGCCACAACAGGTCACGTTCAATGGCGGTCTCGAATTCCGGCTTGCCGCGCGCCCGGTCGGTGTCGTCGAGGCGCAGGATGAACTGGCCACCGTGGCGCCGGGCGAACAGCCAGTTGAACAGCGCCGTGCGGATATTGCCGACATGCAGCAAACCCGTGGGGCTGGGCGCAAAACGGACGACAGGCGGCGAAGACATGGCCGGACTTGTGGCGGCGGCCGGTTGGCGGGTCAAGCGGGCTCCGCTAGGCTCCAGACCCAGGGAGGACCAACGGATGCAGGTCGTAGACATTGCGTACGAAGCCGACGGCGCCCGCCTGCTCGGCCAGTTCGCCGTCGACGACAGCCGTCCTGGAAAGCGGCCCGGCATTCTGGTTTGCCACGAGGGCAACGGACCGACCGATCCCAATCCGAGCATCGATGCGCCCGGGCTGAAGAGCTTCTCTTATCACGAAGCATCCGACTGGCGTTCCCGGAACGCCATGCTTGAGCTGTTCAACGAGACGCTGCAATGAAGAAGGCAGAGGCAATGAAGAACGCCATAGGGAGTAGAGACATGAAACGCCGCACGCTCATCGTCGCCGGATTGGGCACGCTCGCCGCTCCGGCTATCCTCCGCGCTCAGGCCAAATATCCCGACCGCACCATTCGGCTTGTCGTGCCCTTCGCGCCGGCGGGCCCGACCGACATCATCGGCCGCAAGGTCTCCGAGAAGATGACGGCGCTGCTCGGCCAGACCATGATCGTGGAAAACAAGGCGGGCGCAGCCGGTTCGATCGGTGCGGTCGAGGTCAAGAACGCCAGGCCGGACGGCTATACGCTGCTCTTCGCGCCATCCTCCACCCATGCCATCAACCCGTCGGCCTTCGTCAATCCGGCCTACGATGCCATCAAGGACTTCACGCCGATCTCCTCGATCTGCGTCAATCCCCTCGTCCTGGTGACGAACCCCTCGATGCCCGACACGGTCAAGGGGCTGGTCGAGCTGATGAAGAAGAACCCCGGAAAATACTCATACGCCTCGTCAGGCACTGGCAGCATTCTTCATCTCGCCACCGAGTACTTCAAACGCGAGGTCGGCGGCATCGACGTCGTCCATGTGCCTTATCGCGGCTCGGGCCCGGCGCTGCAGGACGTGATGGCGGGCAACGTCGCCTGGATGTTCGAGACCTTCAGCACGACTCTGCAGCAGCATCGCGCCGGCAAGGTCCGCATCCTGGGCTATGCCCACGCCAAGCGTGCGCCAATCGCCCCGGAAATTCCCACCATCATCGAAGCCGGCGTGCCTGGCTACGAGGCTTATACCTTCAACCTCATCCTGGGACCGGCCGGCCTGCCGAAGGAGGTCGTCGACACCCTCGACCAAGCCTCGCGCAGAATCATGGCCGATCCGACCATGATCAAGTTCCTGGAGGACATCGCCGCGGTGCCGACCACCGACACCTCGCCCGAGCGCACGGCGAAGTTCATCCGCGACGAGATCGCCAAATGGGCACCGGTCGTTAAATCGAGCGGCGTCCGGATCGAGTAGCACGCGCCTACGGGCGCGTGCTCTGCGGGCTGATGATGCGGCCCTGGGCGTCAACGCGGTTGCCCTGGTCGTCGTAACGGAAGCCATACTCGTCGCGAGAGACCGGGACGCCGGTCGTTTGCACGCGCGTATCGACATAGGCTTCCGGCGGCGGCGCCGGGCGATAGACCGGCACGTTCGTGGTCGTCACGACATAGGCGCCATCGCGATAGGCGCGCGAGTCGACTTCACGGGAGACGCAGCTGTTGAAACGCAGGCTGCCCGGCTCCAGCCCGTAGCTGTAGCAGGCGTCGCGTGCGTCCTCGGTCAGGCGGGCCTGGGTATACTCGCGGGTCACGCGACCTTGCGAGCGCATGCGGGATTCGCGGTCGACGCAGCGAGCATAGCTCGCCGAGCCGGCGACGAAGCCGTAATCGATACAGTTGCTCTCGGAAGCCGTCATGCCGACCGGTGCAGGGCCCGGAACCGCTGCCTGGCGGTCATAGGGATTGGCACAGGCCGACGCGAGCAGGCCGAAAGACAAGGCGATGAACAATTTGGTCCGGGGCATGAAACCCTCCGTAATTCCTGATCATCGAGGAACGCGGTGGGGAGCGGAAGGTTCCCTGTACCTGCGCCAACATCAGGTAGCCTTGGGCGCGTTCACCATCTCGTCGCGCAGCTGTCGGCGCAGGATCTTGCCGATATTGGTCTTGGGCAACTCGGTTCGGAACTCGATGAATTTCGGCCGCTTGTAGCCGGTGAACTCCTTGGCGCAATACGCGGCCAGCGCTTCCCTGGTGAGCGCTGGATCCTTCCTAACCACGAACAGCATCACCGCCTCGCCCGAGTTCTTGTCCGGCACGCCTACGGCTGCGCATTCCATCACACCGGGGTGATGGGCCACCACCGCCTCGATCTCATTGGGGAATACCTTGAAGCCCGAGACGACGATCATGTCCTTCTTGCGATCCACGATCTTCACATAGCCCTGGGCATCCATGACGCCGATATCGCCCGACTTGAAGAAACCGTCGGGCGTCATGACATGCGCCGTTTCCTCGGGCTGTTGCCAGTAGCCTTCCATGACCTGTGGCCCCTTGATGGCGATCTCGCCCGGCTCGCCCATTGCCACTTCCTTGCCGTCGTCGTCGAGCAACTTGAGTTCGACGTTGGGCAGCGGCAAGCCAATCGTGCCGGTGAAGGTATCCGAATCGGTGCGGTTGCAGGTGACACCGGCCGAGGTTTCGCTGAGGCCATAGCCTTCGACGATGGGACAACCGGTGATTTCGAGCCACTTCCCAGCCACCGCTTCCTGTACCGCCATGCCGCCGCCGTTGGAGATCACCAGCTCGGAGAAATCGAGCCGGGCGAATTCCGGCTTGTTGATCAGGCCGTTGAACAGCGTGTTCACGGCGGGGAAGACGTTCATCTTGTACTTGGCCAGCTCCTTGATCGTGCCCGCCATGTCGCGCGGATTGGGGATCAGGATGTTCATGGCGCCCGTGCGCATGCCCAGCAGCCCGCAGGTGATGAAGGCGAAGACGTGATAGAGCGGCAGGGCGCAGACGATGGTGAGCTGACCGGTGATCTTCTTGCGCTGAAGGCCAGGCTGCATCCAGGCTTCCGAGGCCAGCAGGTTGGCGACGATCGTGCGGTGGAGCAGCGTGGCGCCCTTGGCCACGCCCGTCGTGCCGCCGGTATATTGCAGCACGGCCACGTCGCACGGCTTGAGATCGGGCTTGCTGAAGGCGGCCGAACGGCCGGCGGCGACGGCGGCGTTGAAGGTCACATGCCTCGGCAGCGACCAGGCTGGCACCATCTTCTTAATCGTACGGACGACGAAATTCACGATCAGGCCCTTGGGGAAGCCCAGAAGATCGCCCATCGAGGCCACGACAACGGTCTGCAGCGGACGGTTGGCGACAGCCTTCTGCAGCGTCGTGGCGAAATTCTCCAGCACGATGGCGGCAACCGTGCCGGAGTCCCTGAGTTGATGCTCGAGCTCGCGCTCGGTATAAAGCGGGTTGACGTTGACGGCGATCAGGCCGGCCCGCAACACGGCGGCCAGCGCCACCGGATATTGCAGGACATTGGGCAACATGATCGCCACGCGATCGCCCTTCTTCAGGCCGCGGCCCTGGAGCCAGGCAGCCAACGCCGCCGAAAGCCGATCGAGTTCGCCGAAGCTCAGCGCCTTGCCCATGCAGACATAGGCATTGCTGTCGCAGTACTTGGTGAAGCTTTCTTCCAGCAGGTCGACCAGGCTGGGATAGACGGAGGGGTCGATGTCGGCGGGAACGCCCGGCGGATAGCTCTTGAGCCAGAAGCGTTCCATGCGCCCCTCCCGGTGATTGTTGTTTCAATCACTATGCGGGGCTTTTCCGCAAAAGCAAAAAGGCCCGTCCTTGCGGACGGGCCTTTGGCTTTACGCTTCCGAGGTGGGGCTTACGCCGCGACTCGTTGCGGCTCAAGCCGCAACTTTGGTGAATTTCTCGATGCGCTCGCGGACCGGGCGGACGGCGTCGTCCGTGGCCTTGCGCACATAGGCGCCGAGATCCTGGGCCGTGGCGATGCGAGTCTCGATTCGGCCGCGCCAGTACTTGGCGGCAATGTCGAAAGCCTCGATCGGCGACTTGACGGTCAGCAGGTCACGCATGACGGCATAGGTCGCGTCGGTGTCTTCCTTGGCAACGTCGAGCAGCTTGAGGCCGGCCTTGGCGGCGCCTTCGCGCGCTTCGGTGATCTGGGCGTTCAGCTCTTCGGTCGCGGTCTGGGCGGCCTTGGAGATCTGCTCGTAGCCCTCGGTGGCGCGCATGACGCCAAACTGGGCAAGTTCACGAACGCGGTCGCCCGCGCCCTTTGTCGTGTCGATGGCTTTGGTGTCGATGGCCTTCTCAACGGCCAGTTCGGCTTCCGGGATGGTCTTCTTCTTGGCGCTCATAGTCGGCTCCTGCCGTTCGGGTCAATTGCTCAGAACGGTATATGGGAGGCTCATGGTGCGTTGCAACATAAATTTGTGCACTGCGGCAGAAAATCGTAATTCTTTATAGGTTAGAAGGACTTGCGTCGGGTGCTTCCCGGGAGGACAGTCGAGGCAACGAGAGAAAGCGGCACAAGTCGCTGTTGTTCGGGAGAGCGCCATGGATGCACAGCTGTCGGGGATCGACGCGTCGTTTCTTTATCTCGAGACGCCGGAAACGCCGATGCATGTGGCGGGCTATACGCTGTTCCAGCTGCCCGACGGCTTCGAGGGAAGTTTCTACGGCCACTTCCGCCGCTTCTTCGAAAGCCGCCTGCACACCATCCCGATCTTCTCCAAGAAGCTCGCCCCGTCGCTCCTGAACCTCGACCATCCTGGCTGGGTCGAGGATCCCCATGTCGATCTCGACTATCACCTGCGCGAGACGACCCTGCCGGCGCCCGGCTCGGAGGCACAGCTCGAGGAGGTGATCTCCAGGCTGCACGCCAATCCGCTCGATCGCAGCCGGCCGCTCTGGCAGTTCTACGTCATCAATGGCCTGGCCGACGGCCGGGCGGCGCTCTACTCCAAGGTCCATCACGCCGCCATCGACGGCGGCGCCGGCATGGCCATCAATAAGGCGCTCTACGATGTGACCGTCGTGCCCCGCGAGGTCGCTCCACCGCCGCCCAAACCTGTCACCGCGAGCACCGCACCCGCTACTCCCATCGCCGTCGATCCGCTGCAGGGCATGGCCAATATCATGACCAACATGGTGCAGCAGCAGATCAAGTTGTGGCAGGCGGCACCCGAGATCATGAACTCGATGGCCAATGCCTTCATTGGCAAGGCCGGCGAACCGCCCAAGGCGCTGGGCATCCTGCAGAACCTGGTGTCGCAGCTTCCCAAGCTCTCGGCGCCCAAGACACCTTTCAACACCACGATCACGCGCGAGCGCTCCTACGCCGCCCGCACCATCTCGCTCAGCGACGCCAAGACGGTGGCCAAGGCCACTGGCACCAAGCTGAACGACGTGGTGCTGGCGATCTGCGGCGGCGCGCTGCGGCGCTATCTCCGCGAGAAGGGTCAACTGCCCTACAAGCCGCTGGTCGCGGGCGTTCCGATCTCGTTGCGTGAGCCCGGCGATACACGGCAAAACAACCAAGTCTCCGGCATGCTTTGCCAGATCGGCACCGATATCGCCGATCCGCTGGAGCGCCTGCAGGCGGTGCTGAAATCCTCGTCCGACTCGAAGGCGATAGCCGGCACCTTCCGTGACGCCGTCCCGCAGGATTTCGCCTTCGTCGGCGCGCCCATCCTGCTGCAGCTCATGATGTTGATCTATGGCGGCTCCGGCCTCGCCAACCATGTCCCCATGCCGATGAACGTCACCATCTCCAACGTGCCCGGCCCGCCGATGCCGCTCTATTGCGCCGGCGCCAAGGTGCTGGCGCTCTACCCCGTGTCGATCCCGGCCCATGGCGCCGCACTCAACATCACGGTGCAAAGCTACATGGATGCGCTCAACCTCGGCCTGACCGCCGACCGCCGGGCGGTGCCCGATGTCGACGTGATCGCGGCTTATATCGTCGAAGCCGCCGACGAGCTCACAAAAGCGGTCGCGGCAAAGGTTCCCTCAACGGACGCCGATGCCGCAGATTGAAACCTTTGGCCCCCACGCCCACTTCTAGGATGCTGAAGTCAATAATAATAAGGAGGCCCCCATGTCGGCTGCCGCTGAAGCGCTACGTCCCCCCTCGCGGACGCTAATGCTCCTCGAAGGACGCGCCATCCACGAGCTGGGCGCCTTCTGGATGATGATGCCCTGGCTCCATGCCGCGCCAAAAGGCGACGGCCATCCCGTCCTCGTGCTGCCGGGCCTGCTGGCCGGCGATATGTCGACCCGGCCACTCCGTTCGTTCCTCAAGACGCGTGGCTATGCCGTTCATGGCTGGCGACAAGGCAGCAATCTCGGCCTGCGCCGGGGTGTCGAGGACGGCATGATCGATCGCATCGACGAACTCTATGCCCGCCACGGCAAGCGCAAGATCAGCCTCATCGGCTGGAGCTTGGGCGGTATCTATGCCCGCCAGCTGGCCAAGCTGATGCCCGACAAGGTGCGCTCGATGATCAGCCTTGGCAGTCCCATCCGAGGCAATTCCAAGGCGACCAATGCCTGGCGCGTCTATGAACTCGCCTCCGGCCAGCGCGTCGAAGACGCCCACGAACAGTCCTTCGGCAACGACCTGGCCGCTTCTCCTTCGATGCCGACGACCTCGATCTTTAGCCGGTCCGACGGTGTCTGCGCCTGGCAGACCTGCCTCAACGACGAGAGCGAGCAGGCCGAGAATATCGAGGTCTATGGCAGCCACTGCGGCCTGGGGCATCTCCCCGCTGCCGTCTATGCCATCGCCGACCGCCTCGCCCAACCCGAAGGCAAATGGACCAAGTTCGACCGCTCCGGCTGGCGCGCGCTGGTCTATCCCGATTGGAAGCGGGATTAGCAGCGGCGCCTACTTCTTCTTTTCGACGCTGGATTTGATGTCCTCATAGGACTCCTTCATCCGGTCCTGGACGATCTTGAAGGCCTCGGCGCTCGACTTCTGCACCAGCTCGGCGATGTCGCGCGTATTGGCGATCGCGGCTTCCATGGCCTTCTTAGCGAACTCGGCCTGCTTGGCCATGGCTTCCTGGGGGTGGCCGCCCGGCTTGTAGCCCTGCGCCATTTCGGTCACATCCTTGATCGCCGCCGCCATGATCTCGCGCTGCTTGGTGGCGATGGCACCGGCGCCGCCGGCAACCGCCTGCCACGATTTACTCATGGCATCCAGGTTCTTCTGGTGATGTTCCATGATCTTGCTCATGTCGAACTGCGGCACGTTTAGCTGCTCACCGAGCCGCTTGAACATATCCATGAAGTTCTGCGACACATCGGCCATGACGAACCTCCTTACTGCTGGAAGTGAAGCTTCACCCCCTGCTCGACCGCATGCAAGGCCAAACCGGCGAGGCCGCCGATCAGCGTGCCGTTGAAGCGAATATACTGCAGGTCGCGGCCGACGGTGAGTTCGATCCGGCCGATCAGCACGTCGATGTCCCAGCCCTTCACCTGGTCGGCTATGAAGCGGCCGACGCCGCTCTTCTGGCTTTCGACGAAGTCGGCAAGGACGACGACCATGCCGCGATTGATCTCGGCGCGGATGGCGGGGTCGCGCGCCAGTTGGCCGCCGACATCGACCAGCATTGTTTCAAGCTGGCGACGGACTTGTGAATCTGTGCTTCGAACATCGCTTTCGAGGAACGCGCGCAGGCTGTCCCAGGCGCCTTCGGCAAGGTCGACGATCTCCGGCCGCGCCAGCAGGTCGCGCTTGAGCGCCTGTGCACGACCCGCGAATGTCTTCGAAGTACGCAGGCGCTCGATGAAGGATTTGACGAAAGAGTCGAATTCGACACGAAGGGCGTGGTTCTCGTCGGCGCGGGCTTCCTCGATGAAAGAGGTCGCGGCGGCCACGATCTTGCGCAGCAGATAGGCGTCGGAGCGGAAGAGGTTGAACAGAGCCGGCAACTCTTTGTGGATCTTCTCACGCAGCGTCTCCAGCGCCTCCTTGTTGGTCAGCAACTTCTGCAGCGCGCCCAGCAACTCGTTGAGCAGGCGCTGATGTCGGCCCTTCTCCGTCACCGCGCTCAAGAGACCGGCCGCCAACGGTGCCATCTCGACGCGTTCGAGTTCGATCTTGATGCGTTCACCGATGAAGCCACGCAGGCCGGACTGGTCGATCGCCACAAGAGCTTGCGGCAGCAGCTTCAGCACGAAGCCCGCCAGGGCCGCACTGCGCTCGCGGTCGGACAGCCAGTCGGCCACCTGGGCGGCAAAATCGACGTCGGCCAGTTTCTTTTCGACCGCCTCGCGCGCGAGAAAATTGGTCTCGATGAAGCTGCCGAGGTTGTCGGCGATACGCTGATGGTTCTGCGGGATGATGGCGGTATGCGGGATCGGCAGGCCGAGTGGCCGGCGAAACAGGGCGACCACGGCATACCAGTCCGCCAACCCGCCGACAGTCGCTGCCGCCGCGAAGGCCGCTACATAGCCCCAGAGCCAGTGCCCGGACTCGTAGTACCGGGCGATTCCAAACAGGCCGGCCGTGACGATCAGCAGCAGCGTGGCCGCAATTTTGACGCGCCGGAGTTCACCGGCGCGTTCAACATCGCGCGGATCGCTCAGCTGCTCGCCCACACGTCCAACACATAGCGGTTGTCAGCCGCGAGCCTGTCGACATCGGTCATTGCCGCCAGCGCCTTCTTCACATCGGGTTCCATGCGGCCGCCGTCGCCGCAGACATAGACAATGGCGCCCGCCGCGATCAGTTCCTTCACCTTGTCGGCCTTTTGCGCGACGAGGTCTTGCACATAAGTCTTTTGGCCGTCGTGGCGAGAGAAGGCGACGTGCAGGTCGACAACGCCGTCGGCGGCATACTTTCTCAGCTCCTCGGCATAGATGAAGTCCTGCTCGGGATGGCGGCAGCCGAAGAACAACATGGCCGGTCCCAGCGTCCGGCCCTGCGCGGCCAGCGCTGCCCGCTCACGCAGAAAGCCGCGAAACGGGGCCAACCCGGTGCCCGGGCCGATCATGATCAGCGGCGCGCGTGGGTCGTCGGGCAGGCGGAAGCCGACCTTGGTTTCCTTCACGAAAGCCTGGACCGTGACGCCGGAGGCCTGGCGGGCCAGGTGGGTCGAGCAGACGCCCTCGTAGAGACCGTTGCCGGAGCGGGCGGCGCCTTCGACCACGGCGACGGTGATCGAACAGCGCGCCGTGTCGGCCAGCGGCGACGACGAGATCGAGTAGTAACGCGGCGCCATCAGGGGCAGCATTTCGAGGAATGCGGCAAAGGTGAGTTCGCAGGCCGGGAATTCCTCGAGCAGGTCGAGCACAGAGCGGCGCGGCTGGAAGACCTCTGATTTGAAACGCTCCTCATCGAGCAGGGCTTCGAGCCTGGGCCGCGTGAAGGGACAGCGCGTCTGCGTCGCCATGGTCTGGATGTGCTTGCGGGTCGCCGGGATCTGCAGTTCGACGAAATCGGAGAGCAGGCGATGCACGGCGATGGCCTCGCCGACCGGCAGCGCGGTTCGCCGACCTTCGGAGGCCGCCAGCATGACATGGGCGCCGGCGGCAAAGCCGAAGCGCTTGACGGCCCGCTCGACCAGGGCGGCGCCATTCTGCGGCACGATGCTGAGATGGTCGCCGGCGCGGTAGCTCACACCATCGGGCAGATGGACGTCGATATGGCGCGTGCTGCGGCCGGAGGTCGCCACGTTCTGCAGCTCGCGATTTTCCAGCACCCGCATGGGCAGCGCACCGGCCCCGCCGATGATCGGATTGGCCGGCGGCTTGTCTACGGTCTGCACCTGGTAGAGCGGCTCGGCCAACGCGGCGGATTCGACATCGAGCTTCACGCCGAGTTTATCAGCCACGGCCGGCAGCATCGGGCCATACCAATCCTGGAAATGACCGTCGAGGTCGTCCTTGGCGTCGCCCTCGCCGCGCACATGGAGTCGCTCGGCGCCCTTGGCCGCCAGCAGCTCGTCGATCTGGCGGGGAATGCTTTGGTAGGTCGAGGCCCAGTCGCGGTTGCCACAGCCGAACAGGGTGTAACGCACGCCCTTGAACGCCCCCTCGTCCGCCTCGCGCAGCCCCTTGAGGAAGGCCACGGCGTTGTCCGGCGGCCCGCCGTTGTAGGAGGCGCAGACGATGGCCACCGAGCCTTCGGTGGGCAGCCCGCCCGCCTTGTCGTCGAGCGAGGCCAGCTCCGTATCGAAGCCGTTCAACTCGCCGGCATCGGCGATGGAGCGCGCCAATTCCTCGGCCGTGCCCATGTTGGACCCGAACAGCACCGTGAGTTTCGTGCCGTGGCTCGCCGCCTTCCTGGCCGGCGCCTTCTTCGGCGCCGGCTTGGCCACGATGGCGCCAGCCGAGCCGCGTTCGACATCGGGCCGCGGCCGCACCCGCATCACCAGGCCCTCGGGCTTGATGGTGAGCGACTCCTTGATCTTGAGCTGATAGCGCGTGTGATCGACCAGCTTGAAGCGCTGCAGCACCATGCCGATCAGCAGCGTCGCTTCGTGCATGGCGAACTGCCGGCCGATGCAGGCACGCTGGCCGTTGCCGAAGGGCTTGTAGGCATGCGCCGGCAGGCTGGCCTCGCGGCCCGGCGCGAAGTTGTCGGGATTGAAGACCTCGGCCTGCGGTCCCCACACCGACTTGTCGCGATGGAGCATCGCCGTCAGCACTGTCACGAAAGTGCGCTTCTTCAGCTTGTACTTTTCGCCGATCGTCTCGTTCTGGAAAGGGTAGAGGCCGAAGGCCGGCGCCGTCGGCCACAGCCGCAGCGCCTCCTTCAGGATCTGGCCGATATAGACGAGCTGGTTGACCTGCTGGAACGTGGGCTTGGCATTGACGTTGCGGCCCAGCACGCGGTCGACCTCTTCGTAGGCCTTCTGCATGACGTGCGGATTGTTGAGCAGGAAGTAGACGACGAAGGACAGCATGCCCGAGGTCGTCTCGTGGCCCGCGATCAGGAAGGTGTTCATCTGGTAGCGGATATTGACGTCGTCGAGCCGCTCGCCGGTCTGCTTGTCGATACCGGCCATCATGAAGCCGAGGAGATCGGGCTTGGCTTGGTCATCTGCCGGAATCTCACGGCGTTCCTTGATGATGCGGTCGGCGATGCCATTCATGAAGCCGACGTCCTGCTCGAGTTTCTTACGGCTCTTGCGCTGGGTGATGTCCTCCAGCGGCAGGCCGCGCATCTTCATCACGGCTTCGAGCGCGCGCACCAGCGATTCGACATAGGGATGGTTGTCGCTGCGATAGAAGGAGTTGAAACGGTAGTTGAAGCCGCAGAGACCGATGGTGTCGAGCGTGAGCGCCGTCATGTCCCGAACCACGTCGATTTCCTCGTCGGCGTTGAGACGCTCCCATTTGGTCACGAGCTGGTCCGCGATATCGAGCATGCCATCGTGATAGGTCTGCATCATCCGATGGGCGAAGGTCGGCAGCAGGATGTTGTGCGCCTTCTGCCAGTTGGGCTCCTGCGTCTCGGCGGTGAACAGCGCGTCGCCGCCCAGCATGCGCACCCGGCGCAGCGAGCCGCGCACGGCCTTGTCGAAGCGCTTCTCGTCGCAAAGTTCCGCCACGAGATCGGCACCCGAGACCACGACCAAAGGCGTGCCCATCATGTCGAGCCAGAAAATCGGCCCCTGCTCGCGCGCGATGCGCATCAGGTCCTGCACGGGGGCGGCGCCGTCGACGGTCAGCATATTGCCCAGCAGCGGCGTGCGCGGCGGATGCGGTATCGGATGCAGCGGATTGCGCGCCATGCGGCGTTGTTCCTCCCGGTTTCTTGCCCCTCTTATAGCAAGGAGGCCGGCGGCATTCACCGCCGGGAAATCTGTCGTATAGTGCCCGTCGAACCTGCTTTTAGGGAGAAGACAATGAAGGTCGGATCTATCGGCGTCGGCAATATGGGTGGCCCCATGTGCCACAACCTCATCAAGAAGAGCAATCACGCCGTCACGGTATTCGATCTGAACGCGGCCGCCGTGAAGGCCTGCACCGATCTTGGCGCCACGGCCGGCAAGTCGATCGCCGATGTCGCGCGCGACGCCGACATCGTCATGACCTCGCTGCCCATGCCGCGCGACGTCGAGGCCGTGGCCTTGGGCGAGGACGGCGTGCTGGCTTCCCTGGCCAAGGGCAAGACCTATATCGATCTCTCGACCAACGCGCCCTCGATGGTGAAAAAGATCGGCGCCGCCATGGCCGCCAAGGGCATCGCCATGCTCGATGCGCCGGTGAGCGGCGGCACGGTCGGTGCTGCCAACGCCACCATTGCCATCATGGTGGGCGGCGACAAGAAGACCTTCGACGACGCCCTGCCGGTGCTGCAGTCGTTCAGCGCCAAGGTCATCCATATGGGCGAGCTTGGCACCGGCACGGTCGCCAAGCTGGTCAACAACATGATGGCCTTCACCAATGCTGCGGCGGCGGCCGAAGGCCTGATGCTGGGCACCGCGGCCGGGCTCGATCCCCGGAAGCTGATCGAAGTCATCGCCAGTTCGAGCGGCAACTCGGCCACTTTCAAGCCTTTCTCCGAACGCGCCCTGTCGGGGGAATTCATGCCGCCCTCCTTCGCGCTCAACCTTGCCCACAAGGACCTGCATCTGGCACTGGAACTGGCCGACGAGCTCGACGTGCCCCTGCCGCAGGGCTCGGCCACGCACAACATCCAGCGCATGGCCCGCGGCATGGGACTCGGCGGCGCCGACAGCTCGGTCATCCTCAAAGTCTACGAGACGATCTTTGGCCGCACCGTCAAAGCCGGTGGCGTCAAGAAATGAGCAGCGTTCTTCCGACGCACGGCCGCTTCGACTTCAGCCCGATTTCCGAACGGCCGGACTACTCCTGGCCCGGCGGCAAGCGGCTGGCCGTCTGGGTCGCCATCAACATCGAGACCTTCGGCTATGGCCTCGAAGGCCCGACCCTGGGCAATCCGCTGCCCATGCCCGACCAGCGCAACTGGTCGTGGCGCGAATACGGCAACCGCGTCGGCATCTGGCGCATGCTCGACCTCGCCGACCAGTTCGACATGCCGCTGGCGCATCAGGCCAATTCCTACCTCTACGATACCCATCCGCAGGTCATGGCGGCGCTGGGCAAGCGCAAGCGCGACGAGATCCTGGGCCACGGCCGCACCAATTCGGAAAAGCCCGGCATGCGGCCGGAAGCCGAAGAACGGGTACTGATCGCCGAATCGACTGACGCAATCAAAAAGCATGAAGGCAAGGCGCCGGCGGGCTGGATGACGCCGCTGCAGGCCGAGAGTGCCGTCACCACCGATCTCCTGAAGGAAGCGGGCTATCGCTATTGCGTGAGCTGGCCCTGCGATGACCAGCCCCATTGGCTGCGGACGCGCTCCGGTCCGATGCTCAACGTTCCTTACGCCGTCGAGACCAACGACTTCGTCTCGGTGATTCATCTGCGCCAGGATGCGCCGGTTTATTGCGACGTCGTCTTCCGCCAGTTCGAGGAGATGGTCGAGCAGAGTGCCGACCGCCCGTTGGTGCTGGCGCTGTCGCTGCATACCTTCATCATGGGCCAACCGCATCGCCTGCGTGTGCTGCGCGATCTCTTCAAGCGCATCCACGAACACAAGCATTTCGACCGCGTCTGGATGACCACGCCGGGTGCGATTGCCAGGCATTGCGAAGACCTGATGCCCGGCATCGTCCCCGGAAGCTGATGGATTTCACGACCGAGGAGATCCCGCTCGGCGCGGTGACGTTGCATACCGTCGCCATGCTCCAAGAGGGAGGCAAGGGACCGCTGGCGGTGCTGCTGCATGGCATCACCGCCAATGCCTATGTCTTCCTGCCACTGATGGAACGTCTGGCCGGCACCTTCCGTTGCGTCAGCATCGACATGCGCGGCCATGGCCGCAGCTCGAAGCCGGCCGCTGGCTATGCCGCAAGGGATTACGCCGACGACATCGACGCTTTGATCCGCAAGCTCGACACCAACCCCGCCTTGCTGATCGGCCATGCGCTGGGCGCCCGCGATGCCTTCGTGGCCGGCGCGCGCAATAACGGTCTCGTCTCGGGTGTGGTCGCCATCGACTTCACGCCCTTCATCGAACCGGCCGTGTTCGAGGCGTTGGGCAAGCGCATCGGCGGCGGCAACCGGCTCTTCGCCGATACCGATGCCATCGAACGCGCGCTGTCAGAACGCTATCCCATGACACCGCCAGACGCGATCCGCCGCCGCGTCCAGTACGGCTACGAACGTGCCGAGGAGGGCTGGCGGCCGCTCGCCCGGCTCGATGCGATGGTGGAGACGGCCAATGGCATGCAGGAGAGCTTCGAAGCAGATTTCGCCGCGCTCAAGGTGCCGACGCTGCTGATCCGCGGCACTGAAACCAAATTCATCTCACCTGAGGTCTGGGCCCGAACCAGGGCTCTGCGCCCCGACATGCGCGCCCTCGAACTGCCCAATGCCGATCACTATGCAGCGGAGGAAATCCCCGGCCCGATGGCCAAAGAAATCGTCAGCTTCTGGCAGCGCGACGTGCTGCGGGCTGCTCGGCCGGCGTAAGGCGCTCCAGAACCTCGTCGACCGTCATCACATCGCCGAAGGAAATCTGGAAACCGTTGAGGGCCGCGGCATGCTCTTCGTCGGTCGAGGTCGCCGTGCAATCCGACAGCATGGCCACACGATATTCCATCATCGAGGCATCGCGCGCCGTCGATTCGCAGCAGACATTTGTCTTTGTGCCGGCGATCAGCAGCACTTCGAGGCCATGGTCGCGCAGGACACTATCGAGATTGGAGCTGTCGCCGACCAAGGCGCTGAACTTGATCTTGCGGACGTAGATGTCTTCCGTCTTGGGCTCCAGGGTCTTATAGAGCTTGAAGCCCTCGTCCGTCGCCGAGAGGTTCTTCAGGCGCGCTGCCACCCGCTCCGGCGTCAGCTTGTACTTGTGATGATTGCCCCATTTGGCCAGCGCCTCGGCGCTGTCGGTCTGCACCCAGACGACTCGTCCTCCCGCCGCCCGCAAACCCGCCGCCATGCGATTGATGCTGGGCACGATGGCGCGTGCGGCCGGCGATTCGTTGGGAAAACCCTCGGCCACGTAATAGTTCTGCATGTCGACCACGACCAGCGCCGTGCGCACCGCCTCGATGCTGTCGAGCGCGAAGGGCTTGCCCTGCAGGCGGATGACACGGGCACGAATCGACTCGGGGACGGTGTATTTGTGCATGGGCTCACTTCGGCGGTTTGGGCCTGATCGGCGGCAGCGGCTTGCCAGTCTCAAGGATCGTCTTGATGCCCGAAAGAATCAACGCCCAACCGTCGCGGCTGGCCTCGGCGAACTTGTCATTTACTTGCTCATGCGCCGCCCCGTGATGCTCGCCGACCGTCAACTTTATAGCCTCGCCTAGATCCTCGATGCCGTATTCGATCTCGGTCTCCGGCAGGTCGGTCATCCAGACGACCCGCCAGCTCGCCCCCAAGCGGCGCGGTGGATCGAGGACCAGCACCTTGCCCTCGACATCGACCTTGCCGTCCGGCTTGCGCACATGGAAGGGCGCGCCCACCGCCGGACCGACCTCCATGCTGTTGCCGAAGAAATACTTTCTGCTCAGCTCGCGATCGAGCAGCGCTGCCCAAACCCGCTCCTCCTTCGCAGCGATATAGACGGTGTGAACGACATCCCGTTTGGCCATCGTGACCTCCTGGTCGCGCCATGCCTGCAGGCGGGGATGCGCCGCCGTCAGGGGCGCTCCCATCCGCTCGCCAAAGAGAGTAGCCATGTAGAATCCGATATCGGCGAAGGAATAGCTGTCACCCAGCCATTCGCGCTCGCCCAGCGCGCTCTCCATCACCTCATAGTAACGCGCGGCAGCCTCGCGGGCTCCAACCGCCACCGGATCGTCCGAGCCCGGCTGAAAGGCCATGAGCCGGACGATATTGGGGAAATAGACCTCGTCCGACTCGTGTTCGAGCAATCGTGCCCGCGCCCGGCCGCGCACATCGGCCGGCCACAGAGCCGGCGCCGGGCGCAAGTGCTCGAGGTACTCGAAGATCTGTGTCGAATCGAAGATTTCCAGATCGCCATCGACCAGCACCGGCACCTGGCGCTTGGGGTTGATGCGCGCCACGACGGGATGCTTGGGCTCGTAGAGCGTCTTCATCTCGAACGGCACCATAACCAGCTCGAAATCGAGACCTTTCTCATGGGCGGCGATCTCGGCCTTGGCGCCGAACATGCTGAGGGGGCCGGAATAGAGGCGCATGGCTGTCTCCTGTCGGGAGCTGCCGGCTTACCACAGCCGGGACTTCGGCCATGCGACTGAAGCTAAGTCGAGGCGGCAAATCTTTTCATGCGCCGCTACATCAATATGAACATCGCGATCGTCGCCACGGTCATGACGGCCGTCGTCACCCACCCCAGGATGCGCTGGCCGAGCGTGGCCGTAAACTGTCCCATCTCGCTCTTGCGCGAGGCCACGATTATCATGGCGGCCATAATCGGCACGGTGATGACACCGTTCAGCACGGCACTCCAGAACAGCGCCTTGATGGGATCGAGCGGCGAGAAATCGACGGCGACGCCCAGCACGATGGCCAGGCCAAGGATGGCGTAGAACGGCAGGGCGTCGCGCAGCGTCCGCTCCAGTCCGATGCGCCAGCCGCGCGCCTCGCCGATGGCATAGGCGGCCGACCCGGCGAGTACGGGCACCGCGAGCAGGCCGGTGCCTACGATGCCGAGGCTGAACAACAGGAAGGCGAACTCACCGGCGACCGGTCGCAGTGCCGCTGCCGCCTGGCTCGACGTCTGGATGTCGGTCTGGCCGGATGCATTGAGCGTCACGGCCGTCGTCAACACGATGAAGAAGGCGATCAGGCTGCAAAGCGACATGCCAACCCAGGTTTCCCAGGCGATGCGCCGAAGCTCGCGCGGCGCCTGCTCCGGATTGTCCAGCAACGGGCCTGCCAACTCGTCGGCTTCCTCTTCCTCGACCTCCTGAGAACTCTGCCAGAAGAAGAGATAGGGGCTGATGGTGGTGCCGAAGATGGCGACGATCATGGTGATGGATTCGGCGGACAGATCGAATCGCGGCACGACCGAACCTATCGCGACGGCGCGCCAGTCGATATGCACGGTGAACACCACCCCGACATAGGCGAACAGCGAGAGGGTCATCCATTTCAGGAAGCCGACATAGCGGTGATAGGGAATGAACACGACCGCGAGCAGGGAGAAGAGAGCGAAGCCGACGGTGAAGTAGTGGGCACGCCCACCGGTCACGAGTGCCGCCGCCGCCCCCATCGCCGCGAGGTCGGCGCCGATATTTACGGTGTTGGTGAGGAACAGCAGACCCACCAGCACCAGGACGACCGGACGCGGAAACACCCTCGACATGTTGGCGGCGAGGCCATGGCCCGTGACGCGACCGATCCGGGCACTCACGGACTGCACCGCGGCCACCAGCGGCACGATCAATACCACCGTCCACAGCAAACTGACGCCGAACTGCGCCCCCGCCTGCGAATGGGTGGCGATGCCGCTCGGATCGTCGTCGGCCGCGCCCGTTATGATGCCCGGTCCCAGCCGCTTGAAGAAGCCGCGCAGATGCAGTCGTTCGGTCAGATTACCCACGAAAGCCGTTCACGATTGGATAGCGCCTTTCCCTGCTGATGATGCGTGACGTGATCTTCACGCCTGGAGGCGCTTGGCGCCGTTTGTACTCGGCGCCCTCGAGTAAACGCCAAATCCTGACCACGGTTGCCGGATCATAGCCTTCGGCGACCAATTCCTCACCCGAAAGGTCGCGCTCGATCAGGCCCTTGAGGATGGCGTCGAGCACCGGATAGGGCGGCAGCGAATCCTCGTCCTTCTGGCCGGCCCGCAGCTCGGCCGAAGGCGGCTTGGAAATGATGCGCTCGGGAATGACGCGGCCCTTCGGCCCCATTGCCCCCTCCGGCAGATGCGCGTTGCGCCACTTGCAGAGTTCGAACACCGTGGTCTTGTAGACATCCTTCAGGACATTGAAGCCGCCGCACATGTCGCCATAGAGCGTGGCGTAGCCCACCGCCATTTCCGACTTGTTGCCGGTCGTCACCACCATGCCGCCCATCTTGTTGGACACGGCCATCAGCAGCATGCCGCGCGCCCGGCTCTGGATATTCTCTTCGGTGACGTCCTCGTTGCGGCCGGAGAAGAGCGGCCGCAGCATCTCGTCATAGGCCTTCATCGCGGGACCGATATTGATCGTGTCATGGCGCAGGCCGATGGCCTTGGCGCAGGCCTCGGCATCCTCCAGCGACTCCCGCGCCGTATAGGGCGACGGCATCATGATCGTATGGACGCGCCCCGGCCCCAGCGCGTCGGCGGCGACGGCGGCGGTGATCGCCGAATCGACGCCGCCCGACAGGCCGATGACGACGGAGGGAAAGCCCGTCTTGTTCACATAGTCGCGCAGGCCCAGCATCATCGCCTGATAGATCGACTCCATCAGGCCGAGTTCCGGCGCAATCGGCGCAGGCTGGCACTCCCATTTGCCGCCCTCGCGGCGGAATTCGACGGTGGCGACCTGCTCGCGAAACGACGGCAGCTGCGCCTTGAGCTGACGGTCGGCGCCCAGCACGAAGGAGCCGCCGTCGTAGATCACCTCGTCCTGGCCACCGACCTGATTGACATAGGCGAAGGGCAATCCGCTTTCGATCACGCGCTGGACGCCCAATTGCACCCGCTGGTCGAACTTGCCGACCTCGAAGGGCGAGCCG
>JBBRFD010000057.1:0-24672 GCA_038224985.1 Reyranellales bacterium
CTTCACCAGCTCGCCCGGCTCGTAACCCGCGATCTCGTAGTCGAAACTGGCATAGCCGCGCGTCACCGACTTCAGCCGGTCGTAGAAATCGAACACCACCTCGTTCAGCGGCAGGCGATAGATCGCCATGGCGCGCGTGCCGGCATAGGTGAGCTCGATCTGCTGGCCGCGGCGGTCCTGGCAGAGCGTCAGCACGGAGCCCAGATGCTCGTCGGGCGTGATGATCGTGGCCTTGATCCACGGCTCCTGCATGCTCTCGATATGCATCGGGTCGGGATAGTCGGCCGGATTGTGCAGCTCCATCTCCGAGCCGTCGTCCATCTTGACCTTGTAGACGACGGAGGGCGCCGTGGTGATGAGGTCGAGATTGAACTCGCGCTCCAGCCGCTCCTGCACGATCTCGAGATGCAGCAGGCCGAGGAAGCCGCAGCGGAAGCCGAAGCCCAGGGCGGCGCTGGTTTCCGCCTCGAAGTGGAAGGAGGAGTCGTTGAGGCGCAACTTGCCCAGCGATTCGCGCAGCACCTCGAATTCCGCGGCATCGGCCGGGAAGAGGCCGCAAAACACCACCGGCACGGAGGGTTTGAAGCCCGCCAGCATCTCGGTCGAGGGCTTGCGGTCGTCGGTGATGGTGTCGCCGACCTTGCAGTCGGCGATGGTCTTGATGCCGGCGATGATGAAGCCGATCTCGCCCGGGCCCAGCTCGGCAACGTCCGTCGCCTTGGGCGCGAAAATGCCGACCTTGTCGAGGTCGTAGGCCGCCGCCGCCGCCATCATGCGGATCTTCATGCCCTTCTTCAGCACGCCGTCCTTGACGCGCACCAGCGTGACGACACCGAGGTAGGGGTCGTACCAGCTGTCGACCAGCAGGGCCTTGAGCGGCGCCTCGCGGCTGCCCGTCGGCGCCGGCAGGCGCTTGACCATGGCTTCCAGCAGATCGTCGATGCCGAGCCCGGTCTTGGCCGAGACCCTGACGGCTTCCGAGGTGTCGATGCCGACGACGTCCTCGATCTCCTGGCAGACGCGCTCGGCATCGGCCGAGGGCAGGTCGATCTTGTTGAGGACGGGGATGATCTCGTGATTGGCCTCGATGGCGTGATAGGCATTCGCCAGGGTCTGCGCCTCGACGCCCTGGCTGGCATCGACCACCAGCAGCGAGCCCTCGCAGGCGGCGAGCGAGCGGCTCACCTCATAGGCGAAGTCGACATGGCCGGGCGTGTCCATCAGGTTCAGGATATAGGTTTTGCCGTCCTTCGCCTTGTAATTGAGGCGCACGGTCTGCGCCTTGATGGTGATGCCGCGCTCGCGCTCGATATCCATCGAATCGAGCATCTGGTCGTGAAACTCGCGCTCGCTCACGGCGCCACAGGCCATCAGCAGCCGGTCGGCCAGCGTGCTCTTGCCATGGTCGATATGGGCGATGATCGAGAAATTGCGCAGCAGGGACAGGTCGGTCATTTCACTCTAACCACGCAAGCTTGCGCCGGTTGCCTTGGTGACGGCCGCGACGATCTTGGCCGATACAGCTTCGATCTCCGCATCGGTGAGCGTGCGCTCGACCGGCTGCAGAGTGACGGCGATGGCGATGGATTTCTTGCCCTCGGGCACGCCCTTGCCGGCGTAGAGGTCGAAGATGCGCGCACCGGCGATCAATACCTTGTCGGCGTTGCGGGCGGCGCGGGCAACCTTCTCGGCCTCGACGGCGTCGTCGACCAGGAAGGCGAAGTCGCGCTCGACCGGCTGGAAGGCCGAGATCTTGAGCGCGCCGCGCGCCTTGCTGGCCTTCGCCTTGGGTGGCGGCGGGGCATCGAGGAAGACTTCGAAAGCCGCGACCGGGCCCTTGAGGTCGGCGGCCGACGCGATCTCGGGATGCAGCTCGCCGAAATGCGCCATGACGCGGTCGCCGAGCTTGATCGCACCGGAGCGGCCGGGGTGATACCAGTCCGGCGCGCCGGCTTGCGCCGACATGTTCTCGACCGGCGCGCCCAATGCGGCGAGCACGGCCATGGCATCGGCCTTGGCGTCGAAGGCATCGACGGTGCGTGTCGGGCCGGCCCAGTTGCGCGGCACCGCCATGTTGTGGCGGATGCCGGCGGCGACGGTGCGCTGGCCGGTGGGCGTGGCGTCCTTGTATTGCGGGCCGACCTCGAACAGCGCCGGATCGGCAAGGCCGCGCGCCTCGTTGCGCGTTGCCGCCGCGATCAGGTTGGGCAGGATCGAGGGCCGCATGGTGTCGAGCGTGGCGTCGATCGAGTTGAGCAACCGCAGGTCGGCGCCGCCGCCGCCGAAGCGCTCGGCCTGCTTCAGCGGCAGGAAGGACCAGGTCACGGCCTCGTTCATGCCGCGCGCGCCCAGCGCCCGGCGGGCCTGCGGCACGCGGCGCTGCATCGCGTCGCGCACCGGCTTCGACGTCGCCGAGAGCGGCGGCAGGGATGTCGTCGGAATGCGGTCGAAGCCCCAGACGCGGGTGACTTCCTCCACCAGATCGGCTTCGCCGATGATGTCGGGACGCCACGACGGCACGGCGGCTGTCCAACCGGTTCCATTCTGGCCGGCGCCGGTGACGGCAAAGCCCAGCTTGGTCAGGATCTCGGCGGTGTCTTTTGCAGGAACGTCGATGGCCGTCAGCGTCTTCACGCGGTCGGCGCGCAGGGCAAAGCTGCGCTGCCAGTCGGGCATGACGCCGCTCGACACGATCTCGCTCGCCTCGCCGCCGCAAAGCTCGAGGATGAGCTGCGTGGCGACGTCGGTGCCCCATTGCACGGATTGCGGATCGAGGCCGCGCTCGAAGCGATAGCGCGCGTCCGACAGGATGCCGAGCTTGCGGCCGGTGGCGGCCACCTTGATCGGCGTGAAGTAGGCCACTTCGAGGAAGACCTCGGTGGTGTCGGGCTGGACGCCGGTCGCCTCGCCGCCCATGACGCCGCCGATGCCGTGCGCCGCGCGCGAATCGGCGATCACCGAGATCGAGGGATCGAGCGTGTAGGTCTTGCCGTCGAGCGCCTGGATCGTTTCGCCCTCGCGGGCCTGGCGCATGACGAGATCGCCGGCCAGCTTTTTGGCGTCGAAGACGTGCAGCGGCCGGTTGAGATCGAAGGTCACGAGGTTGGTGATATCGACCAGCGTCGAGATCGGACGCAGGCCGATGGCCTTGAGCCGGCGTTGCAGCCAGTCGGGCGAGGGGCCGTTCCGGACGCCACGGAAATAGCGGCCGAGCACGATGGGGCAGGGGCTGTCGGGCCGGGCCTCGTAGCCATGCGTCCACTTGATCGGGCTGGCGAAGGTGCCCTCGATCCGCGCGACCTTGGGCGGCTTCAGCGTGCCGAGGCCGGAGGCCGCGAGATCGCGGGCGATGCCGTGGACGCCGAGGCAATCGCCGCGGTTGGGCGTCACCTTGATTTCGATCACGGCGTCGTCGAGGCCGAGTGCTTCGGCCGCCGGCATGCCGGTGGTGGCGTCGGCCGGCAGGTCGATGATGCCGCTGTGGTCGTCGCCGAGCTGCAGCTCGCGGCTCGAGCAGAGCATGCCGTTGCTCTCCTCGCCGCGAATTTTGCTCGCCTTCAGCGTCATGTCGGTGCCGGGAATGTAGCTGCCGGTCGGGGCGAAGATGCCCTTCAGGCCGGTGCGCGCGTTGGGCGCGCCGCAGACCACCTGGACCGTGCCGCTGCCGGTATCGACCTTGCAGACGCGGAGGCGGTCGGCATTGGGATGCTGCACCGCTTCGATCACATAGCCGACGACAAAGCCCTTGAGCGCCTCGGCCGGGTTGCTGATGCCTTCGACCTCGAGGCCGAGCATGGTCAGGCGGTCGCGCACCTCGGTGAGGGTCGCGGTCGTGTCGAGATGCTCCTTGAGCCAGCTCAGGGTGAATTTCATCGCGGCATCTCTAGAGCAGAGAAGCCGTAATGGCGCAGCCAGCGCAGGTCGGCGTCGAAGAAGGAGCGCAGGTCGTTGATGCCGTATTTCAGCATGGCGATGCGGTCGATGCCCATGCCGAAGGCGAAGCCCTGGTAGACGGCGGGGTCGAGGCCGCAATTGGCGATGACGTTGGGATGCACCATGCCGGAGCCCAGGATTTCCAGCCACGAGTCGCCCGCGCCGATGCGCAGTTCGCCGTCTCTCCACGAGCAGCCGATATCGACTTCGGCCGAAGGTTCGGTGAAGGGGAAGTAGGACGGGCGGAAGCGCAGCGGCAGGTCGTCGATCTCGAAGAAGGCGCGGCAGAAATCGACCAGGCAGCCCTTGAGATGGCCCATATGCGTGCCGCGGTCGATGACCAGGCCTTCGACCTGATGGAACATCGGCGTATGCGTGGCGTCGCTGTCGATGCGATAGGTGCGGCCGGGCACGATGATGCGCAGCGATCCGCCCTCGGCCAGGCGCTTCTGCACGTCCTTGCTCAGCATGGTGCGCGCCTGCACCGGCGAGGTGTGGGTGCGCAGCACCATCGGCGTGCCGTCGGCGCGCGGCGGCAGGTAGAAGGTGTCCTGCATCTGGCGCGCCGGATGATCCGGCGGAATATTGAGCGCCGTGAAGTTGTGCCAGTCGTCCTCGATGTCCGGACCCTCGGCCCAGGTGAAGCCCATCTCGCCGAAGATGGCGCCGAGTTCGTCCATCACCTGGCCGATGGGATGGAGCGTGCCCTGGCCCGCCGTGGCAAAATCGGGACGGGTTGGCAGGGAGACGTCGACCTTTTCCGAGGCGAGACGCGCGGCCAGTGCCGAC
Source organism: Reyranellales bacterium (assembly GCA_038224985.1). GTDB lineage: Bacteria > Pseudomonadota > Alphaproteobacteria > Reyranellales > Reyranellaceae > Reyranella. The sequence continues at coordinate 4,723 of JBBRFD010000057.1, forward strand.
GAACCGAGAGCGCCCTTGCGGGCATCGAGGGCGGCTTCGATCTCGCCCTTGAGCTGATTGACGCGCGCGCCGAATTCCTTGCGCTCCTCGGGGGCCAGGGCGCCCAGCGTCTTCATCAGGCCGGTGACGCTGCCCTTTTTGCCCAGCACCGAGACGCGCGCGGCATCGAGGGCCGCCAGGTCGGCAGCGGCATCGACGGCGCTGAGCGCCTCACTGCGAATCGTCGAAAGATCGCTCATCCATCGCTCCGAAACGAAAAAAGGGAGCCTGTCGTTTCAGGCTCCCTCTTAACGGTTGCTTGTCGCGCCGTCCGTTACGGCTCGACGAGTCTATTTGAGGGCGGCCCTTACTTGAGGGCGGCTTGTGCCTGGTCGACCAGGGCCTTGAACGCCGCCGGCTCGCGCACGGCGAGATCGGCCATGACCTTGCGGTCGACTTCGATCCCGGCCTTGGTGATGCCGTTCATGAACTGCGAATACGTAAGACCGTGCTCGCGGGTCGCGGCGTTGATGCGCTGGATCCACAGGCCGCGGAAGTCGCGCTTGCGGTTGCGGCGGTCGCGATAGGCGTACTGAAGGCCCTTTTCGACCTTCTCGATGCCGATGCGGAACGCATCCTTGGCGCGGCCGCGGTAGCCCTTGGCGAGCTTCAGGACCTTCTTGTGTCGGGCGTGTGCAGCTACGCCGCGCTTGACGCGTGCCATGGCCCTACCTCGCGTACGGGAAGAAGTTGCGCTTGATGATCCGCGTGTCCGGCTCGGACACGATGGCCATCCCGGTCGCCTGGCGGAGGAAGCGGTTGCCGCGCTTGCTCATGCCGTGGCGCTTGCCGGCCACACCGTGCTTGATCTTGCCGGTGGCCGTGAAGCGAAACCGCTTCTTGGCCCCGCTCTTGGTCTTCATCTTGGGCATTTTTTGGTTCCTTTTCAAAGGGTTAGCGCCTATACACGTGAGGCGCGCCGATCCCGGACCGAAGCCCGGAAGGTCCTTACACAGCAGCCGAGGCAATGCCCACCACGGCCAGGCCACTCGAAGGAAGGGCGCTTATAGCGACGCCGGTTCTGGCATGCAAGCCGGCCCGGATATTGCAAAACCACCTCCCAACAGGGGAATCCAGATGAAACTGACAGGCAAGGTAGCGCTCGTGACGGGCGCGCAGCAGGGGATCGGGGCGGCCATCGCCATCGCGCTGGCGGAGGCGGGCGCCGACGTGGCGCTGACCTATCTCGACAAGCAGGACTCAGCCGGCGCCGTGGCGCACCGGGTGCGCGAACTCGGCCGCCGGGCGCTGCTGATCCATGCCGACGTGTCGCGCCTGAGCGACATCGAATCGATGGTGGCGGAGACCGACAAGCAGCTCGGCGTGCCCGACATCCTGGTCAACAACGCCGGCGTCTATCCGCGCGTGAAGCTCCTCGAGATGCAGGAGAGCGACTGGGACTATGTGATCGACATCAACCTCAAGGCCGGCTGCTTTGCCACGATCGCCGCCGCCAAGGCGTTGATCGCCGCCGGGAAGCCGGGCTCGGTGATCAACCTGTCCTCCCAGTCGGTCCGCGGCGCCGTGCGCGGCGTGCATTACAGCGCCAGCAAGGGCGGCGTGGTTTCGATGACGCGGGCGATGGCGCTCGAACTGGCGCCGCACAATATCCGCGTCAATGCCATCGCGCCCGGCCTCACCGACACCGCCCAGCCGCGCTACGGCAACAGCGACGACGAGCTGGCCGAGATGGCCAAGGCCAATATCCCGCTGGGCGGCAAGCTGCTCACGCCCGATCAGATCGCCAGGACCGCCGTGTTTCTGGCCTCGGACGATTCGGATGCCACCACGGGGCAGGTGCTGCACGTCAACGGCGGCTCGTATATGCCCTAGTTACACGACCCTTGGCGTGCGCCGGTTTCGATGAAGGCCTGGATGCAGAGGCCGAACTTGCGGTTGAAGGCGAAGTCGTTGCCGGCGCCATGGCCCTTGAAGCCCTGCGGATCGGAAATCACCACGGCCTGGACGCCATTGGCGGCGAAGGCCGACGTGGCGTCGTTCATGCGGCCGCCGACATCGTAGATATCCTCGGCGAAGTTGACGACGACGACGCGCGGGCCGGGCTTGATGCCCTTGACGATCTGCCGCCATTCGCTGCGCGCGACCGTGGTATCGCGCATGTCCTTCACATAGCCGTGGTGCGCGGCGGCGACGGAGATCACGCCGTCGACCGGGGCGCTTCGCATGGCGGCGGCCATCGAGGCCCAGGCGCCAGCCGACTGCCCGGCCAGGATGACGCGCTTGTAGCCCATCGCCTTGGCCTGGCGCACGGCATCGGCCAAGGCGGTGGCATCGCCCGGCCAGTCGCGGATGTACTCCCGGTCGAAGCGGTAAAGGTCGTAGCCCAGGGCGGTGAAGCGCCCCACGTGAGGCTGCGGCGCGCTCTGCGTTGCATCATTGCCCAACCGGTAGCCGTGGCTCCAGACGATCAGGCCGGCGGCGGCCTGCGGCCCCTTGATCTCCCACCACGGTTGCGCCCGCAGGCGGCCGATCGCGGGCGAGGCGGCTGGCTGGACGGACTTCCAGTCGCGGCCCGCCGTCAGGATGTTGTTCACGGCGTAGAGCCGGCAGTCGGTCCTGCCCTTGTCCTCGCAGCGCTTGCGGCCACTGTTGACGGCGATTTCCGGCGTTTCGCCGGAGCTTCCCGCCCACCAATGCGCCGAGCCGTCGCCGGCCAGATAGAAGGTCTTTTGCGGTGAGAAAAGCTGGTACTCGGAGAATTCCTTGGCTGCGGAAACGTTCAGCGGCTGCGCCTGAAGCGATGCGCCCACCGTCGTTAACGGCAGGGCGAGCAGCAAAAGCAAAAACTGCATGGATCAATCCTCCGCCTCGCAGGTTATCATCGTCTATGGCAAAGATCGTACTTTTCGGGCGAGTCGCGGGATTGCTGCTGCTCGCGGCGGTTTCGCCGGCCTCGGCCCAGGCGCCCCTCCCACAAACCAGCTCCCCACAAACAAGTTCCCCGCAAACCAGTTCCGAGCGCGTCGCCGCCGATCCGACCGGACAGTATGTACTGATAAAGACCGTCGTGGCGCAGGGCAGCGACGTCGCCGGACGGCCCAGTCCGACGGCCAATCCGCAGGCCTACGATGTGCTGGGTTACTGCTGGTCACCCTATTACGTGCTGGGCGACTGGGCCGGGCGATCGGGACTCACGGGACGGATGATCGTGCTGGCGCTGGAGACGCTGTCCTGGGCGCGCGATCTCGGGCGTGGCGGCTATCCCGCCGGGCCGTTGAACGCCGCCATCGGCAATTACGAGGCGGCGATGATCGCCTCGGGCCTGACCGACGCTGCGCGCGAGCGTGCGGTCGATGCCTTTCGCTCCGAACTCGAAGCGGTGGCGCGCGGCGCGCCGGGTGCCGTGAAGACGCGCAAGCAGGGCGGATGCGGCGGGCCGGGACCGGCGGTGCAGCTGCGCTATCAGACGGTGCCCAAGGAAGGCCGCGCCTGGTTCATCGCCAAGCCGCTGCACGACATCTGCCGGGCCCAGCAGCTCGATGTCGAAGACAACACGCGCTGCGATTACTGGGCGGCGCCCACGGAGGCCGCACCGCTGGCCTTCGTCGGCGATATCGTCTGGCTGGCCCGCTGGGCCGACGGCACCATGGCGCACGGCACCTTCGACTCCAAGACCGCCGACGAGCTTGGGGTCGTGACGCTGCGCCAACCGGTGCCGCGGAAGTAGAGCCGGCGCCGTTACTTTGGCGCCCCTACTTCGGAGCCCCTACTTCGGAGCCAGCACCATGATCATCTGCCGGCCTTCCATGCGCGGCATCGACTCGATCTTGGTGAGCAGGTCCATCTCGCCGCGCACGCGGTTCAGCACCTGCATGCCGAGGTCGGAATGGACCATCTCGCGACCGCGGAAGCGCAGGGTGACCTTGACCTTGTCGCCTTCCTCGATGAAGCGTTTCATCGCCCGCATCTTCACTTCGTAATCGTGGTCGTCGATGTTGGGGCGCATCTTGATCTCTTTGACCTCGATGACCTTCTGGTGCTTGCGCGCCTCGTGCGCCTTCTTCTGCGCTTCGTATTTGTATTTTCCGTAGTCGGAAATCTTGGCGACCGGCGGCACCGCGTTGGGCGAGATCTCGATCAGATCGAGGCTGGCTTCTTCGGCCATTTCCAGTGCTTCGCGGGAGCTGACGACGCCGACCATCTCGCCGTTCTCGTCGATCAGTCGGACTTGCGGCGCTTTGATCTCGCCGTTGACGCGCGGACCCTCGCGGGTGGGCGCGCTTTGTTGGGCAGGTCGGGCTATGGCTAACTTCTCCGTCGTTGAAGCCCCGGTTCAGGGGCGGGATGCGAGATCGCGGCCGCCCCTAGAAGGGCGGCCGGGCCTCTTTTGAAAGTGTAGTGGCGGCGGCCCCGAGTTCAAGGACCTCCTGCTTGTCCGAGCCGAGGCGGCGGATCGCCACCGTCTGCTTTTCCATGTCGCGCCGGCCGACCGCGACGATCAGCGGCACATGGGCCAGCGAGTGCTCGCGGACCTTGTAGTTGATCTTTTCGTTGCTGAGGTCGGTATCGACCCGCATGCCGGCGGCGCGCAGCTTGTCCGCGACCTCGTTGGCATAGCTGTCGGCGTCGCTGACGATGGTGACCACCACCGCTTGCGTCGGCGCCATCCACAGCGGGAAGCGGCCGGCGTAGTTCTCGATCAACACGCCAATCATGCGCTCGAAGCTGCCGAAGATGGCGCGATGCAGCATGACCGGCCGCTTGCGCGAGCCATCCTCCGCCACGTAGTTGGCATCGAGCCGCTCGGGCAGAACGAAATCGACCTGCAGGGTGCCGCATTGCCAGTCGCGGCCGATGGCGTCGCGCAGCACGAATTCGAGCTTCGGGCCGTAGAAGGCGCCTTCGCCGGGATTGAGGATGACATCGAGGCCGGCGGCCTTGGAGGCCGACAGCAACGCGCCCTCGGCCTGGTCCCAGACCGCATCCGTGCCGGCGCGCACCGGCGGCCGGTCGGAGAACTTCACGAAATAGTCGGCAAAGCCCAGGTCGCGATAGACCTCGTCGAGCAGCTTGCAGAAGCGGATCGTCTCGCTCTCGATCTGCTCCTCGGTGCAGAAGATATGGGCGTCGTCCTGCGTGAAGTTGCGCACGCGCAGGATGCCGTGCAGCGCGCCCGAGGGCTCGAAGCGGTGGCACGAGCCCATCTCGGCCATGCGCAGCGGCAGCTCGCGATAGCTGCGCAGACCGACGTTGAAGATCTCGACATGGCAGGGGCAGTTCATCGGCTTCAGCGCGAAGATGCGCTGCGTCGGATCGTCCATGAAGTCCTTGAGGCCGCTCTCGTTCTCGCTGAGATACATGTTCTCGCGGAACTTCTCCCAGTGGCCCGATTTCTCCCACAGCTTGCGGTCGACCAGCTGGGGCGTCTTGACCTCGACATAGCCGCCGGCCTCGAGCTTGCGTCTGAGGTAGTTTTCGATCGTGCGCCAGAAGGCCCAGCCCTTGGGGTGCCAGAACACCATGCCGGCGGCTTCTTCCTGCTGGTGGAAGAGGCCCATCTCGCGGCCGATCTTGCGATGGTCGCGCTTCTCGGCTTCCTCGATCCGGTGCAGGTAGTCCTTGAGGTCCTTGTCGGAGAAGAACACCGTGCCGTAGACGCGCTGCAGCTGGGCATTGTTCTTGTCGCCGCGCCAATAGGCGCCCGACACCTTGGTCAGCTTGAAGGCCTTGCCGAGCTTGCCCGTCGAGGGCAGATGCGGGCCGAGGCACATGTCGAGCCAGTCGCCCTGCTTGTAGACCGAGATGATCTCGTCCTTGGGCAGCTCATCGGCCCACTCGGCCTTGAACTTCTCGCCATGCTCGACGAAGTAATCTTTTATCTGGGCGCGGTCCCAGACCTCGCGCACGATCGGCAGGTTGCGGTCGACGATCTCGCCCATCCGCTGCTCGATCCTGGTGAAGTCCTCGGACGAGAACGGCTCGCTGCGCACGAAGTCGTAATAGAAGCCTTCCTCCGTCGACGGACCGAAGGTGATCTGCGTGCCGGGGAAAAGCTCCTGCACCGCCTGGGCCAGCACATGGGCGGCGTCGTGGCGCAGCAGCTCCAGCGCCGCGGGGTCCTTCGACGTCACGATGCCGATCTTGGCGTCGCGATCGACGACATGGGCGAGGTCGACCATTTTGCCGTCGACGCGCAGCGCCAGCGCCGCCTTGGCGAGGCCGGGGCCGATCGAGGCCGCGATATCGGCGCCGCTTACAGGTTTGTCGAACGAACGGATCGAGCCGTCCGGCAGAGAAATATTGATCATGAGAGCCACCAGTTTTGCATCCGAACGCGAGTCGGCGACCGACTCGCAGCGTCGGTCATAGACGGCCGGGAAGCGGCACAAGCGCGCGCGCCCGGCCGAATCAAGTTCGGGCGGTGGTCAGGAAGGTCGGAGGGGCGAAAAAGAGCCGGTCCATAGGCACCGGAGATAGTTGCGGGAGCCCCCCGAGTCAAGCAGCCCCGGGGGTCGGAAGACGATGAGTTGCTTGCGGATGCCGCTTCAGGCGAAGGGCAGCGCGGTGCCGTCGCGCTGGGAGGAGCCTCGGCGTCGGTGCGGACCGTCAACGTGCCGGGGTGACGGCCGAGGCCGACAGGAGAAGAGAAAGGCGAGAAGGCCGCGCCTCATGGCGAAAGTCTTTTATAGAGCTGCATCAGCTGTCGGCTCGACTCGGCCAGCGAATAGCGCGTGCGCACGTGTTCCTGTGCGGCGCGGGCCAGTTCGGCGCGGCGTTCCGCTGACAAACCGATCGCCTCGTCGAGCGCTGCAGCCATGGCTTGGGCATCGCCGGCGGTCGTCAGCCAGCCGGTGAGGCCGGCGCGCACCGCTTCGGCCGCACCGCCGCCGCCTTCGGCCACGACCGGGCGGCCCATCGCCTGCGCCTCGATCAGGGTGCGGCTGAAACCCTGCTTCGGACCACCGGTGGCGACCACGACATCGGCCAGCATATAGGCCGCCGGCATGTCGTCGATGTAGGGGCCGATTTGCACGCGGCCATGCAGGGCCGCCACCTCGATCGTCTTCTCCAGCTCCTTCTCGAAGGGCGTCGGCCGGCCCGTCGATCCCAGCAGCAGGCAGAAGACGTCGCGGCTCTCGAGCAGGCGCATCGCCTCGATCAAGAGCTTCTGGCCGCGATCCTCGTCGAAGCGCGCGGGGCAGAGCACGAGATGCGTGCCGTCGGGCACGCGCAACTCGCCGGCCAGGCGGATAAGCCGGTCGGCACGCACCAGCGCGGGCTCGAAGCGGTCGAAATTGATGCCGGGCGGAATGACCGCGATCCTGTCGGCCAGCGCCGGGAAACGCGCCAGCGCATCGCGCGAGACATGTTCGGACACCGCGATCACCGCATCGGCCCGCGTCTGCCGGCCCTCGATGAAGCGGCCGAGCGTATCGGTGGCCCCGAAGGGCGCATGCAGCGTCGCGATCCATTTCACGTTCAGGCGCCTGGCGACGGAGCGTGCGATCCAGGCGCCGAGCGGTGCGCGCGACTGGATGACGGTGATGCGGGCTTCGCGCAGGCTGGTGGCGAGCTTGGGCGGCTGGGCAAGACGCGCGGCGATGCGGTTGCGCGTCGCCGGCAATTCGAGATGCGTGGCGCGCAGCCGCAGGAGGTCGGCGACCATGGCGCCGCCCGGCGAGGCCACGATAGCGCTGCCGCCGGCGGCCACGACGGTCTGTGCCGAATCGAGCGTGGCGCGCGCGACGCCGCCGCCGGCCAGGGTGGGAACGATCTGCAGGAGAGTGGGTGCGGGCACTGCGCTAATTTTTGCTTTAAGAACGAGAGAGGTCGGAGGCAGGTAACACGAGATGGCAAACGACGGTAGGGTTGAACGGCTGCAGCGGCCCGACGGAAATTTCGTCGCCTATGTCAGAAGCGATGGCCGTGCGCCCAGTGCTGCGTCACGGGGTGCCGCGTTACCGGGTGTTGCCTTCCTCGGCGGCTTCCGCTCCGACATGACCGGCACCAAGGCCATCGCCCTTAATGCCTGGGCGAAAGAAAACGGCCGCGCCTTCCTGCGCTTCGACTATCTCGGCCATGGCCAATCCTCCGGCCGCTTCGAGGACGGCACCATCGGCCGCTGGCTCGACGACTCTTTGGCCGCCATCGACACTCTCACCACCGGCAAGCTGGTGCTGGTCGGCTCGAGCATGGGCGGCTGGCTGTCGCTGCTGGTCGCACGCGCGCGGCCCGAGCGCCTGGCCGGGTTGGTGCTGATCGCCGCCGCGCCCGACTTCACCGAGCGCATGCTGCTGAAAGGCCTCTCGCCCGAGGATCGCGCGACGCTCGAACGCGAGGGGCGCCTCGAACGGCCGTCGCAATATTCGCCCGAACCCTCGGTCTTTACCTGGAAGCTGATCGAGGAGGGTCGCAATCATCTGCTGCTCGACAAGAAGTTGTCGCTGCCCTGTCCGGTGCGCCTGCTGCACGGCCAGAACGATCCCGACGTGCCCTGGGAATACTCGCTGCAGATCGCAAAGCATCTCGACGCGCCCGATGTCGTCACGACTTTCGTGAAGGATGGCGATCATCGCCTGAGCACCCCCGCCGACATCGCGCGCCTGATCGCGTCGGTGGAAGAGTTGACCGGTTAGAGAACGGCCTTAAGCCCCTCGCGATAGGTCGGATAGGCCAACGTCACGCCGAGTTCGCGCTTCATCTTGTCGTTCCGCACGCGGCGGCTCTCCGAATAGAAGGAGCGCGCCATCGGCGTCATGCCGGGCGCCGCCTGTTCCCAGGGTACGGCGGGCGGTACCGGCACGCCGAGCAGCGTGCAGGCATAGGCCACGACATCGGCATTGGGCGCGGGCTCATCGTCGGCGATGTTGAAGATTCCGGCGGCTTTGCGCGCTGCGGCCGCCAGCACGGCGTTGGCGATATCGGCGACATGGATGCGCGAGAAATACTGCCCGGGCTTGTCGATGCGCCGGAGGTTGCCGGACCGCACATTGTCGAGCGGGCTGCGGCCGGGCCCGTAGATGCCGGGCAGGCGGAAGATCGCCAGCGGCAGGCCGAGTGCTGCCGCCGAAGCCTGCCAGGCTTTTTCGGTTTCGACGCGTTCGCGGCTGCGCGGCTGAGTCGGGTCGGCTGCCATGGTCTCGTCGACCCAGCCGCCATCGCGGTTGCCATAGACGCCGGTCGTCGAGAGATAGCCCAGCCACTCGGCGCGGACCGGGGAGGGCAACAGCAGGGTCGAGGCGGTACAGAGGACATGGCTCGCCTCGACGGCGAGGGCTTGCGTGCCGTCGAAGACCAGCGCGTCGATGCCTTCGGCCCGTAGCCGCGCGGCTTTCGCCGTCGTGGTGACGCTGCCCTGCACGGCCCAGCCGCGCTGCTTTGCCAAGCGGGCGATTTCAAGGCCGCTATAGCCCAGGCCGAAAATGAAAAGACGCTGTGACATCTTGCAAGGATCGCCGCGCCGGGCTTCTTTGCCAAGATGTGGTTTCGACTCGTCCCGCTGCTCCTTGTCCTCGCCTCGCCGGCGCTCGCCCAGCGCAACACGGTGCTGGAGGAACGCCCCGACCAGCTGCGCCGCTACATCGACTGCATGAAGCTGGCGCGCAGCGAGCCGCTGAAGGCGCTGCCGGTGGCCGAGAAATGGATGGCCGAGACACGCACCTTGGGCGCGCGCCATTGTGTCGCCGTGGCGATGTTCGGGGCCGGCCGCCATGCCCAGGCGGCGACGCAATTCGAGGCCATCGCCCGCGACATGGGCATCGACCGGCCCGGTCTGCGGGCAGAGCTCTGGGCGCAGGCAGGCACCGCTTGGATGGAGGTGGGCGATTCCCAGAAAGCGATCGCGGCACAAACCAAAGCCATCGAGCTTAGGCCTGAGGATGCCGAGAACTGGGTCGATCGCGGCCTCAGCCAGGCGGCCGTGCTGGCCTGGCCAAGTGCCATCTCCGATTTCGACCGCGCCCAGCAGCTCCGGCCCAACGATGTCGAGATCCTGATCCTGCGCGCCGCCGCCTGGCGCAATGCCCGCGATCCCGCCAAGGCTCTGGCCGATGCCCAGCGCGCGCTGGGGCTGGCGCCCGACCATTCCGAGGCGCTGCTCGAGCGCGGCTTCGCCTATCTGGCGCGCGGCGACAAAGTCGCGGCGGCCAACGATTTCAACAAGGTCATTCGCCTGGTGCCACCGGGCTCCAATGCCGAGCAGCGCGCCCGGGCCGGCTTGCGCGGCGACCTGCCGGCGCCGCCGCCCGCGCCCGCAGCCGCGCCGGCCGCGCCCGCGAAGCGGTAGCCGGTTTCGCATCCCTCCTGTAAGAGCAGCACCATGTTCCGAATCACCTTCTTGATCGTTCTCCTGCTGACCGGCGCTGCTGCCGCCCAGCCCGCACCCGCGCCGGCGGCAACGCCGATGTATCCCGCGCCGCCGCCTTTGCAGGCACCGACGGTGCAGCAGGGCGTGCCGACGACGGGCCTGTCCTCGCCGCTGGGCGATGCCCAGCCCAAGGTCGTGCGCACCGAGATTAACTCCGAGACCGAGGCCGCACTGCTCGGCGCCGTCAACAAGGTGATTTGGGGTCGCTATGCCAAGATCAAGGGCGCCAAGCCGGGCGAGGTCAAAATCACCCAGCAGGGCGGCTTGTGGACGATCAAGGGCCGCATCGATTCGGTGGCGCCTGGCACCGAAGGCGACTGGGCCTCGATCGACGGCGTCGTCGAGCGCATCTCCGCCGGCCATATCCAGATCCGCGGCGAAGTGGCCTTCCGCCTCGCCAAGGTGCAGAAGGGCACGCCCTGCAAGGTCGGCGGCACGCTCAACTTCCGCCGCTCCGGCAAGTCGCAGACCTGGCGCCTGACCGAAGGCGACAATCCCTGCGACGGCACGCAGGAACTCTTCGACCTGCAATACGAGAAAGCCGCCGACAAACGCCCCGTGCCGGCGCAGCAGCCCGTGGCGACTCCGGGCAAGAGGACTTAAGAAAAGCTTCCTCCCCATTCAGATGGCGATTGTATACTTTACTCAGCAAGTCGCTAGAATCGTCTAGCGTGACAGGCCAAGTAGAGAGCGAGGGACCCCCTCGATATGCAGAATCGCTATTTGAAAATGGGAGGGGGTCCCAGATTGAGAGCCCGTCATGGGCAAGGATGAGATTGAGATTACCCGTCCGATGATTCTGGCGGCGACCGAAACACTGGCAGAACATCTGGATTGCTACCTTCCACAGGGATGGGGGCTGCTGGAGTCGGTGGCTAAGGCGGCGTTGGTAGCAGCGATTCAAGCAAGGAAGTCGGCGGAGTGAGCTCTTCACTTATTCTCTGGCCGATGACAACCAAATCCAAGAACAGCGCCTGAATTTCGTCCACTAGGGCCTGAATTTCCACGACTGGATCTTTGCCAACCAGCCGGGCTCGCGCGTCCAGCCAGACTTTGAGATCTTCGGAATCTGGCGTCGTGTGCCACATGGCGTGGATGAAATCGTTTCGCCGTCCTGCAATACGATTAAACGCGGTCATCGCTGCAGTGAAGTCCTTGAGTAATCTTGGGTCTGCTAGCGTGTTGTTCGCCAGCGCAATCGTGATGTCGCGTTGTCCGCCGTCGCTCTTAACGGCGAAGAAGATCGCCATTGCTTTGTAGACTCCAACGCCTAACATTTGATTGAACATCAGGAAGACCGATGACTGGCATTCATTCCAGTCGATTGTCATCTTGCCTATCAGCGGCGCAAGGTCACTAATGGCCTTATTAGGTAGCACCATGCCCAAGTCCTCCCCCAAGAAGCCCGCCGATTCTCTCAAGCTCGAGTTCGCCCCCGATGCCTGGGAGCGTTTCGAGTCATTGGTGAAGTCCGCCGCCAAGATGGGCCACCAGCCGCACAAGACGAGTCCGCCTCAACGCAAGAAGGCGGTCAAGCCGAGAGCGAAGAAATAGACGACTCCCTTAAGTTGTGGGTCCGTGCTTCAATTCCGGCATGACCGACGACAAGCAACCTCCACTCCCGGCTTTAACTCCGGATCCGCAGCCGGGGCATCAATTCCCACCACTTCCCCCAACTTACGCGATTCCGGGTCAGATTATTGAAGGTTGGCTAAAGATCGCGCCCACTGACTACATCCAAGCCAAGATCACGAGGCATGACCTCGACTCTCTTTTGTTCGGCCTTACGAAGTCGGTGGAAACCCAGCAACTGATGCATGATTGCCTTGTGCGCTGGTCGAATGGCGACATTGCCGGTGCGAATACAGTATTGGATGCCTCAAAGAGGAAGGCGATTGAGGCCGAGAACCATATTCGGCAATTCTTCACCGGGCTCATGGCCTCAGTCGTCGCCAAGCCATGACAGAGCCGGTGCAGTCCGCAGAGGACTTTAAGCCGAAGCTGGCCACTAAAGACGGGCTGACTCTGTCTTCATATACGCCGGGTCCGGCGGGCTTGAACGGCAGCGGTGGAGGGGGCACATTTGACGGCATGGAAGCCCGCGTTGCCGTACTCGAAAACGAGGTAAAGCATATCCGCGAGGATATCGGGCTGATCCGTACCGATGTCCGCAAAGCAGGCGACGACATCGGCACGATCAAGACAGACCTTGCCTTAGCCAAGGCCGATATTAAGAGACTTCCGTCCAAAGAGTGGAACGTCAAAGCCCTCTCTGGACTTGCCGCCTTCATCACGGCGCTGACCGTATTGGTCAACTTTGGCCCGACAATCTTGAGATTGCTTAAAGCGCCCTAATCTGCGGCATCCAGCAGGCTCGCGAACAGCCTGCGGAGCTTGGCCGTCCCCCAGCGCCTAGGCTTCCCGCTCGTTAATCCGCCGATAGGTCAGGCGCTTGCCGGTGATGCCCTTGAGCATGTTCGTGGTGCGCTCGCTATCGTCCACGCCCAGCGCCGTGCGGTTGCTGTAGCGGAAATCAAACTCGGCCAGATAGCGATGGAGGTGGCGCTCGTCGCAGTGCTGATAGACGCCTTTCATGCCGCGCTTGAAGATCGAATAGAAGCCTTCGACCGTGTTGGTGTGAACGTTGCCGCGCACGTATTCGTCGGCGGTGTGGCGCACGACTTCGTGGCTGTTCGGCATGTCGCGGTCGAGGAAGCGGTACTGGCCAGCTTCGTCGGTCATGATCTTGGTTTCCGCCGCAATGTTCTTGCGCAGGATCGGCATCACTTCTTTGGCCGAGGCGGTGTCTACGTGGAAGCTGCGCGCCCCACCCTTGCGCGAAACCAGCGTCAGGACCGTGTGCTTGTGGCCGGTGCCGCGACGCTTAACCTTGTCCTTCTTCAAGCCGATGTAGGTCTCGTCAACTTCAACGATCTCGCCGGGGCCACCCATAGGAGCAAGTCCGCCAGTGCGCATTGCTTCGCGCAGACGGTGGCACATGAACCAAGTGCTCTTGTAAGTGATCCCCAGCATGCGGCTCATCTGGTGGGCGCTCATGCCCTTCTTTGAAGCGGACAGGATGAAGGCGGCCTGGAGCCACTTGTTGAGGGGAATGTGGCTGCGCTCGAATACCGTTCCGACCATGACGGTGAATTGCTTGCGGCAAGACCTGCACTGGTAGTAACCCTCACGGCCCTTGAGAGGGCTTGAAGCCTCCAGCGTGCCACAGTAGCCGCAGGAGCGACCGTTAGCCCAGAGCAGGCTTTCCAGCCACGCGCGGGCCTTGGTGGCGTCTTGGAAGATTGCGTTGTTGAGTGGCTTGCTCTTGGACATGGCACTTTATAGGCCAAGCCAAATGATGAGTCAAGTATACAATCGCCATTCAGATGGGGAGGTGGCGCCGCAGGCGCCGGAGGGTCATAAGACCACGCGCGTGGTCTTATGACCCCATCGTCGGCGTATAACGCCGACACTTCTCCATATGAATGGGGAAGAGGCGCTCCAGCTATGAAGGCCTGAGTCTGTCGATCGCGTCGCGCGCCAATTGGTCGACGCGTTCGTTTTCGGCGTGGCCGCTGTGGCCCTTGACCCAATTCCAGTGGACTTCGTGCGGTTGCAGCGCCAGCTCGAGTCGTTGCCACAGCTCGATGTTCTTCACCGGCGTCTTCTTGTCTGCGGTCCTCCAGCCGTTGCGCTTCCAGCCCTTGATCCACTTGGTGGCGCCGTCCATCACGTATTTGCTGTCGGTGACGAGGCGCACCTTGCAGGGCCGTTGCAGCGCCTCGAGGCCGGCGATGGCGGCCATCAGCTCCATGCGGTTGTTGGTCGTGGCCGGCTCGCTGCCCGACAGCTCGCGCTCTTTCCCCGCCATGCGCAGCAAGGCGCCCCAGCCGCCCGGACCGGGATTGCCGCTGCAGGCGCCGTCGGTGAAGAGTTCGACGTTGGGTTTGTCGCTCAAAGGCCCCTCACTTACAGGCCCCCACTCACAGGCCATAATCCGCCAGCGATTTGACCTCGCGATGGAAGCGCAGCCGCGTGAGGTATTCCAGCGGGTCCTTGCGCTTCACCAGCGCGTCGGCGGGCGTATGGATCCAGTCGTAGAGACGCGTCAGCAGGAAGCGCAGCGCCGTGCCGCGCGCCAGCAGCGGCAAGGCCTGCCGTTCGGCCGATGTTAGCGGCCGCACCTCGTCATATGCCTGGATCAGCGCGCGTGCCTTGGTGACGTTGAAGGAACGGTCGGGCTCGAAGCACCAGGCGTTGATGCAGACGGCGATGTCGAAGGCGAGAAAGTCGTTGCAGGCGAAATAGAAGTCGATCAGGCCCGACAGCCTGTCGTGCAGGAAGAAGACGTTGTCGGGAAAGAGGTCGGCATGGATGACGCCGGCCGGCAGACCCTTCGGCCAATTGGCCTCGAAGAAATCGATCTCGCCGGCCAGTTCGCCAGCGAGGCCCGGCGTCACCTCGTCGGCGTGCTGGCGCGAGCCGTCGAACAGCGGCCGCCAGCCGGAGACGGAGAGCGCATTGGGCCGCTCGATCGCGAAGTCCTGGCCGGCGAGATGCAGCTCAGCCAGGCCGCGGCCGATCGGTGCGCAATGCTTCACGGCGGGTTTGCGCGGCCACAAGCCGTGCAGGAAGGTCGTGATGGCGGCGGGCTTCCCGGCGAGCCTGCGCACCGCCTTGCCGTCGCGGCCATGGATCGGCCGGGGACAATTGATGCCGCGGGCCGCCAGGTGATCCATCAGCCCGAGGAAGAACGGCAGGTCGCGCGGATCGACGCGCTTTTCGTAGAGCGTGAGAAAGTATTGCCCGCCCGTCGTGTTGAGCAGGAAGTTGGAATTCTCCACGCCTTCGGCCACGCCCTTCAGCGCCACGGCCTCGCCGATATCGTATTCGGCGAGGAAGGCGTCGAGCTCCGTCTCGCCCACTTCGGTATAGACGGCCATCAGATCATCGCCCCTCAGGCCACCAGCTGGCGCGGCAGCTTGAAGACGACGTGCTCCTCGGTGGTGCGCACCTCCTCGACGGTCACGTCGAAGCGCGCGCGGCAGGCTGCGATCAGTTCGTCGACCAGCAGCTCGGGCGCCGAGGCGCCGGCGGTGATGCCGAGGCGCTTGGCATCGCCCAGCCAGGCCCAGTCCATGTCGACGGCGCGCTGCACCAGTTTCGCCTTGGGGCAGCCGTAGTTGGCGGCGACCTCGACCAGGCGCATCGAATTGGAAGAGTTCGGCGCGCCGATCACGACCAGCGCATCGCAGCGCCCGGCGATCGCCTTCACGGCGGCCTGGCGATTGGTCGTGGCGTAGCAGATGTCTTCCATCTTCGGGCCCTGGATGGCCGGGAAGCGGTGGCGCAGGGCTGCCACGATATTGATGGTGTCGTCGACCGACAGCGTCGTCTGCGTGGCATAGGCGAGGTTATCGGGATCGGCCACGGCGAGCGCCTCGGCCTGTGTCACGTCCTCGACCAGCAGCACGGTGCCCACCGGCAATTGACCCATGGTGCCGATCACTTCGGGATGGCCGGCATGACCGATCAACACGACGGTGCGGCCCTGCTCGTGATGGCGCTCGGCCTCGCGATGGACCTTGGAGACCAGCGGGCAGGTGGCGTCGACATAGAGCAGGTTGCGGCGCGCCGCCTCGGCCGGCACCGCCTTTGGCACACCGTGTGCGGAAAACACCACGGGCCGGTCGTCGGGCACTTCGGTCAGCTCGTCGACAAAGATCGCGCCCTGGGCCTCGAGGTTTTCGACGACGAAGCGGTTATGCACGATCTCGTGGCGCACATAGACCGGCCGGCCGTAGCGCTCGAGGGCGCGCTCGACGATCTGGATGGCGCGATCCACCCCGGCGCAAAAGCCGCGCGGGCTGGCGAGCAGGATGGTGAGCGGTTGTTTCGCGGCGGTCATGACAAAGCGTCTCCGATTGCCTAGTCTCCGGTGGCAACGGAATGGCATGGCACCGTAACAAAGCCGCCGCAGCGAGGAAAGTAGATGACCCAGCCGGCCGTCGCGGCGAAAGCGCCCGTAAAAGTCACATTGGAAGCCGGCAAGGATGTCTGGTGGTGCGCCTGCGGGCTCAGCACGAACCAGCCTTATTGCGACGGCAGCCACAAGGGCGGCGCCTTCTCGCCGATGAAATACACCGCGCCCAAATCGGGCGATTACTGGCTTTGCACCTGCAAGCAGACGAAGAACCAGCCGCTTTGCGACGGCTCGCACAAGACACTGGCATGAAGATCGGCGGCATGAAGATCGGCGGCATGAAGATCGGCATGAACCGGAAATTCAGTCTCGCGCCGGCGCTTTTGCTGGTGACGGTATTGGCGCTGGCGACGTCGGCGTGCGGCGGACGTTCCGAGAAGGACGACACCGCGGCGGCCTATTGCCCGCAGCCGATGACCGTCCAGGACGCCTCGCGCATCACCCGCTTCAAGCCTGGCCCCGGCCGCGATCCGCGCGATGTCGTCTTCGAGGCGGCGCTGACCGCCTCGGGCGTCTCCTGCACGCTGCGTACGAACCAGATGGATATCGATCTTGTGCTGCGCATCGCCGTCACGGCCGGTCCCTCGGTGGCTGTCACCGCGACCGGCGTGCCCTATTTCGTGCGCGTGCTCGACGGGCGCGGACAGGTCGTGCAGGGCCAGGACTTCGTTGCCGACTTCAAGCTGTCGAGCGCCAATCCGCGCGGCACCTCGCAGGAGGAACTGACGCTGCGCCTGCCGTTCCAGACGGTGACCGACGTCGCGGCCTTTCGCATCGCCATCGGCCTGCGGCCCTCGGCCGACGAACTGCAATTCAACCGCCGCGCCACGGCGCGCTGATCCGCGGCCCGCAACGGCCGATGAAGCCTGGACCCTGTGGTTTCGCGGCGGTGGTCGCGGGGTGAGCGAGGACGCTTCTGCAACGCTGGTCCGCTTGGCGGCGGGGGCGTAAAGTCGCCGTCCTGACGGAGGCGCCTGTGAGTACATATGCGGAGCGGTTGGAGGCCTTGGCCGACGAGGCGGCGGATCGCTGCACCGGTTGCGGAAAATGCTTCGAGGTCTGCCCGACGGCGCGCGAGGCCGGTCTCGACATGCTGGCCGGCAAGGCGCGCGTGTCGGAGATGATTTCTTTGACGCGGGAGGGCGGCGTGGCCGCGGAGGGTCTGCAGCACTGGCTCAATGCCTGTGACGGCAGCGCGCGCTGCAGCGAGGCCTGCCCGGAGGAGATCAACGTCCGCCAGTGGGTGACCATCGCCAAGATGAAGTCGCTCGAGGCGGCGCGGCCGCGCGAGGTCGGTGCGACGGCGGCGGCCAGCCGTTTCCGTCACATGGCGCAGGCGGTGCGGCTGCTGGCCAGCATGCAGCTGCCGTCGGAGACCCTGCGCAAGATCCTGGCGCCGGCCGAGAAGCGCACGGCCGATGTGCTGTTCTATACGGGCTGCAATGTGCTGCGCACGCCGCATATCGTGCTCAATGTCATGGATATTCTCGATGCGCTGCAGCTCGACTTCGATGTCGTCGGCGGCGCGGCGCATTGCTGCGGCGTCTATCAGTTCCAGGAAGCCGACCTGCCGACCTATGAGCGCATGGGGCATCGCACGTTTCAGCGGCTGGGCCAGTCGGGCGCGTCGAAGGTGCTGACCTGGTGTCCGACCTGCAGCAAGAATTTCGACGAGCTGGAGAAGGACGTCGAGGAGCCGTCCTTCGATCTTGGCCATGTCAGCGAGTTTCTGGCGGCCAACCTCGAGGCGCTGAAGGCGCGCTTCGTCGATCAGCCCCGGCGCCGCGTCGTCATCCATGAGCATCTCGGCATCGGTGCCACCGTCGCCAGCATCCGCAAGCTGCTGTCCGCCGTGCCCAATCTCGAACTGGTGGAACTGCCGCAGGATTCCGGCTTCTCCTATGCCTGCGGCGGCCAGGCCGCCAAGTTCAAGGATCGCGAACAGGCCATCCATCGCGCCCTGGCCGAGGGCGCGGTCGCCGCCGGCGCCGACACCATCGTCACCATGTACCACTCCTGCCACCGCGCCCTCGCCGGCGCCGAGGCTATTTACCCCTTAAAAGTTGTAAATTTCACCGACGTCCTCGCCGAAGCCCTCGGCCGCGGCGGGCATCCAGACTATTACCGACTTTACAAAGCCGGCGGCTCGATGGACGAGGCGGTCTCGGCCGCGCGGACCTTCCTCACCAACAACGGTGTGCGCGTCGACGAAGCCTCGGTGCAGTCGCTGACGGCCGACATCTTCAACGAGACCGGCTTGTCCGGCGGACGCGAAGCCTTCGCCCAGGCCTTCACCGCCCTCGCCCGCGAGAGCTGATGCGCCTCTCGGCTGCGCCGTGGTGGCGGCCGCAAGGCGGCCAGTCGGTCGTCATCCGCGGCGGCCGGCCGCTGATCGGCACCTATTCGATCGGCGGCGCCAAGAACGCTGTGCTGCCGCTGATGGTCGCGGCGCTGCTGACGCCGCACCTCGTCACCCTGCGCAACGTGCCGGCCAGCCTCGACGTGGCGGTGCTGTCGGCGCTGCTGCAGCGGCTGGGCGCGGAAATGCACTGGTCGACGACCGCGGCGGGCCTGTCGGTCACGATTTGCGCCGACCGCCTCGATCCCGCCGAGATCGACGGCGAACTGGTCGCCCGCATGCGCGCCTCGGTCCTGCTGCTGGGCGCACTTCTCGGTCGCTGCGGTTCGGCGCGCCTGCCGATGCCCGGTGGCGACGATATCGGCCTGCGCGCCATAGACTTCCATCTGAATGGCCTTCGCGCCATGGGCGCCCGGATCGACGTAGCCGGCGGCATCATCGACGCCCGGGCGCCGGCGGGCCTCGCGGGCGCCGATATCGCCGTGCACGGCCGCACGGCGATGGTGCGCGGTGTCGCGCGGCTGCATGGCGCCGCCGTGACCTGCACCGACATCCGCGCCGCCGCCGCGCTGGTCATCGCCGGTCTCGGCGCCGACGGCGAAACGGTCCTGAGCGGCGTCGACCATCTCGACCGTGGCTACGAGCGCATGAGCGAAAAGCTCGCGGCCTGCGGAGCCGACATCGTCCGCTCCTGACAGCGGTCACGCGCGACAGCGATGCGCCGGCCAGGAGCCAGCCGATGTGGATGATCGCGACCATCAAGGCGAGCACGACGATCTTCGTCAGGAGATCGAGCGGGCTTCCGGCGAAGACGGCGGCGATGGCGACATAGGCCTTGGGGTTGGCGATGGCCAACAGGAAGCGGTCGCGATGCGGTAGGCGAGATAGAGGATGTAGAGGGCCGATACCGTGAGCAGGACGGGTGCGGCTTGCGGGATACAGAGCAGCAGTGAGACCAGTCCCGTCGCCACGGCGAGCAGGACCGCCAGCGTGCCCAGTACAAGGCCGGACATATAGGCAAGCGATCGGCGCAGATCAAAGGCCGCGCTTACGGCGGTAACGCTGACGGTCGAGGGACCGGGGCTGGCCATGACGACAGTGGCGGCCGTGATCAGGGAAAGAAGCGGCAGCATGATCGGGAGGCTATCGGTGTCACCGGCCGCCGGTCTTGAACGTTCGTGCGGGCCTTATACCAATCGCCAGAACTCATGACACGTTAGCCCACCGTCGCCTGGTTATGGA
>JBBRFD010000058.1:0-24241 GCA_038224985.1 Reyranellales bacterium
GATCGTCGGCCGATAGGTCGCTACGCGTAATCGCCAATGCCATGAAGAGGCTCCCTCGCGATACCATCGCTCCAGGGAATCACATCCTCATCTCAATGCCGATTCACATCCGAGTCATTAGTTCTGACGGTTGGTATTAGCTATCGCCTGAAGCGTCTAATAGCAGCCGATAGCGCCTCAACTGTCTAACTTACTGAAGCGGCATGTAGCGGTTATTTCCCGATACCCTACTTCTCGTGCGAGACGAACCTGTAGGCGAGGCCGGCCAGCGCCGCGCCCACGGCGGGCGCTACCCAGAACAGCCAGAGCTGCTGCAGTGCCCAGCCGCCGACGAACAGCGCGGGGCCGGTGCTGCGTGCCGGATTGACCGAGGTATTGGTGATGGGAATGCTGATGAGGTGGATCAACGTAAGGCCGAGGCCGATGGCGATCGGTGCGAAACCCGCGGGCGCACGCTTGTCGGTGGCGCCAAGGATGATCACCAGGAACATGAAGGTCATGACCACCTCGGTGACCAGCGCCGCTGTCCTGTTGTACTTGCCCGGCGAGTGATCTGCGTATCCGTTTGCGGCGAAGCCGCCGATCGATGCGTCGGCCTTGCCGGTGGCAATGACATAAAGCGCGGCGGCGCCGATCGTGGCGCCGATCACCTGCGCAATGATGTAAGGCACCACTTCCTTCATCGGAAAGCGGCCGCCGACGGCGAGACCGATCGAAACCGCGGGATTGAGATGGCAGCCCGAGACGTGGCCGATGGCGTAGGCCATCGTTAACACGGTGAGGCCGAAGGCCAGCGACACGCCGGCCAGGCCGATGCCGACGCCGGGAAAGGCAGCCGCCAGCACCGCACTGCCACAACCACCCAGCACCAGCCAGAACGTACCCAGACACTCCGCCATCAGTCGATTGGACATCGGCATGGCATTTCCCCCGCAGGTCGCTTCTTACGCCAAGAACTATATGTCGAGAACTGTCCTCAGCCGACATCCACCGGATGACTAGCCTGTTGAGGCCAGATTGCCGCCCCGGACGGCGTTCTGCAATGCCGAAGTCGCGGCATTGGCAACGCCGGCCATCCGAACCGGCGAAGCTGCTCTACCTGACCATCCAAAACGCCGGCATCCACTGGCGACGCGTATGGTCAAAAAACTAAACCGGCCAACGCGCCATCACGCCGCTTCTCGATGATAATAGCGCAGGAGCCCACCTAATCGCTCGTGGCAACGCACCGGCCCCTCGCTATGGCGGTCTGTAGGCCGAGGGAATAGCAGGACGTTGCCTTTCCCCTGGTGATTCCGCTCAGCATTGAAATGCTCGACGTAGTCACTCAGCGCCCGTCGCAAGAAGCGCTCGCCGAACAGGATTACCTAGGACGGGCATTCCTCCTTGACTGACCTCACCCGGCGCTCGGCATGGGCATTCAAGTTCGGGCTGCGCGCGGACAGCCCGAGAGGCTCAATCCGCCCGTCGCGGGTTAGGATGCCCGGCGCTCCCGTTGCAGCCGCTTCGGCATTGCAGGACGCCGTGCAGGGCGGCAATCTGGCCTCAACAGGCTAGTCATCCGGTGGATGTCGGCTGAGCCAAAGGGAGGCCGCCATGGCCAAGTTCATCGTCGAGCCACACTTTCGCCTTCAGGAATGGATCGCTGAGGAGAAGGGCTATTTCCGTGCTGAGGGGCTCGACTACGAGTTCCGCGAACTGATCCGCTCGACGGCCGCCCAGCATCACAACAAGGGCGCACAGGGAGCCTTTCAGAGTATCGAGAAGGGCCGTGAGGCCGACGTGAGCTCCGCCTGCCACTGGACGGTGAACGTCGCGGCCTCCAACGGTCACGCCAAACTCTATGCCGACGCCTATTCGGTGGCGCCTGCCGCCATCTTCGTTCCCGCCGATTCAGCCATCCGCACGCCGGCCGATCTTGCCGGAGTGCCGATTTCGGTCGGCTTCCAGTCGGGCAGCCACTATTCGACAATCCAGGCGTTGGAACAGTATCTCGCGCCCAACGACATCAATCTCACCTTCGAGGACGGCATGCTGTTCCGCCGTCTCGAACTGCTGATCGAGGGCAAGAGCCAGGCGGCCGCTTTGTTCAGCGGGCCGTATTACCTCGTCGAGCAGCTGGGTTTCCGCAAGATCATCGACACGACCTTCATGATCGCCTCGATGATCAACGGCACGCCCGAGCCGGAGGATATCCGCCGCTTCTTCCGTGCGCTCAAGAAGGCGCAGCGCGACATCGACCTGCGCCCCGAGCTCTACACACACTACTACAAGAACGAATTTCCTGAGCGCTATCACACCTTGATGGACACGCGGCGCTGGGGTCCGGGCGAACGCATCGTGTTCGAGACCTACTCACGCGACGTCTACCAGCAATCATTCGAGTGGATCGCCCAGCACGAAATCTTCGCTCAGGGCCGCATGGGTTCGGGCGACTACGACAAGGCCGTGGTGTCGTTCGCTACCGCAGGAACTTGAGGTGCTGGCGAACGAAGACGCTGCCGACGTCCTTCGAAGGTCTGACCGTCGAAAAACCTTATGCGCACCGGCCTGCCTCGCGCCTTCGGCGCCTCCGAACCTCGCGATACCCTGTCCCCCACGGCGCATTTGCGTCGAGATCGGAATCAACGGATTGTTGGAGCCTCTCTTCCAGATAGACCCGTTCTGTCTCAAATTATCTGACGACGGACAGTCCAGAGAGCCGCCCCATTCATTCGCCAGCCCCCGGAAAGATTATCCCGTTCCCCGAGGTCGGTGGTCTGCATCACCGCTACGAACGGCTCGCTGCGTAACCCCTTGGGACTACCAAAGAAGCGCAGCTGTTTCAGCGTCGAGCTATGTTTCGTTCTTCAGACGCCTCCGCGTGAATGCAATACCGCCAAAGATCGTCTTCGATGGCAGGTGGTGCCGTGCCCACGGCTCTGATCGTCGGGCAAACAATCGCCCGTCGCTAGAGTTGGTCGCTCCATTTCAAAGCCGAACATCTTTTTGAGCAAGGACAGGTGGTGAACCGGGAGTGGTGCGGTCGGATTTTGTCCACCGCTCGGTGCGTGCTACAGCTCGCGGTCTTCAGCTTCGCCTTGAGCGACGGGCCGACCAGCAAGTGATCAATACGCAGGCCGGCGTCGCGCTCCCAGCGGTGCCGTTTGTAATCCCAGAAGGTATAGAGCGGTTTCTTTGGATAAAGCGTGCGCAGCGAATTGGTCCAGCCCTGCGCCAACAATTTCTTATAGGCAGCGCGCGTCTCGGGCTGCACCAACGCGTCGTCGTCCCACGACTTGGTGGGAAATCTTCGGGGAAGTGGTGGCCTCCACCGGCAATTGCTTGTGTTCGCCGACGCTTCTGTCGCCGCAGCACTTCCACAATAAGGAGTTCTGCGGCGCGTGAGGCGCTGGAGGATGATCCCGGCATTCAAGCGACTCGAGACAGCGCGGTTGGCGCGCCGCTATACCCGCAAGTGGCTATTCCCGCAGAAAGATGCCGACGGCCATGAAGCTCGAAATGCAGACCACCCGCTAACCGCCGGCGGCATCGGCTTTCAGGATGACAATTCCACGAAGAGAGCGAAGGCCGTCGCCATGATCGTGCCCAAGGCGGCGACGAGAACGATGAACATTGTGCGATTCTGCAGGATCGAGCTTAAGGATTCTTTACCGCCGACGCCTCACCGTTCACTACGGACACCGTTCAATCGCGCTGGAATAATCATCCCTCTGTGCCAGCAGTTACTCTGCGGCCTGGGCATGCGGCATCGCAAGCGTTGCCTTAGCCGTGCTGAACTGACGAAGCACCTGCCCAGGCGGTTTCACCGTGATGTAGTCCTTGCCATCGAACACGTGGATACCGTTGACCCACACGCCGTGTAGGCCTGGCGCACTTCGGACAAGGCGGGTCGCACCGGCTGGCAGGTCGGCAACTCGGCGGGCCTTGCCGACATGGATCGTCTTGGGATCGAATAGCATAAGGTCCGCCCAAGCGCCTACGGCGATGCGCCCGCGATCAAGAATGCCATAAATGTGCGCGGGATCGCCGGTAAGCTTGCGGATGGCATGTGGGAGACTGAAGCGTCCAAGCTCGCGGACCCAGCGCCCAAGCAGGTGCATGGCGTAGCCGGCATCGCAAAACAGGGTGAGATGAGCGCCAGCGTCGGACAGGCTGATCAGGTTGCCATCATCCGCGATAAGGTCACCGACCCGCTTTTCATCGACATTCAACAGCCGCACAATGAAGGTCGTCTCGAGGTCATCGGCGAGCCCAATATCGAGCAGGGCGTCGACCGGATCGACGCCGCGCTCGCGGGCGATCTCTTCGATCGTCCGGCCTTCCAGCGAACTCTGGGTGGGAGACACCGTCACTTCCATCAAGTGCCAGGTGCCGTTGAAAATCCTGCCGCCCTCGACCGGCGTGGCAAGCGAGCGCTTGAAGGCCGCGCGGAACGCCGGATCCAGGAACAACGCGCGATGATGAGCGACGTCGCCATGCGTCGGCCACGGCGAGATCGTCTGCATCATGTAGGCGTTAAGCAGGCCAAAGTTCATATTGAGCGGCTGGCACGAGGCCTGGGCGTACACCGCATGGCCGCGATCACGGGCGTCGGCGCATGCTCGGGAGATTGCCGGCGCATGGTCGGGTTTGGTCGGATAGTCCAGGAGGGGGCAGTAGATCACCGGACGGCCAGAAAGCTCCGCCAGCTCCTCCATGAAGGACACCGGCGAACGTTCGCCGCAAGTCGCCATGGTGACACCATGGCCGTGTCGAGCCATCACCCGGGCGAGTGCGCGAAACTCGTCATCACTCGCCAGACGCGATGGCACGGGAATGCCGCCATACCCGTTATGATTCTCGAACGTCGAGGATCCCAGTCCGATCGCGCCAGCCTTCAGGGCTGCGTCGAACAACGCTGAGATTTTAGCCAGCTCGTCGGCGGTCGCCGCGCGCTCCGATCCGGCGTTGCCCATCACCACGGTGCGCATCGCCGAGTGCGAGCAAAAAGAAGCGACGTTTGGATAAACACCGCGCCTGGCAAGGAAATCGAGGTAGCTTGCGAAATCGTCAAACTGCCAGTCAACCCCTTCGCGAAGCGCGTCGAGCGACATCGCCTCGACCTCGGAGAGATTTTTGAGAAGTGTGTCGCGCGTTGCCTCGGTTGCAGGGGCAATACCGAAGCCGCAGTTGCCAATCACCACTGTCGTGACGCCGAGCGCAGGTGACGGTGACGCGGTAGAATCCCAAGTGAGCTGCGCGTCGTAATGTGTGTGGACGTCAATTACGCCCGGCGCCAATACGAGCCCGGTGGCGTCTACGGTCTCGCGCGCCGGCCCCAGTCGCTCGCCAATGGCTGCGATGCGGCCATCCCGTACCGCCACGTCAGCCTTCCGTAAGGGGCTGCCCAAGCCGTCGGCGATGTCAGCGTTCGTGATGATAAGATCGAACATGCACGCTCCCGTTTTCGCACTAGAGGCAATTACGTTCCGCCTCGATGGAAGGCCAAACGCGCGAAGAAAATGTTCTTGCCGAGGGTTAAGACGTCTAGGCACTAGTACATGTACAAAGACTCACTTGACAAGGAGAGCGAGGCTTACGCCCTCCGTCTGCGCGCCTGAAATGCGCTGCCGACCGGCCTGGTAAGCGGCGCTATCGAGCGGGGAAGACACAAGAGCGGGCGCGTTGATGGCGAGTCGCCTAACCTCCCCTTCCTGGTCGAGAGCTACCGACTATCCGCTTCTCTGGGCCGACTGAGAACAAATCCAGCCAAAATTGTCCCACTTTTTTCCTGTATGTCAGAAAGTGGGACAGTCGGTGAAGACAAACTCAAGCGAAACAATGAGTTAGCAAATCCACAAATGCACGTGGTGCCCCCGGTCGGAATCGAACCAACACTTCCGTGAGGAAACCTGATTTTGAGGCAGATTGAGCAATATCGCTAAAACGTAGAAGTCACGGGGCTTTATCAACTTCTGAGTCCAACACTGAGGGCCGTTTTGGGGTCACCAATTGGCCATCAGTCGAACTTCCCAGTTCGAGTAAGACTCTACGACCGCGCACATCGGGTATGTGTACGCTCTATGATCGTCGGCCCTCTCTCGGCGCTGGGACAACGCCTCATAGGCGTATGATCTCCACCATGCTTCAGAAATGCCTCAGGCAGAATCCGGACATGAAGCTTGCTGTCTGTCATAGGGAACGCGGCATCTACAGCGCTTGCCAAGAGCTGCAAAGCTCGGTGAGGTCAGAACAGTTCTTGCCGACCCCACTGACACCTTGAATCAAATGTCGGCGTCCTTCGAATCAGAGAACTTGCGGCCTGGAAGTGGGACGAGCATGGCTGCGTACTGACGGTAGCGGCGATACTTCTCACCGAACTGCTCGATCAGATCGTGCTCTTCCAACTGGATGCCGATCAGGATATAGCCGGTGATCACCGCCGCGAACAGCAGGTGACCGGTGGTCATCGTGGGCGTTGCCCACACGGCGAGCAAGACGCCAAGATAGATCGGGTGACGAACATACCGGTAGAGCCCGGGAGCACGGAATTTCGCGTCCGGCAGCTGGTTGCCGAACAAGCGCGCCAACACCTGGCTGAGCCCGAACAGTTCGAAATGACTGATCAGAAAAGTGCTGGCCACCAGTACGATCCAGCCCAGCCAAAAGATGCCGTCGAGCACTGCCGCGGCAGCAGGACTGCGCACGTTCCAGATTAGTGTCGGGATCGGCTGCCACTGCCAGTACAGGATCAGCAGCACAAAACTTGTGAACAGCACATAGGTGCTTCGCTCGACCGGAGCCGGCACGATTCGCGTCCAAAAGCGCTTGAAGCCTTGGCGCGCCATCACACTGTGCTGGATCGCAAACAGCGCGATCAGCATCGTATCGACGATCACGCTCTGGACAAGCGGTCCGGCTGCTCCCGAATCAATCGACTTCGGAACGACGAGATTGCCGACGAATCCGATGAGATAGAGCAGCGATACGAGAGAGAAACTGTAAGCGACGATGCCGTATATGAGCGTAACAAGACCAGCCACGAATATTCTCCTGATTGTTTTAGAAGTTATCTTTGCCGTCCAACGCGGACGCCGTCGTTATGGGCATTGGCGGTGGTCGCAAGGCAGACCGCGTTCGCAATGACGGGACTTTCCGCGGTCACCATCCAGGAGCCGGAATCCATCATCACGCCTTGGGGGCGAGCGAATTGTCTCAATTCATCCTTCAGAGCCGCCACCAGCTTCTCATGCAGGCGCTCTGCCTCCTTGCCCGCCTCGCGATAGACCTCGCCTGCGGGTCCGATCGCCAGTTGGAACGCGACCGCTTCATCGAGGTCTCGACCGACCAGGACTTCGGCGTCGATTCGCTCGAACCGAATGTTGGTGTAACCGGAGATCCGCAATTGCTGGGTCACGGCCTCGGTGTCGGTCATGGAGAAAGGTCCAGGTCCGCACGTCGCGGCGTCCTCTTTCACCGCAGGCAGGTAGCGCAGCAAGACCTCTTGCGACAACGTAAGCCACGGATTGTCGACGCGCGTGCGCCACACGATCATCGTCATCAGTCCGCCCGGTTTGAGAGCCAATCGCATGTTGCGGAGGCCCGCTACGGGATTTTCAAAGAACTGCGTTCCGAAACGAGAAAAGCAGAAGTCGCATACGGGCTCGAACGGGTATGTTTGAACGTCCGCTTCAAGAAACGTGAGATTGGTCAATCCAGCGGCCTTCGCATCTGAGCGGCCTGCGTCGAGGAAGGCGTCACAGCAATCGAGGCCAACGACCGAACCGGCCGGCCCGACTCGCCGCGCAATTTCAATTGTGGTATCGCCCCAGCCGCATCCAACATCCATCACGCGATAGCCACTGTGGAGCGGCAGCGCAGAGAATATTTTTGCGCTATGCAGTTCGAGACCTCCTGCGAGGATGTGCCGCCACTTGTTGAATTTTGGGGCCAGTACGACGTTCCAGAAGTCGATGTACTGATTATTGGTCTCGTTCGCCTGTGGGGTGCTCATGTTCAGTATGCCTGTCTTCCGAAAACTGAACCTCCGCGCCTGCTCACTTGTGGCGAGGCGAGGGCCAATGGTTTGGCGCGTCATCCATGTGCGCTGTATATAGCGTGGTGAAGTTGGGGGAATGATCGCCCGACCGGATCAGCTGACTGTTCGTCCAAATCTGAGAATAACCGCAATGATTGACCCGCTTTCGGAAGTGCTTCGGTCGATTCGCCTGACGGGAGGCATTTTCCTCGATGCTCACTTCACTGCGCCGTGGTGCGTGCACACGAAGATCGTCGCCGAGGACTGCGGGGCCTTCTTGGTCAAGCCACCACTATTGATTGCCTACCACTTCGTCATTGAGGGAAGAGTCCTGCTCAGCATCGAAGGCGAATCCTCGATTGAGGTGAAGGCCGGAGAGGTCGTGCTCTTGCCTAGAAATGACACTCACACGCTGGCCAGCGCAGCAGGTCTTGTGCCGACGAGCGCGCGTCTCCTTATCCAACCATCCGCGGACGGGGGGCTCGCGAAAGTTTCACATGGCGGCGGTGGCGAAGCGGCGCATCTGGTGTGCGGATTTCTCGGCAGCGAGGAGCCCTACAATCCGCTAATCGCGACTCTTCCAAGGATGCTGAAGCTCGATGTCCGTGAGGGCGTGTCGCGTGACTGGGTCGAAGCATCTCTGCGATATGCCGCCAGCGAACTAACGGCAGGTCGGTTGGCCTCATCAAGCCTTTTGTCGCGGCTCTCTGAGCTGCTGTTCGTCGAGGCGATGCGCCAGTATTCTGTAACGTTCACCGATCAGGACGCCGGATGGCTGAAAGGTGTCACCGATCCGCAGATTGGCCGCGCCTTGGCCGCCATTCACCACAATTTCAGCTTCCCCTGGTCGGCTGACTCTCTCGCGAGGGAAGTCTCAATGTCACGCAGCGCATTCGTGGATCGCTTCACGACTCTCATCGGTATGCCGCCGATCCGATATCTGACCATTTGGCGGCTGCAAACAGCCAAGCAACGCCTGCGAGAAACTCCCAAGACGATTACTCAACTCGCCCCGGAAGTAGGCTACGGATCCGAAGAAGCATTCAGCCGAGCGTTCAAGCGGGAATTCGGGCTGTCCCCGGCACGGTGGCGAGACCAGCAGCCCGTAAATTGATACCGTGCACGGCAACGACGATCCCGGTAGTGGCGCTTGTCCACATTCGATTACATCGATGGTGCCCCCGGAGGGAATCGAACCCCCACTCCCTCACGAGAACCTGATTTTGAGTCAGGCGCGTCTACCAGTTCCGCCACGGGGGCACGTTGCCGTGCGCGGTGAATAAAGCCGAAGGGCGGAACGGGGTCAACGCTTGCCGGGGCTTAATTCGTCCGGTCATATGCGGCCAATGCACCCCTATATCCATGCTCGGAAGAATCCGGAAAAGACGGCCTATATCATGGCCGGCAGCGGCGAAACCGTGACCTACGGCCAGCTCGACCGGCAATCCAACCGCATCGCGCACCTGTTCCGCTCGCAGGGCCTCAAGGCTGGCGATCACATCGCGATCTTCCTCGAGAACAATGCCCGCTATTTCGAGATCTGCTGGGGTGCCCAGCGCTCGGGCCTGATCTACACAGCCATCAGCTCGCGCCTGACGGCCGACGAGGTCGAGTACATCGTGACCGACTGCGGCGCGAAACTCTTCGTCACCTCGAAGTATCTGTCGGAGAAGGCCACCGAGCTGGTTACCGGCATGAAGGGCGCCGCCAGCCGCTTCATGATCGACGGCACGATTGAAGGGTATGCCTCGTGGGAAGATGCCGTCGCGGCGCAGCCGGCAACACCGATCGCCGACGAGACCTCGGGCCATGACATGCTCTATTCGTCGGGCACGACCGGCCGGCCCAAGGGCGTGCTGCCGGTCGTCGAGCCGCAGCCGATCGACTACGACAATCCGTTGCTGGCGATCAGCCGCCGGCTCTACGGCATCGACCACGAGACGATCTATCTTTCTCCGGCGCCGCTCTATCACGCCGCTCCGCTGCGCTTCAACATGAGCGTCATGCGGCTGGGCGGCACCTCCGTGATCATGGAGCAGTTCGACGCCGAGGAATATCTGAAGCTCGTGCCCAGGCATCGCGCCACGCATACCCAAGTCGTGCCGACGATGTTCGTGCGCTTCCTCAAGCTGCCCGATGCGGCGCGGCTGGCGCATGATGTCTCGTCGCTGAAATGCGCCATCCACGCCGCCGCGCCCTGCCCGATTCCGGTGAAAGAGCGGATGATCGAGTGGTGGGGGCCGATCGTCTGGGAATATTATGGCGGCACCGAAGGCAATGGCCTTACCATCTGCAATTCGGCGGAGTGGCTAGCCCACAAGGGCACGGTGGGCCGCGCCATCGTCGGCAAGCTCAAGATCGTGGGCGACGGTGGCGAGGAGATGCCGGTCGGTGAACCGGGCACGGTCTATTTTGCCGAAGGCCGGCAGTTCGAATATCACAACGACCCGAAGAAGACGGCCGAGTCGCGCCATCCCAAGGGCTGGAGCACGCTGGGCGACGTCGGCTATGTCGATGCCGACGGCTTCCTGCATCTGACCGACCGCAAGGCCTTCATGATCATCTCGGGTGGCGTGAACATCTACCCGCAAGAGGCCGAGAACCTGCTGATCGACCATCCCAAGGTCATGGACTGCGCCGTCTTCGGCGTGCCCAACGACGATTTCGGCGAGGAGGTGAAGGCCGTCGTGCAGCCGCGCGACATGGCGGAGGCGAGCCCCGAACTGGCCGAGGAGCTGATCGCCTACTGCAAGCAGAACCTCTCGGCCATCAAATGCCCGCGCAGCATCGATTTCGAGGCCGAGCTGCCGCGCCACCCCACCGGCAAGCTATACAAACGCCTGCTGCGCGACCGTTATTGGCAGGGCCGGACCAGCAAGATTCTCTAGGCTCGACTTGCCTGCGGAGCTGCGCGCTCGCGTCGGGATGAAGGACGGCATCGAGACCGTGACGATGACCATGTACACCGACGTCTACGTTCAGGAGAACGGCGCGTGGAAACGTATCCAGGCGCAGATCACGCCAGTCGCCCCCGCCAACGATTCGCCCGATAGCACCATCGTGCGCGCCTATATCAAGGGCGAGGCCCAGACCTAGCGAGCGTGCTATTGGTGGCCCCCTGAATTCCAGGGGAGATCCACCATGAAGGCAGCCGTCGTCACCGAACAGGGCGTCCAATACAAGGACGCACCCAAGCCCTCACCCAAGGCCAACGAAATCCTGATCAAGGTCAAGGCAGCCTCGCTCAACCGCGCCGATCTCGCGGTGGCCTCGGGCCATGCGCATGGCCGGATCGGCGGCGCCGGCACCATCGTCGGCCTCGAATGCGCCGGCGAAGTCGAGGCGGTCGGCAGCGACGTCAAGGACTTCAAGCCGGGCGACCGCGTCATGAGTTCGGCGGCTGGCGGCTTCGCCGAATACGCCGTCACCGATTCAGGCCGGGCCCATAAGATTCCCGCCAACAACATGAGCTACGAACAGGCCGCCTGCATGCCGGTCGCGGTGCAGACCATGCACAACGCGCTGGTCGGCGCCGGTCGTCTCAAGAAAGGCGAGTCCGTGCTGATCCAGGGCGCCAGCTCGGGCGTCGGCCTGCTCGGCATGCAGATCGCCAAATTCCTCGGCGCCGCCATTGTCATGGGTACCTCCACCAACGAGGGCCGGCGCGGCAAGCTCAAGGACTACGGCTGCGATCTGGCACTCGACACCAACGATCCCAAGTGGCCGGACAAGGTCAAGGAAGCCACCGGCGGCAAGGGCGTCGACCTGATCGTCGACCAGGTCTCGGCCAGCGTCGCCAACCAGAACATGGAAGCCGCCGCCATCCTCGGCCGCATCGTCAATGTCGGGCGGCTGGGCGGCATGAAGGGCGAGTTCAACTACGATCTGCATGCGCTGAAGCGCATCGACTATATCGGCGTCACCTTCCGCACCCGCACACCCGACGAGGTGCGCGCCATCGTGCAGGCGGCGCGCGCCGACCTGTGGCCTGCCATCGAGGCGGGCACGCTCAGCCTGCCCATCGACAAGACCTTTCCCCTCGCCCAGGCCGCCGAAGCGCTTGCGCACATGAAGGCCAATGCCCATTTTGGCAAGATTGTCCTCGTCGTCTGAGGCTCGAAAGGTTTTACATGGCCAAGTCGATCAACAATCTCGCCACCGCCGACAAGATCTTCTTCGGCAAGGGCGGCCTCAACCCGGGCCGCACCGGCAAGCTGGTCGACGACGCGCTGAAGGGCTGCGACGACGGGGAGCTGTTCCTCGAATATGTCCAGAGCGAGAGTCTGGCCTTCGACGACGGCAAGCTGAAGAGCGCCTCCTACGACACCACCCAGGGCTTCGGCCTGCGCGCCGTATCGGGCGAGGCCTCGGGCTTTGCCCATGCTTCGGCGCTCGACGAGGCCTCGCTGAAGCGCGCCGCCGAGACGGTCAAGGCGGTGCGTTCGGGCCATAGCGGCAAGATGGACGAGACGCCGCGCGGCACCAACCGGCTGCTCTATGCCGACGACAATCCCATCGACGGCGTGCCCTTCGCCCGCAAGGTCGAGTTGCTGGAACAGATCGACGCCTATGTCCGCGCCAAGGAGCCCAAGGCGCGCCAGGTCTCGGTGTCGATCGCCAGCTCCTGGCAAGTCGTCGAGATCATTCGTCCGGGCGGCTGGCGCGCCGCCGATGTGCGCCCGCTGGTGCGGCTCAACGTCAGCGTCGTCTGCGGCGACGGCACGCGTCAGGAGTCGGGCGGTACGGGCCGCGGTGGCCGCATTCCCTACGGCGATATCTTCGATCCGTTGCACTGGAAGAAAGAGGCCGACGAGGCCGTGCGCCAGGCCCTGGTCAATCTCGAGTCGGTCGATGCGCCGGCGGGCGAAATGCAGGTCGTATTGGGCGCTGGCTGGTCGGGCGTGCTGTGGCACGAGGCGGTCGGCCACGGGCTGGAAGGCGACTTCCACCGCAAGAAGACCTCGATGTTCACTCACCTCATGGGCGAGATGATTGCCTCGCCCGGCGTCACCGTGATCGACGACGGCACCCTGCAGGACCGCCGGGGCTCACTTACCATCGACGACGAGGGCACGCCGACGCAGCGCAACGTGCTGATCGAGAACGGCCGCCTGGTCGGGCTGATGCAGGACCGCCAGAACGCCCGCCTGATGGGTGTGAAGCCCACCGGCAACGGCCGCCGCCAGAGCCACTCCTATGCGCCAATGCCGCGCATGACCAACACCATCATGCTGGGCGGCGACAAGGACCCGCAGGAGATTCTGGGCTCGGTGAAGAAAGGCTTGTACTGCGCCAACTTCGGCGGCGGCCAGGTCGATATCGTCTCGGGCAAGTTCGTCTTCAGCGTCACCGAAGGTTACCTGATCGAGAACGGCAAGCTCGGCCGGCCCGTCAAGGGCGCGACGCTGATCGGTGCCGGTTCCGAGGCCCTCACGCGCGTCGGCATGATCGGCAACGACATGGCGCTCGATCCCGGCATCGGCACCTGCGGCAAGGATGGCCAAGGCGTTCCGGTGGGCGTTGGCCAGCCGACGCTGCGCATCGATGCACTGACGGTCGGCGGCACCGCGACCTAGGTCGCGTATAGCCCTTTCGATGAGCCGAGACTGACACAGATCGACTCGATGGCGTCGAGCGTCGGCGTGTCGAGGCCGGCGCTGCGGGCGAAGGCGAGCGGCGCGCGCACGATCGCCTCGATCTCCATCGGCCGGCCGCCCTCATAATCCTGCAGGATCGACGGGCGATGGTCGGGATAGACCCGTTTCGGCCCGTAGCGAACCTCCGGATCGTCGTCGAGCACCACGCCATGGGCGGCGGCGACCGCCATCGCTTCGGCATGCGCCCGGCGCGCCAACCGGTTGATCTCCGGCGTCTTCTGGATCGTCGTCGGCTGGCGCAATATCAGGCAGAGGGTCGAGCCGGTGAGATTGGCCATCAGCTTGTGCCAGATGTCGTAGCGGATATCGCGCGTCGAGGGCGAAGAGATGCCCGCCGCGATCAGTGTCGCGCGCAGGGCCTCGATACGCGGCGTCAGGCGGTCGTCGATCTCGCCCACCCAGAGCGTGTTGCGATCCGGCGAGATATTTTGGATCACGCCGGGCGCGATCACGTGGTTGGACGAGGTGATGACACCGCCCAGCGTCCGGTCGAAGCCGACAGCCTTGAGAAGCGCGCCATCGGGATCGAGGCGTGCCAGTTCGGGCGCCTTGAGCCGCTCCTTGGCGAGGCCGTGGCCGTACCACCAGGGAATGCCGTTTTGCGCGAAGACGACGGGCGTGCCCTCGCCCAGCAAGGGTCCGACGGTCGCTGCGAGATCGCCCAGGCTCGAGGCCTTCAGCGTCGAGATCACGACATCCTGCGGACCGAGATCGGCCGGCTTGTCGCTGGCCTTCACCGGCGCCACGATGGTCTTGTCACCGGTCTTCAAGGTTAGTCCCCTGGTGCGGATCGCCTCGAGATGCGCCCCGCGCGCCACGACCGACACCTCGTTGCCGGCATCGGCCAGACGGGCGGCGAAGTTGCCGCCGATCGCGCCCGCTCCATAAACGCAGATCTTCATGGCTTGGTTTCGGCGAGCTTGAGTGAATCGAGGAAGCGGAGCGCGGCACTCCTGGTCTTCAGGTCGCCCTTGTGGGTGACCAGCAGGCGGTACAGCCGGTCGCGCACGATATAGGTGCGCATCATCACGCTGTTGCCGGTGGCATCGTCGATATCCAGGGCATAGCCGTCCCAGCCCTGCAGTGTGATCGCTTCATCCCGCACGTACTTGTACCTGGCTCGCGGGAAGGCCTTTTCGGCCTCGCCGCGGCCGAGATCGCGCGCCATCGCCTTGGTGTCGCGGGCGGCGAACCAACCGGCCTCGTAGTCGACGAAGTCGAAATCGAACATCTCGTCGTCGCGTTTGGCGGCCCAGGCGGTACGGGGGCCGGCATGGCCCTTCTCGTTCTCCGCCGCCGTGCTCTGCTCGGCCGGCGCCGGCATCTCCAGCCGGAAGCGGAGATCGCGCGAGATGACGTTCTGCCAATCGGCGGTCTGGGCGGAAGCGACGAAGGGCGCGACCAGCAACGCAACGAAAGCCAACAGGAACTTCATACGGCCGGCACCAGATCCTTGCGGCCCGACCAGTCCCAGGCCAGCCCCGTGCGCGAGATGCCCAGCAGCAGGCCGTGCAACTCCTTGGGATGCACCCAGCCACCGTCGGGATCGGTGACGGGATCGGCGCCGCGCGGCGTATAGCGCGCATTGGCGTCGAGCAGGCGCTGGCGCACCGCCGGCCAGTCGTGGGTCTCGACGTAACACATGTAGAGCGAGTCGCCGTGCTTCTTGCAGTAGCGGCCCATGCTGTGCACATCGTCGGTGACCTGGCTCAACTCGATGCGAACGAGCCGGTTGGGCGGATCGAACAGCGTCAGCGTGCCTACATAACCGAAGCGCTCGCTGCCGATATCGCTGAAGCGCGCCGGATCGAGGCCGAACAGCCCGGCATAGACCGCGGCCACGCGGCGCCAGTCGCTGACCAGCGTGTTGGTCGTCTCGTAGAGGAACGACACCGGCCCGACGCGCGGCCGGTAGGTGCTGGTCGAAATCACGATCGGCAGACCGAATGTCGCCTCCAGCCCGAGATAGAGCTGTTTACCCTCGCGGTCGAAGGGCACGCCGAGGCCTTCCCAGCGCTTCATCATCAGGTCGGGATCGGCGGTGCTGTAGCCCGCCGTCATCAGGTCCTCGCCGCGCTTAGACAGAAAGTCCTGCGTCGCCCCGGCGCCATCGGGTTCACAGAGCTCGAACTCGCTCTCGCCGATGGCAAGAACGGTGCGCCTGGCCGCCAGATGCCGGCTGGTGTCGTGACGTGCGACCGCACCACCCAGCAGTTCGATGTAGCGCGCCGCGGCCTTGGCGCGGTCGGCAACGGCAATCTGCACACGATCGCAACGGTCGAGCATGGCTTCTCCTCCGACTACGGGCGCCCGCGCTGGGACTCCAGCGCGACGTCGTCGACGCCCAATACCGGCCGCAGGTTTTCCGTGACCCCCTGCTTTGCATGCCCCGGCGGAACGCACAGCATGTTGCACGACCTGACGTCGCCGAAGATGTCCTGGGTATTGCCGGCGAAATTGCGCGGATTGAACAGTGGCGGCGTATGCCAGAACAGATGGTAACCGAGATCGAGCACATGGCGGATCATGGGCGGCGACTTCGAGCCGGCATTGTTCTCGATATAGAGGATCGGCTTGAACCGCTTGATTGTGGCATCGGCGCCGCGCAGGACGTCCTGTTCCATCCCCTCGACATCGATCTTGAGGAGCGCACAGGCCGTCAGTTCGAACTGGTCGATCGGCACCACCGGCACGCGTTCGCCCGCTCCTTCCGTCTTGAGCGCGACGCCGCCGAAATTCTGCGACTGTCCGTAGTCGATGGGCGGCACCACCGCCTCGCCCGTCGCGGCACCGACGGCACACCACGGCGTCGTGACATTGACCAGGCCGTTCAATGCAACGTTGGCGCAGAGCAGCTGGTGGACGATCCGCTGCGGTTCTATCGCCAGCACATGGCCGGTCGGCCCGACGCGTCTCGCCAGCGGCACGGTGTCGGCGCCCATATTGGCGCCGGCCTCGACGACGAAATCGCCAGGCCCGATCATCGCGATCAGCAGGCGGATCTCTTCATCGACGTATTCGCCATAGGTATCGAGACTACGGCCGATATAGCGGTCCTGCTGATTGAACAGAAAGTTGCCGTGCCTGCATTTTTTCAGCCGGTACGGCAGAGCCGCCGCCGCCGCCGTCGTCGTTTCATCCACCATGACGCGGACGATAGCCTAATAGGCGAAGTCGCGGAACAGCGGCGCGAATGAGCCCTGCCACTCGCCTTTCCAACGCGACAAAAGCTCGTCGGCCGGCGCACGGCCGCTTTCGGCGACCTGGTCGAGCATCTGCAGGAAGACAGTCTCATCGTTGCCGCGCTCGTCGAGGCGGTTGCGCGCCTTGAGCCCGGCCCGGGCGATCGCCATGACCTCGACAGCAAGCGCACTGAGCGGCCGGCCCTTGAAGGACGTGGAAAGACCGGTCTTAGGCGTCTCGGCACGCAGGAAGGCGTGATCCTCGATGCTCCAGCCCTTGACCAGATCCCAGGCGGCATCGAGCGCGCCCTGGTCGTAGAGCAGACCGACCCAGAGGGCCGGCAAGGCGCAGAGATTGGCGAAGGGGCCGCCATCGGCGCCGCGCATCTCGAGGAAGCGCTTCAGCCTAACCTCGGGGAAAGCGGTGGTGATATGGTCGCCCCAATCGTTGATCGAGGGCAGCTCGCCCGGCCGCACCGCCAGCTTGCCCTGCATGAAGTCCTTGAAGCTGAGGCCGGAGGCATCGATGTACTTGCCGCCGCGATAGACGAAGTACATCGGCACATCGAGCATGTAATCGGCATAGCGCTCGAAGCCGAAGCCGTCCTCGAAGACGAAAGGCAGCATGCCGCAGCGGTCGGGATCGGTGTCGGTCCAGATGTGGCTGCGGTAGCTCTTGAAGCCGACGTCCTTGCCCTCGACGAAGGGCGAGTTGGCGAAGAGCGCGGTGGCCAGCGGCTGCAGCGCCAGCGAGACGCGGAACTTCTTGACCATGTCGGCTTCCGACTCGAAGTCGAGATTGGTCTGCACGGTACAGGTGCGCAACATCATGTCGATGCCGAGCTTGCCTTTCTTGGGCATGTACTCGCGCATGATCTTGTAGCGCCCCTTGGGCATCCAGTGGATGTCCTCGCGCTTCCATTGCGGTGCGAATCCGAGACCGATGAAGCCGGCGCCGATTTCGTTGGCGACCTCGCGCACTTCGGCCAGGTGCTGCGACGTCTCGACGGCGGTCTCGTGTACGGTTTCCAGTGGCGCGCCGGAGAGTTCGAACTGGCCGCCCGGTTCCAGCGTGACGCTGGCCTTGTCGCGCAGCAGCGCGATCGTGTTGTTGTTCTCGACGACGGCTTCCCAGCCGAAGCGCCGCATGCCTTCGAGCATGGCGCGGATGCCGTTGTCGCCGTCATAGGGCAACGGCTTCAGCGTCTTCTTGTCGAAGCCGAACTTCTCGTGCTCGGTTCCCATGCGCCAGGCCGAACGCGGCTTGTTGCCGGCGGCGAAATACTCGACGAGCTGCCGCCGATTTTCGATCGGCGCGCCGCCTCCCGACGGTGGTGCGGACATTCGGTATCGACTCCCTCAGAACTCCCCATCGACCTCAACTAGGATGAGGGGGATGAGAAGCCGGCGCGCTCGCATGAGCATTTCTCACGCGTGCCAGCGCCTGGTTCATGGACTTCAGGAGTCGGTCTCCCACATCGGCAGGGGCCAAGGCAAGCGCCCCGCTCAGCCTTTAGATGTGCGGTAATCGACAGCCAGACGCGGCGTGGGCTTCTGCCAGTCACCCAGAAGCGATTGCCAGCAGGCAAGGGCGGCCAAAGCAGCCGTATCGGCCCTTAGAATGCGTGGACCGAGGCCCACGGACACGACACCGGGCACGGCGCGCAAGGACTGCAACTCTTCAGGGGCAAAACCCCCTTCCGGCCCAATGACAATGGCCCAGGGTGCCGCCTTGGCCTCATCGTCCAATGCCGCGAGAGTAGCGGCGATGGGCGGACCGGCGCCGGTTTCGTCGCAAATAAGCAAACGCCGCTCGGCCGGCCAATTGTCCAGCAGGCGCTTGAGGTCGACGGGGTCACGCACGTTCGGCACCGACAGCCGCTCCGTCTGCTCCGCCGCCTCGATGGCATTGGCGCGCAGCCGATCGACATTCACCCGCTCGACGACGGTATGGCGTGTCAGGATCGGCTGCAGCACGCTGACGCCCAGCTCCGTTGCCTTCTCGGCGATGTAATCGATGCGGGCGCGTTTGACCGGCGCGAAGCAGAGCCAGAGATCGGGCTCGACGGTTTGCTCGCGCGTGCGATCCATGACGCGCGCGGATGCAGCCGATTTGCCGTGCAACGCCAGGATGCCCTGCCATTCTCCGTCATGGCCGTTGAACAGCAGCAGCGGCGCGCCGTCTTCCCGGCGCATGACGCGGCGCAGGTAATGTGTGTGATCCTCGCTCAACACGACTTCCGTGCCAGCGGCGAGGTCGTCCTCGATGAAAAGGCGCGAGGTGCTCATACCGATCCTGTTCCGGCGACCGGTGGATCGCCCAGCCGCGCACGCTTGTCGAATTTCCACTCGGCATGGGGGCCGTCGCGCCGCACGTAATGCAGAAAGAGCTGCAGGCGCCAGTCCGCCGCCAGCGGCTCGCGCCAATGCCAGAGCTCGCAACCCGAATAGATCAACGCATCGCCGAGCGCCAGGTCGGACGCCGCCAGCGCCTTGTGGCGCAGGCCGAGATGGATCGGCCACAACGCCTCGTCGCTTCCGGCAATGGGCAGGGTGACACTGACTTCGCAGGCTTGGCGGTCGCGATGGCGGGCCAGTTTGCTGCCGCGCGGATAGCAACGAATAAAGGAATAGGTCGGAAGCAGCGCCTCGCCTGTGGCGCGCTCGAAGGCCGGACGCAAGAAATCGAGGATGCCATCGAGCGGCTTGTGGCCGTACCAGCTCGAGGAGCCGGCGGCGATGCCGTCGGTTTCCAGCATCTCGCCGCGCGCCGACTGGCGCAGCAGGGGTGCCGCGATATCGGCGACCTGCGCCAGCAGCACCGGCGGCAAAGCGCTACGCAGCACGCAATATCGATCTGTCGCAAAAGTGGAACTGGTCATCGCTAAGGCCCATGATGCCGGTATGGCCCCAAACACGCCAGCCGGCGAGATGCCAGCGAACGGATATACCGACATCGACCGCCAGCACTGGACGCTGCTGATGCTGCCGCCATGGGCACGGCCCTATGGCCGTCTGGCGCGCTGGGACCGGCCCATCGGCATCTGGTTGCTGCTGCTGCCCTGCTGGTGGTCGCTGGCCCTTGCCGCCGCGCCCAACTGGGGACCGCTGATCGGCTGGATGATCGTCTTCGGTCTGGGCGCCACCGCCATGCGCGGCGCCGGCTGTACCTGGAACGACATCCTCGACCGCAAGGTCGATGCCCAGGTCGAGCGTACGCGCGGCCGGCCATTGCCCGCGGGCGAGGTGACGCTGCGCAACGCCGTGATCTGGATGGTCATCCAGCTCGCCATCGGCGCCATCATCCTCTTCAAGTTCAACAAGTTCGCCGTGGCTGTGGGCCTTGCCTCGCTCGCGGTCGTGGCGATCTATCCGATGATGAAGCGCGTCACCTCCTGGCCGCAGTTCATTCTGGGACTGGCCTTCAGCTGGGGCGCCTTGCTGGGCTATGCCGCCGTCACCGCGCGCCTGTCCTGGGCCACGGTCGCGCTCTACGCCGGCGGCGTCGCCTGGACGCTGGTCTACGACACGATCTACGCCATGCAGGACCAGCGCGACGATGCCATCGTCGGCGTGCGCTCGACGGCGCGGCGCTTTGCCAGCGCGCCGCAGCGCTGGCTGTCGCTCTTCGCCGGATTGACGCTCGCGGCCTGGGTGCTGGCCGGCTGGCTGGCCACCCTCGGGCCTCTCTACTACGGAGTGCTCTGCGTCATCGTTGCCCACTTCACCTGGCAGATTGCCATGCTGAAACCGGCCGATCCGGCGGATTGCCAGGCCAAGTTCAAGGCCAATGCCCAGGTCGGCGTGCTGCTGACGCTCGCCATCATCGGCGGGCATCTGAACCTTTGATGGCCCGCCTTCCCGCCGATCCCGAAAACTTCATCAAAACCAATACGGCGCTCGAAGCCCCGGTCATGGTGCCGGAGTTCAAGCTCCACCTCGCCACCGAATACGTGCCGATCTGGCAGGCCACCGAAACCTGGCTCGACGAAAAGAACGTCGACCCGCCCTACTGGGCTTTCTGCTGGCCGGGCGGCCAGGCCATCGCGCGCTACCTGCTCGACAATCCCGAGTTGGTGCGCGGCAAGCGTGTCATCGACTTCGCATCGGGTTCCGGCGTCTCCTCGCTGGCGGCAATGCGGGCCGGCGCGGCATCGGTCGTGGCCAACGACATCGATGCCCTCTCGCTGATCGCCGCCCGTCTCAATGCCGAGGCCAATGGTCTTGTCATCGAAACCAGCGTCGATGACTGGCTTGCAGGGCCGCCGGCCCAGCCGGCAGCCGACGTCGTGATCGCAGGCGACGTCTGTTACGAGCGCGAGATGTCGGTGCAGGCCCTGGCTTGGCTGCGCACACATGCCCATGCGGGTCGTCTGGTCTTGCTCGGCGATCCCGGGCGCAATTATTTCAGTGCACAGGGTCTCGAAGAACGGGCGCGCTACGACATTCCGACTTCGCTACAATTGGAAAATCGCGACATGCGGGAAACCGTCGTGTGGCGTGTCCTGCCTCACCCCTAGGCCAGGCTGTACCCAATTTAACGGCAGCAACAATGCCCAAAGCGACCATCAAGGCCTCCGATTTCGCCAGCCTCTACGAAGGCTTCAACGCGCCGATATCGCGCTTCGACTGCGGCCGCAAGTGTGCCCCGCTCAATGGCGGCGAGCCGGTCTGCTGCTCGACCCAGAACGCCGTGCCGGTCGTGCACAAGGTCGAGTTCGACCTCTTGAAGACTCGCACCGACCTTTGGACAAAATTCAAGCCCTACGACTTCGCCACGCGCGAGATCGTGGCCGAGCTGACGCACGACTGCATGGCCATCACCTGCAAGGGCGCGCGCCATTGCGAGCGCGACAACCGCACCATCGCCTGCCGCGGCTTTCCCTTCTTCCCCTACATCACCCGCCAGCGCGAATTCGTCGGGCTCGGGACCTATTGGGTGTTCGAGGACCGCTGCTGGGTGATGTCGAACCTGCAGATCGTCGACAAGGCCTTCGTCGACGAATTCTGCGCCACCTACGAGAAGCTCTTCGCCAAGGACTACAACGAGTTCACGACCTATGTCGATTTCTCGGCCTCGGCGCGCCGCGTCTTCTCGCGCTGGAAGCGCGATATCGCCCTGGTCGGCCGCAAGAACGCCGAGCTGCTGATCGTCGAGCCTTCGACCGGCGAGATCCGGCCCGGCCGCAAGGCCGACTATCCCAAGCAGGAGCCCTTCCGCAATGAGAAGGAGTACCGCGAGGCCGTGAAGGTCGAGGAAGGCACCGTACCCAGCGAAGGCCTGCGCGCGGTCTGAGCCGCGCCGGCCGCCCCTAAAGCCGGTTCGTCGCCTCGTTTCCCACGACTTCCCACGCGGGTGGGAAACATTTAATGTAGCAAGGCTTGCGTTTCAGGCGATTCTTCCCACTTTCCCCTCGACGCCCTCCCCATGCAGCAACGCGCTATCCGCCATGACGTTTTTTCACGTCTTGCGGACAAGCAGCCTTAGGAGCCCGACCATGCGCCACCTCTTCGCCGCACTGCTGATCCTGCTGCCCTCGTTGGCCTTGGCCGAAGATATCGGCTCGGTCGGCTACCGCTTCAAATGGATCGGGCCCAACGACAAGATCGCCATCGAGGCCTTCGACGATCCCGATGTGGCCGGCGTCACCTGCTACATCTCGCGCGCCCGCACCGGCGGCATCAAGGGTGCGCTGGGCATTGCCGAGGATCCCAGCGACGCCTCGATCGCTTGCCGGCAGGTGGGCGACATCGATCATTCAAAGCTCGACAAGCTGAAGAGCCCGCACGAGGTTTTCAGCGAACGCGCCTCGCTGATCTTCAAGACGACGCAGGTCGTGCGTTTCTGGGACGCCAAGCGCCGCGTGCTGGTCTATCTCAGCTATACCGACCGCATCATCGAGGGTAGCCCAAAGAACTCGATCAGCGTGGTTCCGGTCGGACACAAGTAGGCGGCCTCACGCAGCGTAGAGGAACGTCCCCAGCAGCACCCAGCGTGCGGCTTGCGCCGATCCGACCAGCGGCGTGGTGTAGTGCCAGAACGGCAGGCGATAGGCCGTCACCGTGGCCGGCTTGGCCACCGACACGATCTCACTGAAATGGCCGGCGCGGGAATAAACCAGCCACTGATGCTCGACGCCGGGGCCGCACAGGCTGAGATGCAGGTCGATATAGCCCGCCTTGGCATCGGGATTCTCGGGGTGATGGTCGTTATGCGGGCCGGCATAGTCGCCCGGACCGTAGCGCAGCACCTGCATTCCCCAGCCCGAGGCGAGCTTGCGGCCGCTCAGCGCCGAGGCGAAGGCGCGGAAGCTCCCGGACCGCATCATCTTCACCAGGCCGATCTTCTCGGCCGCCTTGTAGCCCGGCTCGCGCCGGCTCTCGAAGAAGATGGTGCGCGAGCGCGTGGTCTTGGGCAGCAGCTCGGCATAGTCGTGACGCATCTTCCAGATGCTGTCGGGCGGAATTGGCCGCTCCATCGCCTCCAGCGTCGGCGTGAGCTCGCTCTCCAGAACCTTTCGCAGGCGCGCGACCCTGGTCCGGTCGAGCAGATCGTCGGCCGCGAGAAAGCGCCGCTTGGGATCGGCCAATGCGCCGCAGAGCGCATGCGTGCCCGCCAGCACGCGGCGGCCCTGGCGGCTCAGCAGGTCCTCGAATTCGTCCGGTATCGCAGGGGGTACGGCGTTTGATCTCATGGCCGGGCCACTCTAAAGGACAAACCTATCATGCCATACGCCTCGCTCCGCGACTTCATTGCCCGCCTCGAACAATCGGGCCGCCTCGTGCGCGTGAAGGCGCCGGTCTCGACCGAGCTAGAGATGACCGAAATCCAGACCCGCCTGCTGGCCGAGAAAGGCCCGGCGGTGCTGTTCGAGAACGTGGTCCGCGCCGACGGTTCGCGCGCGGAGATGCCGGTGCTGGTGAACCTCTTCGGCACGGTCGAGCGCGTCGCCTGGGGCATGGACCGCGAGCCCGGCCAGTTGCGCGGCGTGGGCGAAACGCTGGCCTTCCTGCGCCAGCCCGAACCGCCGGGCGGCTGGCGCGAGGCGCTCGAAATGCTGCCGCTGCTGCGCACCGTCATGGCGATGAAGCCCAAGACGGTGGGCCACGCGCCTTGCCAGGACGTGGTGCTGACCGGCGACGACATCGATCTCGGCCGTCTGCCGATCCAGACCTGCTGGCCGGGCGAACCGGCGCCGCTGATCACCTGGCCGCTGATCGTCACGCAGGGGCCCAATCCCGACGGCGACAAGCAGGACAGCTTCAACCTCGGCATCTACCGCCTTCAGGTCACCGGCAAGAACACGACCCTGATGCGCTGGCTCAAGGAGATCTTCGAGGAATGGCTGCAGACGCATCGTCCCAACGCCAAGGACCGCGCC
>JBBRFD010000059.1:0-23757 GCA_038224985.1 Reyranellales bacterium
GGTCGTTGTTGTCGTGGCGGCGGCCATTGCCGTCGCGATTGCCGTCCCAGCGGTGGTCGGCCGTGCGCTGCGGCGCCGGTGTCGGCACGGGTACGGGCACTGGCACTGGCACGTAGCGAGTCTGGGTCACGACCTGGGGCTGCGGCGTCACGTAGTAGTTGTTGACCGGCGCCGGGCGGTAATAGGTCGGCTGGCTGTAGCCGTTATAGCCGCTGTTGTAGCCGCTGCCGCTGTAGCCGCTACCATTGTAGCCGCTGCCGCTGTAGCTGCTACCATTGTAGCCGCCGCCGTTGTAGCCGTTGCCGCCGTAGCCGCTCGAATCCATCGTCTCGATGCAGCCCGTCGTCGAAGCGGCGAGGCCGATCGCGATGAGCATTGTCAGTTTACGCATTCCATCCTCCTGAGAGGAAAGCCCGCGCCCGGGTCCTGTCCTTGTTGCCTATACGCAACATCCCTGAAAAATCCGGAGGCCGATTCAGGGAATCATGAAGGCAGTTTGGCCTCATTTGAGTTTGAGGCCGATCACCCGTATCAGGCCGTCGGGAAGCGGCTTGAAGCCCTCCAGCCGGTCGATATGGGCGATCAGGTGTTGCGGGTGATAGAGATAGAAGATCCAGCCTTCGGGCAGGAACCTGGCGGCGATCTTCTCGTAGATCGCCTTTCGGGCGGCCGGGTCGCTGGCGGCGCGGGCTT
This sequence comes from Reyranellales bacterium, assembly GCA_038224985.1. Classification (GTDB taxonomy): domain Bacteria; phylum Pseudomonadota; class Alphaproteobacteria; order Reyranellales; family Reyranellaceae; genus Reyranella. The sequence continues at coordinate 694 of JBBRFD010000059.1, forward strand.
CCTGGTGCCAGGCATCGATTTCCTTGTCGCAGTATTTGCCCATGTTCTGCGGCGCGCCGCAGGTCTGGTAGATCACCGAATTGCCGTCGGGATCGCTGCGGCCCGACCAGGTGTTCATGTAGATCTGGAAATTGCCGTCCTCGCCCTGCTTCAGGGCCGTCGCCACCTCGGTGACGCGGATCTTGAGGTCGAAGCCCGCCTCTGCCGCCATCGACTGGACGACCTCGGCCACGGCGCGCGTCTCCGGCGTATTGGACACCATGAAGTCGAGGACCAGCGGAGCCGTGACGCCGGCCTCCTTCATCAGCGCCCTGGACTTGGCGAGGTCGCGCCTCGGCGCCGGGAACTTCGCCTGGTAGTAGGGGTTCTGCGGGCTGACCCACTGGTTACCCGGCACGAACTCGCCATTGAACACGACCTGGTTCAGCGCCTCGCGGTCGATGCTGAGGTCGAAGGCGCGGCGCACGCGCGCGTCCTTGCCGAAGGGTGTGTCGGCCCTGGCGCCGTTGGCGACATTGGCGAGCAGGCCGAACCAGCCCAGCGACACAGCCTTGCTGAGCTTGAGTCTGGGGTTCTCGCGCACCGTCTTGATGTCGGTTGCCAGCACGCGTTCGATCAGGTCGAGCCCGCCCGAGCGCAGGTTGGCCAGCCGCACCGTGGCGTCGACGATCGGCAAATAGGTGATCTTGTCGATGAAGATCTGGTCCCTGTTCCAGTAGTTGGCGAACTTCTCGACGACGATGCGGTCCTGCTGGACGCGCTCGACGAGCCTGTAGGGCCCGGCGCAGACCGGCTTGAGGCCAAACTTGTCGCCCGCCGCTTCGGCCGCCTTGGGCGAGACCATCATGCCGGCGCGGTCGGTCAACTGGGCCAGCAGGGGTGAGAAGGGCGTCTTGAGGGCAAGCTTGATGGTCAGCGGGCCGGCGATCTCGACGCTCTCGACGATGCCGATCTCGGGCTTGCGGAACGAGCCCTTCATGCTGAGATGGCGGTCGAGGCTGTACTTGGCGGCGGCGGCATCGAAGGCCTCGCCGTCGTGGAAGGTCACGCCCGGCCGCAGCTTGATGGTGACGGTCTTGCCGTCGGCCGAGGTTTCCTGTCCCAGCGCCAGCTGCGGCACGATTTTCAGGTTCTCGTCGATGTCGAAGAGCTTGTCGCAGATCGAGGCGAAGACGATGCGCGCCGTATAGGTGCGCGACAGGGTGGGATCGAGGACGTCGGGGTCGTCGCCCAGCCCGATGCGCAGGTGGCTGCCCTGAGCAAAGGCGGGCGCCAGGGTGGGGGAGGTGGCGAGGGAGAACGCGAGGGCGAGTGCGGCGCGGCGCGCTGTTCGTCTCATGGGGCCTCCGTCATGTCGGGTCGAGGTTACACCCCTGCATGCCTCGTGCCACCCCACCGCTGTTCTAGTGGAAATCGAGCGCCTGGTTCCACAGATGGCCGTTACCGGCCACGATCTGGGTGCCGTCGGCCAGGATGACGGCCGCCGTGCCGTCGCCGGAGACGACGGTGTTGCTGCCGACGAGGACCGAATCGCCGCTGCCGAAGTCGGCGATGGTGTCGGTGCCCGAGCCGCCGGAGACGCTGGCGAAGACGAAGGTGTCGTTGTCGGCGCCACCGAACAACGTGTCGTCGCCGGCGCCGCCGAACAACGTATCGTCGCCGGCGCCACCCGACATCACGTCGGTCACCTCTGAGCCGTAGAACTCGTTGGCGCCGGCATTGCCGGTGAGCGTCACGCCGCCCGCGGCGAAGCCGAAGATCCGCTCGATATTGTCGCCCACGGTGTAGGACGAGGAGATGTAGACGCCCACGCCATCGGCGGTGCCTTCGCCCACCGCCTCGACGAACAGGTCGCCGGCCTCGCGGACCTCGAAGTAGTCGTCGCCCAGCCCACCGAAGCCGGTGTCGCTGCCGGTGCCTCCAACAAAGATATCGTTGCCCGAGCCACCGAAGGCGGTGTCATCGCCGGCATCGCCGTAGAGCACATCGTTGTCGGCGCCACCGTACAGCGTGTCGACACCGGCATCGCCGTAAAGCTGGTCGTTGCCCGCTGCGCCGGAGAGGACATCGGTTTGCACGCCGCCGCTGACGATATTGTCGGTCGCCCCGCCGGTGATGGTCACGCCACCGCCGGCCAGGCCGAAGATGCGCTCGACGTTATCGCCCACCGTCCACGCCGCCGTGGTGTAGACGATCGCCCGGTCGAAGCCTTCGCCCACCGCCTCGACGAAGACGTCGCCGGCATCGAGCACCTCGAACTGGTCGTCGCCCAAGCCGCCAAAGCCGGTGTCCGAGCCGGTGCTACCCATCAGCAGGTCGTTGCCCGAGCCGCCGTACAGCGTGTCGTTGCCGAGATCGCCATAGAGCTGGTCGTTGCCGCCCGCTCCGGAGACCACGTCGGCAACCACCGTCCCGTAGACGATGTTGTCGGTCTCGCCGCCCGTCACCGTGATCCCCGAGGCCAAACCAATGATGACCTCGATATTGTCGCCTACCGTGTAAGCCGAGTTGAGGTAGATGCCGACGTAATCGCCGGTACCTTCACCGGCCGCCTCGACCAGCGCATCGCCTGACTGGCGGACCTCGAAGTAGTCGTCGCCGGTGCCGCCGAAGGCGGTGTCGTTGCCGATGCCGCCGATCAGGATGTCGTTGCCCGAGTCACCGTGCAGCGTGTCGTCGCCGTCGGCGCCATAGAGCACGTCGTTGTCGGCCCCGCCGTATAGCGTGTCCGTACCGGCGTCGCCGTAGACCTGGTCCACGCCCGCCGAGCCCGACAGCACGTCCGTCGACGTCGAGCCCGTCATCACGTCGTTGGTGGCGCCGCCGGTCACGGTACCGCCGGCGCCCAGGACCATGATGCGCTCGACATTGTCGCCCAGTGTATAGGCCGAGCTCAGGTAGATCGCGGCGAAGTCGTATCCTTCGCCTGCCGCCTCGACGAAAACGTCGCCGCTATCCCTGATCTCGAAGAAGTCGTCGCCGGCGCCGCCGATCGCCACGTCGTTGCCGGTGCCGCCCAGGAAGTAGTCGTTGCCCGCACCGCCGTCGAGCGTGTCGTCGCCGGCATCGCCGTAGAGCACGTCGATATCGGCGCCGCCGTACAGCGTGTCGTTGCCGGCGTCGCCGTAGAGCTGGTCGACGCCGATACCGCCGCTCAGAACGTCGGTCGAGGTGCCGCCCGACATGACATCGTCGCCGCCCACGCCGGTGATGGTCACGCCGCCGGCCGCCAGGCCCAGCACGCGCTCGATATTGGCGCCGATCGTATAGGCAGCGGAAGTGTAGATCGCGATACGGTCGGAGCCCTCGCCTGCCGCCTCGGCGTAGACATCGCCGGCGTCGCGGACCTCGAACAGGTCGTCGCCCAGGCCGCCGAAGGCTGTGTCGCTACCGGCGTCGCCATAGAGCAGGTCGTTGCCCAGCCCGCCGTAGAGCGTGTCGTCGCCGGCATCGCCGTAGAGGGTGTCGATACCGACCGCGCCGGACAACACGTCGGTCACGGCCGAGCCCACCATGGTGTTGGCGGTATTGCCGCCCGTGATCGTTCCGCCACCGGCGGCGAGGGCATAGAGCCGTTCGATCTCGTCGCCCACCGTATATGCCGAGGAAAGATAGATGCCGATATTGTCGGCGCTGCCTTCCAGGGCTTGCTCGACGAAAACGTCTCCCGATTCGCGCACCTCGAAATAGTCGTTGCCGTCGCCGCCGAAGGCCGTGTCGTTGCCGGCGCCGCCGATCAGGACGTCGTCGAGCGCGCCGCCATACTGCAGGTCGTCGCCGTCCCCGCCATAGATCTGGTCGCCGCCGCTGCCGCCATAGAGCGTGTCGCCGCCTGCATCACCATAGATCAGGTCGTCGCCCGCCCCGCCCGACAGCGCATCGGCGAGCGTGGTGCCGACCATGGTATTGGCCGCGCCATTGCCGGTGACGGTGATGCCGCCGGCCGCCAGGCCCTGGATGCGCTCGATATTGTCGCCGACCGTATAGGCGGTGGAGAGATAGATGTCGGCGCGGTCGTAGCCTTCGCCCACGGCTTCAACGGCGACGTCTCCGGTGTCGCGAATCTCGAAGGTGTCGTTGCCGGTACCGCCATAGAACGTGTCGTTGCCGGCAGCACCATCGAGCAGGTCGTCGCCGCCCAGGCCGTAGAGCGTGTCGGGCCCGGAGGTGCCGACGAATGTGTTGTTCGAGCCGTCGCCGGTGTAAACGGTGCCTTCCGGCAGGAGGCCGATAAAATCGCTGGCGGTCAGCGTTGTGCCTTGCTGGCCCATGAGACGAAGGATGTCGCCGGTAGAAACCTTGACGACCACCAGGTGGTCGCCGTTCGGGATCAGCTGCAGGTCCGAAAACTTCACGGCCAGCGCCGTGATGTCGATGCGGTCGGCACCCTGTACGAAGTCGAGGGCGTAATCTTCTTCGTTGCTGCCGCCGCCCATCACGAGCACGTCGTTGCCGGCGCCACCGCTCATGGTGTCGCGCTGGCCACCGCCCACCAAAGTGTCGTCACCGGCGCCGCCATACAGCACGTCGTTGCCGTCGCCGCCGTACATGGTGTCGTTCTCGTGACCACCGTAGAGAAGGTCGGTGGCGGCCGTACCCCACATCGTCTTGGCACCGCTCCCGCCGTAGATTGTCGAGCCGCCGGAGGCAAAGACCTCGACCTGCTCGATCCAGCTCTGCACGGTATAATTAGCGAGGTAGACTCCGATGTAGTCGATGCCGCCGGTGAGTCCGGTCTCGCTGAAGTAGTCGCCGCTCTCGTGGGCTTCGAATGTATCGCCGAGGGTGCCGCCGATCAGGGTGTCGTTGCCGGCCCCGCCATAGAAGAAGCCGCCCGACTCGGTAAACTCTTCGCTGACATAGATGTCGTCGCCGTTGCCGCCATAGATCGTGTGGCTCTGACCGCCGTAGAACGTATCGTTACCATCGCCGCCATCGAACAGTTCGGCGCCACTGCCGCCGTACAAGGTGTCGTTGCCGCCGGCGCCGTACAGGCTGTCGTTGCCGGCGCCGCCGTAGAGCGTGTCGTCGCCGGCATCGCCGTAAAGCGTGTCGTTGCCGCCCGCGCCATAGATCGTGTCGGGCGAGGTCGTGCCCAGCAATGTGTTGTCGAAATCGTCGCCGGTGATCAGGGAACTCTCAAGAAGGCCGCTGAAATTGCCGGCGGAAATAATGCCACCGGCGAGGCCCGCCAGCACCACGATGTTTCCGGTGGTGCCCAGCGTCAGCACGAGGTCGCTGCCGGACACCGCGGTCGCGACATGCGAGAAATCGAGGCTCGATCCGGAAACCCCGAGGCGATCGAGGCCCTGGACGAAATCGAGGATGGTGTCGCGGTCGGCCGAACCGCCGACCTCGAACAGGTCGGCGCCCGCGCCACCGTAGAGCGTGTCGTTGCCGGCGCCGCCATCGATCGTGTCGTTGCCGTCGGCGCCGTAGAGGATGTCGTCGCCGGCGCCGCCGAAGAGCGCGTTGGCCGTGGCGTTGCCGGCGATGGTATCGCTGCCCGAGCCGCCGACCGCGTTCTCGATGTAGGACCGCGTATCGCCGTTGGCGAGCAGGGCGTTGTAGACATTGGCACGGGCCGTGTTGCCGTTGCCGAGTTTGGCGAGCTGGCTGACGGAGAAACTCGACCAGCCGCCCGGCGCGAGGTCGATCGACAGGTTGGTCGTGTAATTCGACAGGTCGTAGGTATCGACGCCGCCGCCGTCCCAGGTCGTGAGGAAGATGCGGTTGGCGCCGGCCGTGCCCTGGCCGGTGCCGTTCAGCGACATCTCGCCGGTATTGGCATTCCACCGGTAGGTCGTGTCGCCCGCATTGGTCGTGTAGTCGGCGCCGTACATGAACTGCAGTGCCGCGATGTCGTACGTCATCAGCGTCTGGGCGAAGCCGTAAGTCTCGTTGGTATAGCCGCCGAAACCCGAGCCGATATAGCTGTGATACGACATCACCGAAAATTCGATGTCGTCGCGGTCGGTCGGCATGGCCGGGAAGCCGCCGACCACGCCGCTGTCGTGCGGATGCTTCAGGCCGAAGGCATGTCCCAACTCGTGGATATGCGTCATCCAGCCATAGGAGCCGAGAACCGGCGACAGATAGGAGCCATAGGTCTTGCCGATCCAGATGTCGCCGCCGACCGGGTCGTTGTACGGATAGTAGGCATAGGCGGTCGACGGGTAGCCCGAGTCGGCGATCCGGATATCGGCGGTGTTCACCACGCCGCGCAGATTCGCCGTTTCGACGATCGAGTTGGCGATCACCGAGGAATAAGAGCCGTACTTGAAGGTGGTGGGCCCCGAGAGGCCGCCGCCCAGGATATCGCGCACCGCCGCGACCTGGGCCGCCGTCGCCGCCGAGAAGGACGTATGCAGCGCGCTGTAGTCGTAATAGCTGGCCTCATAATTGGCCATGCCGGTGGGGAAGCTGTAGCGGATGGTGCCCGACCACTGCAGGCCGGATTCGACGCCCTGAACATAGGCGTCCGGACCATATGACGAGGCGACCGCCGAGGCATCGGCCGGCTCCATCGGCAGCATGTCGTCCGGCTTGTCCATAGGCGTCTGTCGCTACTCCCGTACAACCGGTGCAGTTCTAGCGGGTCCGCCCGGCCGCCGCCACCGGCCTCGCAGGGGTTGCCCATCGAGTTGCAAGGGCCGTGCGGATTGTGCGCAATGGTTGGGAAGGTTCAATCCTTCCTAAAGCGCCCCCGGCGGCGGCGCGTTGCTCGTCTTGGCATTGAGCTTCGGTGGGTGCGTGACGATCGATTTCAACTCGGGCGTGGGCTTGCGCAGCCTGGCGAGGTTCGGGCGCGGCCGGCAGAGTTCGGGATTGGTGCCGAAGGCCATTTCCATCGCGTGTGCCGCGCCCAGCACTTCGCCGTCGCCGCGGAAGCGGCCGATGACTTGGAGGCCGAAGGGCATCTTCTTGTGGTCGAGGCCGCAGGGCAGCGAGACCGCCGGATTGGTGGCCAGCGAGACGAAATAGACCGACGCCATCCAGTGGTAATAGTTGTTGAGCTTCTTGCCATCCATCTCGTCGATGTAGAGCTGCTTCCACGGGAAGGGGCTGAATCCGACGGTCGGACCCACCACCAGGTCGTAGTCCTTGTAGAGGTTCTGGAAGCTGCGGAAGATGCGCGTCTGCTCGGCATGCGCCCAGGCGAAGTCGGCCAGCGAGAGCTTGGCGCCGATCTCGTAATTGGCGCGGATGTTGGGACCGAGCATCTCTTTGTTCTTGCTGTAGGCATCGTGATACTTCGCCAGGAAGCCCACGGCGCGCACCACGTCGAAGCAGCGGTCGGCGCCGCCGTAATCGACCTCGACCTTGTCGAGGCTGCGGAACAGCGGCTTCATCGCCTTGATCTTGGCGCGCAGCGTGGCGCGGATGCCCTTGTCGACGGGCGCGCCGCCGAAATCCTCCGTCCAGGCGACACGAAGACTGCCGAGATCGACCGGCCAGGGCTCGGCATAGGCGCCGGGCTCGAGCGGGAAGCTGAGCGGATCGCTGTCGTGCTGGCCGATCTGCGTGGCGAAGAGCAGGCAGGTGTCGGCCACGGTGCGGCCCATCGGGCCCAGCACCGAGATCGGCGTCCAGCCCATCGAGCGGCGCTCGACCGCGACCATGCCGGGCGAGGGGCGGAAACCGACGACGCCGCAGAAGGCCGCCGGATTGCGCAGCGAGCCGCCGGTGTCGGAGCCGGTGCAGACCGGCAGCAGGTCGGTGGCCAGTGCGGCGGCCGATCCGCCCGACGAACCACCGGCCGTCAGCACCGTGTTGAAGGGATTGCCGGTGGCGCCCCAGACGGGGTTGCGGCTGTTCGAACCGGCGCCGAATTCCGGCACGTTGGTCTTGCCGACGACGATGCCGCCGGCCTCGCGCACGCGGCCGACCATGACGTTGTCATAGTTGGGCACATAGCCGTTGTAGAGCGGCGAGCCGTAGGTGGTGAGCAGGTCCTTGGTCTCTTCGAGATCCTTGATGCCGGTCGGCAGGCCGTGCAGCAGCGGCAGGTCGTCGCCGTCGCGCACTGCCTTCTCGGCGGCCTTGGCTTCCTTGCGCGCGCGCGGCACGCACATGGCGGTGACGGCATTGACGCCGGGGTTGATGTCCTCGATCTGCCCCAGGCAGGCGTCGAGCAACTCGACCGGCGAGATTTCCTTGGTGCCGATGCGGCGACGCAGCTCGACGGACGATAGCGAGACCAGTTCCTTGGACATCATTTCCCTTTCGATGCGATTGAGATCGCCGGCGATTTATTGTGGCCGGTGAAGTTGAACGGGCGTGCGCGTCACCGTGCGCCGGCCGCGCTTGTAGGCGGCCAGCACTGGCGCGACGGTGCGCAGCGCCATGATCGGGTCCTGCGCATCGAGCACCACGAGGTCGGCCGGGCCGCCGACGGCGATGCCGTAGTCGGTCTTGCGCATCAGCTTCGCCGCGGACGACGTGGCCATGTCCCACAGTGCGCGCACTTCGTCGTCGTTGCCGCGCTGTGTGACGATCGCATGCATGTTGACCTGGCGCAGCAGCTGGCCGTCGCCGAACGGCGTGAAGGGGTTGAGGATATTGTTCGAGCCGATCGAGCAGGTGACGCCGCGCTCGGTGAGGAAGTTCAGGTCGACGACGTTGCGCGGCACGTTGTGGTCGGTGTGGCGGCCGCCGAGGTAAAGATCGGTCGCGGTCAGGACCGTGGCGGCGACGCCCGCGCCGGCCATGCGCCGGGCGACGGGATCGAGGTCCTTGAACGGCATCGTCGCGAGCTTGCCGACATGGCCCACGGCGACGCGGCCGCCCCATTTGTATTTTTCGGCAAGGTCGCAGACCAGCAGCGTATCGAGTTCCTCGGCCGAGGCGCCGCTGTCGAGGTGCATGTCGATGTCGACATCGAATTCGCGCGCCATCTCGAAGACGCGGTGGATCTGCGCGGCGCGGTCGCTGTCGTAGTTGGGTGCGGCGCCGACAACGGTGGCGCCGTTCTTCAAAGCCGCGACCATCAACTCGTCGGTGCCGGGATTGTTGGTCAGGCCCTCCTGCGGCATGACGCAGATCTCGACGTCGATCGCCCATTTGTACTTGTCGATCAGCGCCTTAACACCTTCGAAACCGCGCAGGCCCACCTTGGGATCGACCTCGACATGCGGGCGCATGCGCGTGGCGCCGTGGCCGATGCATTTCTCGATGGTGGCCGAGGCGCGCTCGATCACGTCCTCGACGGTGAAGGTGTGCTTGACCGCCGAGACGCGCTCCATGGCGAGGTGCGGGTTGCGCTTGGTCGTGTGCTCGCAGCGGCCGAGGATGCAGGCCTTGTCGAGATGGATGTGGGTATCGACGAAGCCCGAGCAGACCAGGCGATTGCCGCCCTTCATTTCTTCACGGGCCGCGCCGCCGAGCTTCGGGGCGATGGCGGCGATACGGCCATCCTTGACGCCGATATCCGTCGCCGGCTGATCCGGCTTGCTGTCGGGAAGGCGCACATCGCGCAAGACAAGATCGAAATCCATTGCACTTCCTGTCATTCGAGGCCGGCACGCATGTTGCACCATGCCGCCTGGCTTTTATAGTGCATGCGAACCGGAGGCTTTGCGAATTTCATGATCTCTCGACGGAAACTTCTGACCGCCGCTACGGCCACATTGGCAGCGCCCGGCATTGCCGCGGCGCAGACAGCGTGGCCGACAAAGCCGATCCGCTGGATCGTCAACTTCCCGCCGGCCGGCGCCGCCGACATCATGTCGCGCGCCCTGGCGGAGTGGTTCGGCAGCAAGCTCGGCCAGCCCATCGTCGTGGAAAACAAGCCCGGCGCCGGCGGCCTGCTGGGCGCCGATATCCTCGCCAAGGCACGCGGCGATGCGCATCTGGTGATGATTTCCAGCGCCGCGTCGCATGGCATCGGGCCGGTCCTCTACAAGGACGTGCCCTACGATGCGCTGGCGGATTTCATGCATCTCCATCTGGTCGGGACTTTTCCGACCGTGCTGGCGGTGAACGAAATGTCGCCCATCACCAGTGTCGCGGAGTTGATTGCTCTGGCCCGCGCCAAGCCTGGCGAAGTCACCTACGGCTCGGGCGGCAACGGTACCATGAACCATCTCGTCGGCCAGCTGCTGGCCCGCGCGGCGGGCGTGCAGCTCACTCACGTTCCTTATCGCGGCTCGGCACCGGCGATGAACGACCTGCTGGGCGGCCAGATCGCGGCGCTGATGGAAAGCCTGCCGACGGCCTTTGGCTATTTCACCAGCAAGCGCATGCGCCCGCTGGCGGTCAGCGAGGAGGCCAGAACGCCGAGGTTGCCGGACGTGCCGACCTTTCGCGAGGCGGGATTTCCCGATGCGGTGGCGACCAACTGGTTCGGCTTCTCGACGCCGGCCGGCATTCCGGTGGAGATCGCCAAGCGCTGGGAAAGCGAGATCGCCGGCGCTCTGCAAAGCCCTGAGATCAAGGCGAGCTTCGACCGGATCGGCATCCGGCCGGGTACGTTGGGCGCGGAGGCCTATACGGCGCTGATCCGCGGCGAACTCGCGCGCTGGCGCGAGGTCATCCGCGCCGGGAATATCCGCGCGGACTGATTGCCTGCCGGCCGGCTTGCGTCACAATGGGCCCAAGGGAAAAGCCCGGAGGAAGCAAACATGGCACATCCGCTTCGTGAGACGGCGGCGGTCAGCGGCATTGGCGAGACCGCCTATACGCGCGGCACCACCAAGAGCGGCTTGGCGTTGCAGCTCGAGGCCAGCCTCAAGGCCATCGAGGACGCTGGCATCGATCCGCGCGAGATCGACGGCTGCATTCCCTATTTTCCGGGCGGCGCGGTGGCGGAAGACTTCATCGCCAATCTCGGCCTGCGCGACCTCACGCTGTCGGCCTTCATCCCGATGGGCGGGGCTGCCTGTGTCGCGGCACTGCAGATGGCGGCCATGGCGGTGGCCACCGGCACCTGCAAGCATGTGCTGATCTCGGTCGGCCGCACCGGCTATTCCGGTGCCCGCGTCTCGACGCGCCTGCAGTCGTTCCCGGTCTTTGCCCAAGCCAATGAGTTCGAGGCGCCGATCGGCATCTTCGCACCGGCCCAGCTCTATGCGCCCGGTGCGCGTCGCCACATGGAACTCTACGGCACGACGGCGCGGCAGATGGCCGAGGTCGCGGTGGTCACGCGCCAGCACGCGATCCTCAACGGCAATGTCGTGATGAACAAACCGCTGACCGTCGAGGAGCATCACGCCTCGCGCATGATCGCCGATCCGTTCCGCCTGTTCGACTGCAGCCTGGAGAGCGACGGCGGCGCGGCGGTGATCGTGAGCGCCACCGACCGGGCGCGCGACCTGAAGAAGCCGCTCGTCACCATCATGGGCACGGCCGAGGGCCACCCCGACTCGCCGGCCTCGATCGCGCAGCGGCCCGATATCCTGGAGTTCGGATTGATGAAGGCGGCGGCGCGGGCCTGGCCGATGGCCGGCGTCGGACCGAAGGACATCGACGTCGCCCAGCTCTACGACTGCTTCACCTTCACCGTGATCAACCAGCTCGAGATGCTGGGCTTCTGCAAGAAAGGCGAGGGCGGGCCCTTCGTCATGGATGGGCGCATTGGGCTGGGCGGCGAATTGCCGATCAACACCCATGGCGGCTTGCTGAGCCAGGGTCACGTCGTCGGCCTCAACCATGTCATCGAACTGACGCGCCAGCTGCGCGGCGAGGGCGGCAAGGCGCAGGTCAAGGAGGCCGAGATCGGCCTCGTCACCGGCTATGGCGACATGGGCGACGGCTCGATCGCCATCATGCGGAGGGCGGCATGAGCATGGTTGCTTCCCCGGCGCCGGAACGTCCGCTGCCGACTCCGACACGCGAGAGCCAGGGTTTCTGGGAGGGTATGGCGGCGCATGAATTCCGCCTGCAGACCTGCACCGCCTGCGGCAAGGTCCGGCACTATCCGCGCCCGGTCTGTCCGCACTGCTTCTCGATGGAGAGCGAGTACCGCAAGGCCGAGACCGGCGGCGCGGTCTATAGCTGGACGGTCTGCCATCACCCGTTCAACTTCTTCTTCAAGCAGGCAGCACCCTATATCGTCGTGCTGGTCGACATGGATGCCGGCGTGCGCGTCAACGCGCCGTTGCGCGGCGCGAGCGAGGCCGATCTAGAGATCGGCAAGCGCGTGAAGATGGAATTCGAAACCGTGAGCAAAGAGGTGACGCTGCCGTACTTCGTCGCCGCGTAATCAAGCAAGAGCGTACAAGTAAGAGCATAGTAGGGAGGAAGAAAAATGAATCGTTCCGCTTTCATCGCGGCAGCACTGGCTGCCGTGGTTCTGCCGTTTGCCGCATCCGCACAGACCGACTGGCCGACCAAGCCGATCTCCATGGTCGTGCCCTATCCGCCGGGCGGCGTGAACGACGCGGTGGCCCGCGTCTATGCCGACAAGCTGACGGCCGAACTGGGCAAGACGGTGCTGGTCGACAACCGCGCCGGGGCGGCCACCACGGTGGCCTCCAACTACGTCGCCAAGGCCGCACCCGATGGCTACACGATCTATGCCGGCGGTACCTCTCTCATCATCAATCCGACGCTGACCGGCCAGGTGCAGTACGATCCGCACAAGAGCTTCGAGCTGGTCTCGCTGATGAGCTTCACGCCTTTCATCCTGCATGTGAACGCCGATTTCCCGGTGAAGAACATGGCCGAGCTGGTGGCCCTGGCGAAAGCCAATCCCGGCAAATACAACATCGCCAGTTCCGGCGTCGGCGCCACCAACCACATGGCGGCCGAACTCTTCAAGGCGCGTGCCGGCATCAAGATCACCCATGTGCCCTATCGCGGCGGCGCGCAGGGCGGGCAGGACGTGGCGGCGGGCAACGCGCAGATGATGTTCTCGGCCTCGCTGGAGGCCAAACCCTTCCTCGACAGCAAGAAAACGCGGGCCATCGCCATCTCGAGCCTTGCGCGCTCGCCCGCCTTTCCCGACATCCCGACGGTGGCCGAAGCCGCCAACCTGCCGGATTTCCAGGCGATCTTCTGGCAGGGCATGGTGGTGCCGACCGGCACGCCCCAGGCCATCATCGACAAGCTGCAGAAGGCCATCGTCAAGGTCGCGTCCGACCCCGAAGTCATCGAACGCTTCAAGATCCAGGGCGTCGAGATCAAGAGCTCCACGCCGGCGGAGTTCAAGACCTTCTATCTGAAGGAAGAGAAGGTCTGGACGACGCTGATCAAGGAGCAGGGCATCAAGCCGGACTGATCCATCGCGGGGGGCGCCCCAGCGATTATTCTCTCAAGAACTCCGCGATCGCCTCGGCGGCGTCCTCGCCGTTGAGGTCGCGGAAGAAGTGGTCGGAGCCTTCGATCACGACATGGCGGGTCTTGGCCGGCAGGCGGGTTTCGAGATCGAGCACGATCTCGTCGTTGCCGGCGATCACCACCAGCACCGGTTGTGTCAGGCTGGCGACGGCCCGCGCCGGGATCTCGCGATAGGCATCGAGCAGGGCGGCCCCCGTCACCTGCGCCTGCTTGCAGAGCAGGAAATCGACGCGCTGCATCTCTTGGGGCTTGGCGCGCGCCGCGTCGAGCGCGGCGGCGCGGTCCTTGTCGGGATCGGCCAGCAGCAGGGGCGCTAGCAGCACGACACGCCGGCCGGTTTTTTGCTTCTGCAGCAGGTCGACGAGTTGCGCCCCGCCGCGCGAGAAGCCGATGTAATCGACGGCGCGGGCATTGTGCTCGGCCACCCACTGCGCCCAGCGCTCGAACTCGGGGCCGATATCGGCATCGGTATAGGCGTGAGGCACGGCGCAGTCGCGCGGGCCCTTGCGGTCGTCGATGCCCAGCGACAGCGTCACTGCCAGGGTGGCGACGCCGCGCGCCTTCAGGTTCTTCTGCAGCGTGGCGATGGTTTCCTGGCCGTAATGCGACTGCGTGCCATGCAGCACGATGGCCACGCCATCGGCCAGGGTGCGGCCGGCGGGGACCTCCAGATTGGCGTTGAGACGGAGCGCGCCGTGCTTCAGCTGCACCGGGTCGGCGGCAACCGGAGACGGGGCCAACGAGACCGCGGCAAAATTTGCCGCGATGGCTGTCAATGACAGGCAGAACCTGCTTCGCACTTCGCTGCTCCCCGGCGCTTGTTCTCTTGCCAACGATGGGCAATCTACCACATGGAGAAGCAACCGGGCGGTAAGGAATAGGGACATGAAGTTCAGGATGGCGGCAGCCGTGTCCGTGGCTGCTTTTTCGATATCGGCGGCGGCCTCGGCGCAGAACGCCTCGACCGGCGAGCGCGTTTTCAATCAGCAGTGCAAGACCTGCCATGTGATCGAGAAGGGCGCGCCGCACGGCATCGGTCCCAACCTCGCCGGCGTCTTTGGCCGCAAGGCGGGCTCGGTGGCGGGCTTCGAGGCGTCCGAGCCGATGAAGAAGTCGGGTATCGTCTGGGACGACAAGACGATGGCGGAATACCTGCGCGATCCAAAGACCCGCGTGCCCGAGGGCACCATGGTCTTCACCGGGCTGAAGCAGGCAGCGCAGCTCAACGATGTCATCGCCTATCTGCATAAGGTCTCGCCGTAGCATGCTTCTCAGGATCGGTCTCGGTTTTGCCCTGCTGCTGGCCATCGCGGGCGATGCGCTGGCGCAAGCGCCGTTGCAGCTCGAGGGCTCGGCGGCGCCGCAGCCGTGGGCGCGCTACCGCGACTGGACCAAGCTCACCTGGGATTCCTACAACACGCTGGCGAAGCGCGACGCCACGCCACTGGCGGGCAAGGAGATCGAGGTCAAATCCGTGACCGGCGATGCCGTCAAGGGTGAGCAACTGGCCTTCGACCGCGCGCGCGGTGGCGGCTGCCTGGCCTGCCATGTCATGGGACCGAAAACGCAGGCGCTGCCCGGCAATGTCGGCGTCGACCTGTCGGAGATCGGCAATGCCGGCCGCACCGACCAGCATCTCTACAACTACATCTTCGATGGCCGCGTCTACAATCCGCAGACGGTGATGCCGCCCTGGGGCAAGCATGGCTTCTACAGCGAGCCCGAGATTCGCGACATGGTGGCCTTTCTCAAGACGCTGAAGACACCGGCCAAATTCGCCGATGCGCTGGAGGATCCCACGAAGCGGCCCATGCCGGTCGAGGACCGCGACGCGCTCGATCCCTTCGTCAATCCCGCTGCCGAGCGCATCGAGGTCGGCGAAGCCTTGTTCAAGAAGGCCGGTCCCAACGGCCAGGCCTGCATCGCCTGCCATGCCGATCCCAAGACCGCCTTCAAGCGCTGGGCTGTCACCATGCCGCGCTGGGAGAAGCGCCTGAACAAGGTGCTGGGCGCCGAGGAGTTCATCACGCGTCACGCCAAGGCCACGACCGGCGCCGACTATCCGATGCAGTCTCCGGCCAATACCGACCTGTCGATCTGGCTGCATAGCCTGGCAAATGGCGAGGCCATCGCCGTCGATCTGTCGGATGCCGATACCAGGGCGGCCTATGAGCGTGGCGTGGCGCTGTCCAAGGTGAAGCTCGGGCAGTTCAACTTCTCGTGCATCGACTGTCACCAGCAGGCGGCCAATAAATGGCTACGCGGCCAGTGGCTGGGCGAGCCCAAGGGCCAGTTCGACCATTTCCCGCTGTGGCGCACCAGCCGCAACGAGTTGTGGGACATCCGCAAGCGCTTCGAATGGTGCAATGTCCAGGTGCGCGCCAATGAGTTGCCGCCGGATGCCGTTGAATATGGCGAGCTCGAACTCTATCTGCGCAAGATGAACGAGGGGCTGAAGCTCGCCGCCCCCAATATCCGGCACTAGGGAGATACGGATGACACCTTCTCTTCTGACGCGGGCTCTTCTGACGCGAGGCCCCTGGACGCGAAGAGGCGCGCTGGCGGCTATTGCCGCGGTGATCGTGGCGCGCGATGCGTCGGCGACGCCCGATCAGGTCAAGGACTGGCTGGCCGGCTTCTCCAAGGGCGACGCCAAGCCCGACAAGGTGACGATCAAGGCGCCGGAAATCGCCGAGAACGGCAACGCCGTGCCGGTCACCGTCTCGGTCGAGAGCGAGATGAGCGAAAAGTCCTTCGTGAAGGCGCTGCATGTTGCGGCCGACGGCAATCCCAACCCGGGCGTGGCCTCCTATGAATTCACGCCGCTGGCCGGCAAGGCCGAGGTGCAGCTGCGCATCCGCCTGGCGCAGACGCAGAAGCTGGTCGCGGTGGCGGAGATGAACGACGGGACGCTGTTCATCGCCAGCCGCGAAGTCAAAGTCACCATCGGCGGCTGCGGCGGCTGAGGAGGGGAACATGGCAGACGACATCAAGCCGCGCGTGCGCATGCCGGCCACCGCCAAGAAGGGCGAGGTCATCGAGGTCAAGACGCTGATCACCCATCCGATGGAGAGCGGTGTGCGCAAGGACGCCGCCGGCACTGTGATTCCGCGCCTGATCGTCAATGCACTGAGCGCCACCTATAACGGCAAGCCGGTAATGACGGCCAAGCTGGAGCCGGCGATCTCGGCCAATCCCTACTTCGCCTTCTTCGTGAAGGTCGAGGAGAGCGGCACGCTCAAGCTCACCTGGACCGACGACAACAAGGAAAGCTGGTCGGCGGAGAATAAGGTCGAGGTTTCGTAAGCCGCGATGTTGGGCCGTCGCGAACTGCTGCAGGTCGCGGCGGCGTCGGCGGCGCTGACAGGCGGTAGCGCCTCGGCGCAAAGCCGCACGCCGACACAGGTCGAGCTGCTCGCCTTCAAGGCGACCGGTCAGCTCACGCTGCTGCATTTCACCGACCTGCATGCGCAACTCGTGCCGCTTTATTTCCGCGAGCCCTCGGCCAATGTCGGCGTCGGCGAGGCGAGGGGCTTGCCGCCGCATCTCGTCGGCGAGCGCCTGCTGGAGACCTTTAAACTGGGGCGCGGCACTTACGACGCCTATGCGCTCGCCTCCTCGGATTTCCCGGCACTGGCCAAGACCTATGGCCGCATCGGCGGGGTCGATCGGCTGGCCACGCTGATCCGCGCGATCCGCGCCGAGCGGCCGGGCCGCGTGCTGCTGCTCGATGGCGGCGATACCTGGCAGGGCAGCTATACGGCGCTGCAGACCAAGGGCAGCGACATGGTGCGCGTCGCCAATGCGCTGGGCGTCGAGGCGATGACGGGCCATTGGGAGTTCACCTACGGCGCCCAGCGCGTCGAGGAGCTGCGCAAGGATCTCAAGTTCCCCTTCCTCGCCGGCAATGTGAAGGAAGCGACCTGGGGCGATGCCGTCTTTGAAGCATCGACGACCATCGAACGTGGCGGCCTCAAGGTCGGCGTGATCGGTCAGGCCTTTCCCTATACGCCGGTCGCCAATCCGCGCTACCTGATCCCCGATTGGTCCTTCGGCATCGGGGAAGAGAAGCTCGCGGCCAATGTCGCGAAGCTGCGCACTTCAGGCGTCGATCTGGTTGTGCTGCTGAGCCACAACGGCTTCGATGTCGACCGCAAGCTGGCCGGCCGCGTCAAGGGCATCGACGTGATCCTGACGGGTCATACGCACGACGCTATTCCGGCGGTGGTGCAGGTCGGTCAGACGCTGCTGGTCGCCTCGGGCAGTCACGGCAAGTTCCTCGCCCGCCTCGATCTCGATGTACGCGACAAGCGTGTCGCCGGATACGAATTCCGCCTGATCCCGGTGCTGGCCGATGCCATTGCGCCCGATCCCGCGATGGCCGCGCTGATCGCCGGCCTGCGCAAGCCACATGAGGGTGCGCTCGGCCGCGTGCTGGGTCGCACCGAGTCGCTGCTCTACCGGCGTGGCAATTTCAACGGCACTTTCGACGACCTGCTCTGCCAGGCACTGCTCAGCGAGCGCGATGCCGAGATTGCGTTGTCGCCGGGCTTCCGCTGGGGCAATACGCTGCTGCCCGGACAGGACATCACGCTGGAAGATGTCTTCAGCCAGACCGCCATCACCTATCCCGCCGCCTATCGCACACAGATGACCGGGCAGTACCTGAAAGAGGTGCTGGAGGACGTGGCCGACAATCTCTTCAATACGGATCCCTATTATCAGCAGGGCGGCGACATGGTGCGGGCGGGTGGCCTCGCCTATACGCTCGATATCGACAAGCCCGTGGGCCAGCGCGTCTCCGACATGATCCTGCTGCGCAACGGCGAGAAGATCGATGCCGCCAAAACCTACACCGTGAGCGGCTGGGCCTCGGTCAACGAAGGCACCACCGGCCCGGCCATCTACGACGTGGCCGCGCAGTATATCGAGCGCGTGAAATCGGTGCGTCTCGAACCCAATCGTCATGTGACGGTGCGCGGTGCCGATCCGGCCGGACTCGAATAGGAGGAACCCATGTTCACACGACTCGTCATGGCACTGGCTTTTGCCGTTGTGGCCATCGTGCCCGCCGCGTTACCAGCCCAGGCCGCCGACAAGGTCCACAGGCTGGTACTGCAGATCAGCGACGACACGCCGGACAAGATGAACGCCGTCCTCAATGTCGCCGCCAATGTCTCGCGGCACTATTCCGAGGTCGGCGAGGAAGTCGAGATTCGCATCGTCGCCTTCAATGCCGGCCTCAACATGCTGCGCACCGACAAGTCGCCGGTGGCGGCCCGGCTGAAGTCGATTTCGGAAAGCCTGCCCAATGTCGCCTTCGAGGCCTGCGGCAACACGCGCGACACCATGGCGCGCAACGAGAGCCGGAAGCCGGAAGAAATTCCGCTCTTCCCGGGAGCCAAGATCGTCACCGCCGGCGTCGTCTCCCTGATCGAGCTGCACGAAAAAGGCTGGGTGATCGTCCGGCCCTGACCTAGGGTCAAAGCCCAGAAAGTCGTGCGCCGCTGTGTCTGCTATCGGCTCAACTCCGGACATCGGCGACGTCAAGCGGCTCGTCGGAGATGGGCCACAAGCGGACTCATGCAGCGCACCAAACGCGGACTGTCATTCAAAGCTAACTTCGTGGCCGTGAAACCGGCAGCAGCTCATTCCACATAATTGCCATATCCAAACGCGCTACTCGATGATGTGCAACTCTATGGCCCGTCCGAGAATAAATGCCGCCAAATTTATTAGTTTTTCGAGCCATGCCGACGTGCACTTGGATGGCGCTACACGATGGCTGCGCGACGGCTGGCACACTTTGATGCTCTGCTTTTTATTGACTTTCTATAGACGACCGGTCAACTATGAATGCGCATGTTGCAACAAGATGCACGAACACGCCTGATAGATGCCGGATTAGAGAAGCTACTGGCAGCCGGATTCAACAGCACCGGCATAGCGGATGTTGTCGCCGCCGCTACTGTGCCTAAAGGGTCATTTTACTATTACTTCGACAGCAAGGATGCCTTTGCCTGCGCCGTGGTGGACCGCTGGGCGGAGCTGAACACGGCACGCCGGCATGCTCTCTTTGTCGCAAACCGATCGATGCCGCCGTTGCGCCGGCTCCGCTCCTATCTGGAGACCTATGCCGCGACACTGGACGGACGCGGCCATGTCGGGGGCTGCCTGCTTGGTAATCTAAGCGCGGAGATCGCCGATCACAGCGAGACCGTGCGGGCCCGGTTGCGTGCAGCGTTCGCCGACTGGCAGGCGATGTTGTGTGACGTCCTGCAAGAAGCCCATGCGCGTGGCGAGCTGCGCCAAGGTCTCGTGCCCGACGCGATTGCAGCCTACCTGGTCAATGGCTGGGAAGGCGCGCTGCTGCGCATGAAAGCCGAGAAGACCGCCGAGCCGTTGCGCCTCTTCATCGACATCACTTTCAACCATCTCGTGCGAGGAGAACTCTGATGCCATATCTGCATCTCGACCTGCCCGGTCACTTTCCCGCGGCGGTCAAACGCGAACTGGCCGAGCGACTCTGCCGCCTCTACGCCGACGTCATGCAGACCCAGCTTTGGCGGCCCAATGTCGGACTTTGCGAGCTGGGTCCGGACAATCTCTTTCGGGTCGGGACTAGCGGACCCGAGGCGATCACGATGGTGCTGGTGGAGTACAGACCGGGGCGGCCAGTGGAGAGCCGGCTCACACTGGCGAATGGCATCGTCGATGCCTGCGTCGAACTGCTGGGCGTGCCGCGCGCAACAGTCATGGTCGAGTTCACGCCCCACGCCGGCCACGAAATCTACCGTGACGGAAATTGGGTCGGAGACTGGACGCCGACGGAAGGGGCTGCATCGTGATCGAAACTGTGCGTTTTCCGGTCGACGGCGTGACCGTCGTCGGTCACCTGCACCTGCCGGAAGGACCGGGGCCACACCCGGCGCTGATCGTCGGCGGCCCGATGACCAGCATCAAGGAACAGGTTACCGGCGTCTACGCCGCTGCATTAGCAGCGCGCGGCTTCGCCGCGCTGGCCCTCGACCACCGTCACTACGGCGAGAGCGGCGGCACCCCTCGCCAGTATGAACATTGGCCGAGCAAGGTGGCCGACCTGCGCGCCGGCCTGGACTGGTTGGCCGCACGGCAGGACATCGACCGCCTGCGCATCGGCGCGGCTGGTGTCTGCCTCGGCGCGGGCTACGCCACCTGGGCCGCTGCCGACAATCCAATTGTCAAAGCCTTTGGTGCTGTCGCCGGCTACTACCGCGATCCCGCCGACATGCGGTCACGAGATGCGATGGGCTTCGCCGCGAGGGTTGAACAGGGGATCGCCGCGCGCCGTCGCTTCGAAGAGAGCGGCGCAGTCGACACGATCCCTGCCGCGTCTCTGCAAGTCGACGCGGCGATGCAGACCGAAGATACAGTCGACTACTACACGCGGCGCGCGGCAATACCGGGTTACACCAATGCGTTTGCCGTCATGTCGCGCGAGCATTTCCTGCCCTTCGATGTTCAGGCGGCGGCGGTGCGCCTGGACGCGCCGGTCCTGATGGTCCATTCGGAAAACGCATTGTCGCCTGCCTGGGCGCGGAAGTTTTACGACGCGCTGAACACGCCCAAGGAAATTGTCTGGATCGCTTCGCGCGGACAGACCCATTTCTACGACGACCCGGCGCTTGTGACGGTAGCAGCCAATAGGCTTGCCGAGCATTTCAGACAGCATTTACAGGGTTGAGCGTAGACTTCGTCTTTCATGGCCACAGCGAGGGGAGTCCACAATGATCGTCACGGTGAACTACACCTATGCGGGCGACCCGCGCGAGTGGGCGAAGGCCTATACGCGCGAACGGGCCGAGATGTTCGTCAATCTGCCGGGCTTGAAATGGAAGATCTGGCTAGATGCCCCAGAGAGGAACGGCACCGGTGGCATCTATTTTTTTGACGATCGCGCGTCGGCCGAAGCCTACGTGAACGGCCCCTTGTTGGCCCGCCATCGTGCTAATCCGGCGATCTCCGACCTGCAGGTGCGCCTCTTCGAGACACGCGACGACATGGGTCGTGTTACCCGCGCTCCGACATTCTCGGACTGAAGCGAACTCGTTGGAGCGCAGCAGGCAACTGATACCTGTGCCTGCCGAAAACTACATCCGCACGTATTCATGGTGAAGCCCGCCGAGCATCGGCCGTGCGACCACCTGGCCGAGCCGCTGGATGGCCCGATGGCTGGGCGCATCCTTGTCGAGCGATAGATGCGGCCGGACCTCGTTGTAGTAGTTGGTGTAGGCCGCAAGAATTTTGCGCAGATGCGGGACAACGCATCTGCGCCCTTGTCGAACTCAATAGGATGCGCCGAGAGCGCCACAAACGTAGAGTCCAGCACCAAGGACAACATCGGCGGTCTCGCGGGGAACGACTCATATGAACGATAATCGCATCGACGATACGGACCGGCTGCTGCGCGAACGCGAGGCACGCAGCCTCACGCTCATGCTTGCAGTCGCTCTCACCGCATACGTCGCCATAGGCATCCAACTCACGGTTCAGTTCGTCAGGCAATCCTACGAAGCGAGCGGACTCGCGCTCGGGTTCGGATATGTCGGCACAAGCATAGTCGTCGGCGTCACCGTCCTCTTCGCGTTGCACAAGCGGCGCTGGATTGGCGGCATCGGTTTTCTCGTCGCGTTTTTCTCGGCCACCTCTGCCGCCGTCATTGGCATCGTGATGTGGCAGGGCTTTGTCGTCACAGCGCCTGTGGCCATCCTTACCAAACTCCCGCTTGCGGCAGCGGGCATGTCGGCAATTGCTCTCATGGCGCTCACGCTAAGGCCGCTCTATGTCGTGATTGTAGGAACAGGTGTGGCGATGACGCTGCTCGGCTTCTTCGGGCTTGCAGCGCTCGATCCAGACGCCGTCTTCGGCTCGGGCACCGGTGCGGGCGCCGATGCCGCCTATCTTGGCGGGGCCATCAGCGCGTACCGCCTCGCCTTCGAACTGGTGATGGTCGTTGCTGCCACGGCGTCTACGGCATTTGCCGCACACTTCGCCCGGCAGACAATCCGCGAAGCCGTCGCACTGCAACGGACGACCGATCAACTCAGCCGATATTTTTCACCGGATATCGCCAGCGGTATTCGCGACGGAGGCGACGCCTTCCTGCGACCGGGCGGCCGCGAGCAGGAGGTGGTCGTGCTGTTCAGCGATCTTGTCGGCTACACCCACCTTTGCGCTGGTCTCTCGGCGTCACAGGCACTGGCACTGCTGTCGGAGTATCAGGAGTGGATGGTCGCGGAGATATTCAAGGCCGGAGGAACGATCGACAAGTTCATCGGCGATGGGATCATGGCGACTTTCGGCACACCCAATCCGGTGCCCGATGCAGCCGACCGCGCTGTTCGGGCGGCACGCGGTATGATGGCGGGGCTCACTGCGTTGAACGAGGATCGCGCCAAGCGCGGCCAGCCACCACTCGCTCAACGTATCGGCATACACGCCGGCCTCGCCGCCGTCGGCAATGTCGGGACTGCTCAGCGCATGGAATTCACCGTGATCGGAGACACCGTGAATGTCGCCAGCCGGATCGAGGCCGCCTGCAAGAAGACCGGACGGATTGCGATGATCTCGGGTGCGGTTCTCTCGCGTCTCAGCGAGTTGGTGGCAACCGAACCACTCGGCCCTGTGTCGCTCGACGGCCAGCCGGCCCCCATCGAACTCTACGCACTCGCCGTCAGCGCCTGACGAAGCCAAGGCTACTTTTCGCATTGCAGCGAAATGCGCTACCCCATATCCGCTTTGGGTCAG
>JBBRFD010000060.1:0-23391 GCA_038224985.1 Reyranellales bacterium
TGCCGTCGTAGCCCGCTTCCTTGAGCAGGGCCTTCGACTTTTCGAAGTCGGGCTTCACCAGCAGGCCGTTGGGCGTCTCGAAAGCGTTGGGCGTGCCGCAGATGAAGGCGGCGGAGCAGACCTTGTAGTATTCGGGCTCGCCCACGGTCGCCTTGAGATAATCCTCCTGGCGCATCGAATAGAGGGCGGCCAGGCGGACCTTGGGATCGTTGAACGGCTTGGTGAGCGTGTTGAAGCGGATGATGAACTGGTGACCCAGCGGGTTCCAGTCGACCAGCGTCACGCCCTTGTCCTTCTTGAGGATCGGGATCAGGTCGTGCGGCGGCTGCTCGAGCACGTCGATCTCGCCTGCGATCATGGCGTTGATCTGCGTCTGCACGTCCGGCATCTCGATGATCTCGACGCGGTCGACCTTGACGACCTTGCCGCCAGCCAGGCCCGAGGGCGCCTCGGTGCGCGGCTTGTACTTGGCGTTCTTGTTGTAGACGTGCTTCTCGCCGGCCTTGGATTCGGCGTTCATGTAGACGAACGGGCCCGAGCCGATCTGGCTGTCGATCTGCTTGAACGGGTCGGTGTCGGCGATGCGCTTGGGCATCATGAACGGCACCTGCGACGACGGCTTGCCGAGCGAGTCGAGCACCAGGCCGTAGGGCTCCTTCAGCACCATCTGGAAGGTCTTGGGATTGACCTCCTTGAATTCCTTGACGAAGTCCATGAGCTTGAGGCCCATCGCATCGCGCGCGCCCCAGCGCTTGATCGAGGCGATGCAGTCCTCCGAGGTGACGGGCTTGCCATCATGCCACTCGAGACCGTCGCGCAGCGTGAAGGTCCACACCGTCTTGTCGGCGGAGACTTCGTACTTGTCGACCATCTGCGGCTGCACTTCGTTCTTCTCGTTCGAGGCAAACAGCGTGTCGTAGATCAGGTAGCCGTGGTTGCGCGTGACGTAGGCCGTCGTCCAGATCGGATCGAGAATCGTCAGGTTGCCGTTCTGCACGAACTTCAGGACCTTGCCCTGCGCCAGTACAGGGCCAGTGGCGCCTATCGCCAGGCCGGCCGTGATCGCGGCAGCGGCGATCGAAGTCAGGTGTCGTCGCATCGTTTTCATAATAGCCCCCTTGAACTTGTTTTCGGCGGTGCCAGGCGAGAGCGGATCCCCATCCGCGCTCGTCCGCCCTTGTTCGACTACTTCTTCGTGATGTTCCAGAACACCGGTGCCGGGGCGATCAGGCTGCCCTCGACGTTGGTGCGCATCGCCATCGGTGCGTACCATTGGCCGACGTTGATGTGCGTCGGCGCCTCGACCCAGCGCTTCTGCAGGGCCTCGACGATGACCTTCTGCTTGGCCGCGTCGGTCTCCTTGGAGTACTGGTCGCGCAGCTTCTCGATCTGCTCGTCGCACGGCCAGCCGAACATCGCCTTGTCGCAGGAGGCGTTGAAGAAGCCGGCCATCACCGGATTAAGGATATCGGCCGCGACCCACGAGGTGAGGAAGGCGTGCCAGCCACCGGCGGTCGGCGGATCCTTCTTGACCCGGCGTCCGACCACTGTCTGCCAGTCCATCGACTGCATGTCGACCTTGAATCCGGCGCGCTCCAGCTGCGCCTTGGCGACCGGTGCCAGGTTGGTCAGCACCTGCAGGTCGGTCGAGTGCAGCAGCACGATCGGCGTGCCGTCGTAGCCAGCCTCGGCCAGCAGCTGCTTGGCCTTGGCGGCGTTGCCGTTCAGCACGTCGTCCATGCCAACGTTGCTTTCCAGCGGCGTGCCGCAGACGAAGGGCGCCTTGCAAAGCTTGTAGTAGGTCGGATCGCCGATCGTGGCCTTGAGGAAGTCTTCCTGGTTGAAGGCGACCATCACGGCGTGGCGGATCTTGGCGTTGTCGAACGGCTTGGCCGTGCTGTTGAAGCGGAAGGCGTATTGGTTGCCCAGCGGATTGCCGTTGAACAGCTTGATGTTCTTGTCCTTGGCGAGCAGCGGCAGCAGATCGTGGCCGGGCGACTCGATCATGTCGATTTCGCCGTTCTGGAGGGCCGCAATCTGGGTCTGGACGTCGGGCATGGCAATCCACTCGACGCGGTCGACCTTGACCACCTTGCCACCGGCCATGCCCGAGGCGGGCTCGGCGCGCGGCTTGTATTTGGTGTTTTTGACGTAGACGATCTTCTCGCCGGGCTTCCACTCGTTGCCCTTGAAGATGAACGGGCCCGAGCCGATCACGTCCTCGATCTTGATCTGCTGCATCGGGTCGGTCTCGGCCGTCTTCTTCGGCATCATGAAGGGCACGTTCGACGACGGCTTGCCGAGCGACTGCAATACCAGGCCGTAAGGCTCCTTCATGTTCATCTTGAAGGTCTTGGCGTCGACCGCCTCGAGGCTGGCCACCGAGGCCATCATCTTCTGGCCCATCGAGTCGCGGGCCGCCCAGCGCTTGATCGAGGCGATGCAGTCCTCGGAGGTCACCGGCGTGCCGTTATGCCATTCCAGGCCGTCGCGCAGCGTGAAGGTCCAGGTCAGGTTGTCGGCTGAGACGCCATATTTGTCGACCATCTGCGGCTTCGATTCGAACTTCTCGTCGTAGGCGAAGAGCGTGTCCCAGATCATGTAGCCGTGGTTGCGCTGGATATAGGCGGTGGTCCAGATCGGATCGAGGATCTTCACGTCCGAGTGCATGACGACCTTGAGAGTCTGCGCCTGCAAAGGCGCGCCGCCCATCAACCCGCCGACACTGGCGGCCGCCACGAAGGCAACGGCCGCTTTCCTGAAATCGATCATTAACAACGTCCCCCTGTGTCGAGCCCGATGACGTGCAAAAATCGAGCCGCCAAGCTCTTCGCATGACCGAGCCGATGGCTGGAACACTAGCAGCGACCAGCCCCCCTCTGACAAGCCGATTCGCCCCCGCCGACAAGTAGAATCGGTCAGCGCGGCGGATTCAGCGCTTTATCGAGGAGTTCGAGGATGCCCTCTGAGGCAGCGGCGGCGACGACATCGCCAAAACCCGCCCAGGATCCGCGCGTGGCGGCCAGCGGCACCGGGTTTGATTGCTCGAGATCGCCGACGGCCTTGCCGCTCGGGTCCTTGAGCAGCCACTTGACGAGCAGCCGGCCGGTCCGGTCGTCGATTGCCGTCAGCGTCACCGTACCCTCGACGGTGAAGGTGTCGGCGGCGGCGCGGTCGATCACGACGATCTTGCTGGAGCCCAGCGCACGCCGCATGCCCGAGAGGAGCTGGCGATTGCCGTCGGAGGGCGCGCCGGTCACCGGTGCGACCATGACCTTGACCTGCCTCTGCTGCGGTGGCGCCGAGGGTGGCGGCGGCGCTGTGCCGGGCTTCATGCCGGGCGCCGTGGTCGCGGCGGCGGGCGTCACCGCCGGGTCTGGCGCGACGTCCTGGGGCACGGTTACGCCGGCGGCGACCTGGCCGGGCGAGCGCGGCTGGAAGGTGGGCGGTTTGCCCATCAGGGTGGCGACGCGCGGCGCGGCCTGTTGGGCGACGCGCGAAACCAGCCGGTCGGTGGCGTCGGCGAAGTCCTGGGGCTGGGTGCGCGTCTTGCTGATAGCCGGGCCTTCGGTGCGCCCGTCGCGTTCGACGTACCAGGCGATCTCGATCTCGATGCCGGGATCGACGTCGCGCGTGCTGGTGACACCGCCCAGCTTCATGGGGGCTACCTGGGGCTGCACGACGGCCAGCACACCATAGGACTGCAGTTCGACGGCCAGGGCGGCGGCAATGCGCTGGCCGAGCTCCGGCGGCAGGCGCGCCGGCGGCGCGATGCTGAGTTCGATCTTCTCCGGCCCGACTTTCAGGCGGGAGGGAAAGGCCGAGTCGTGCTCGAAGGGCTTGGGCAGCGCCGCGCAACCCGTCAGCGCCAGATTCACGAGCGCCAGCAGCAGAAGAGTCAGAGCAACGCGCATGTCGCGATCATTCCGATCAGGCAGCAGAAAACCAGGATGATGAAATAAGGCATCTCAGCCGGCGAGGGCGATGGCCGAAAGGCCGCGGCCGTAGTCGCGGATGCCCTGCAGCGTGTTGCGCCGGTAGCTGAAGAAGTCGGCTTCATCGGCCACGGTGTCGTGGCCGGTCGCTTCGACTGAAACGCCCGCCTTGGCAATACGTGCCTTCAGGTAGCCGGCGAGGTCGAAATGAAAATGGCCAGCGCGCGGCGCCGTCCGGAAGAAGGCGGCATTGGCGTCGTCCTGCGCCAGGAAGGGCGCGGGAAATTCCGGTCCGACCTCGTAGGAGGCCCAGCCGATGCAGGGGCCGATGGCGGCGGTGATGTTCTCGCGCCGCGCGCCCAGCTTCTCCATGGCCGCGAGGGTGCTGTCGACGACACCGGTCAGCGCGCCGCGCCAGCCGGCATGGGCGGCGCCGATGATGCGTGCCTGGGGATCGGCCAGCAGGACCGGTGCGCAGTCGGCCGCCATCGCGCCCAGCGCCACGCCGGGGCGGTCGGTGACCATACCGTCGGCCTTGGGCGCGCCGGGCGATGTCCAGCGTTCGGCCCCCAAGGTCAGGACTTCAGTCGAATGGATCTGATGCACCGTCAGAAGATCGGTTTCGGCCAGGCCGAAGGTCGCCGCGGCGCGGCGGCGGTTCTCGCGCACATTGTCGGGGCTGTCGGCCGAGCCATAGCCGCAGTTGAGCGACGTGAAGAGGCCGCTGCTGACGCCGCCTTGGCGGGTAAAAAACCGGTGTTGCACGCCGTCCAATACGGCAAGCGTCCTGGCTTCGATCATGTCGGGCATTTTTAATCCGAAAAGCCGGCGGGTGAATCGCACTTGCCGTCGCCCAGCGCCAGCACGCGAAAGAGGGTGCCCATTTGATCCGGCTGGATCAAGCGGGCGAGTGCCGCATCGATGGCCGTGCGTTGTCCGGGCGTGGCGCGTGCCTTGAGCGTCTCGGCGCGCCCTTCGATGCCCAGGGCGCGCAGGAAATCGCCTTGTCCGGTGGGGCCGAAGACCCGCGCACCGGCGTCTCGCGCCGCGCCGGCCAGGGTGGCGAAGTCGACATGGGCACTGAGGTCGGTTTCGCCCGGCCGGTCGAGCGGGCCGGCGCCGCGATGCTCGCGCACAGCCTGCAAAGAGCTGCCGAGGCCCCGCCCGAGCGCGGTTCCGTCGCGGCCATAGTCGACGATCAGCGCCCAGCCGCCATCGCGCGCCACGCGCTGGCCGATGGCGGCGGCCACGGACAGCGAGGCCTGCGAGAGCTCGGCTTCGGCGCCGACATCCGCCTCGGGCAACACCGACGCATAGGGCGTGAGGCCGGGAGCGAGCGCCAGATGAAGCGAGGTGCCATCGGGCGACAGGCCGACCATGCGCTCGCGCCAGCCTTGCGCGGTCATGTGGAACTGCCGCACGGGTAGCGCGTCGAAGAATTCGTTGGCGACGAGCAACAGCGGTCCGCTGGGAACGTCGTCGAGACGCTCATGCCAGGTCGGCGCATAGGCCGCGAGCACCTTGGCCTGTTCGGCGCGCAGAGTTTCGTTGATATCGACGAGATGGAGCTTGAGCGCCGCGTGAAAGCCCGGCACGCGCGCCGTCGCGCGCAAGGCATCGGCCATCAGCACGCCGCGTCCCGGACCAAGTTCTACGAGAGTGCACGATGCCGGTTCGCCCATGGCCTGCCAACGCTCGGCCAGCCAGGCGCCGATCAACTCGCCGAACATCTGCGAGATTTCCGGCGATGTGGTGAAATCGCCGGCGGCGCCCAGCGGCATGGCGCGGCGGTAATAGCCGAGACGGGGATGGCCGAGCGCCTCGGCCATGAAGTCGGCCAGCGAGATCGGACCGGTCAGTGCGATGCGTTGCTGGATCAGCCGACCCAGTTCCGTCGTCACGACCATTCTGTCACGGCTGGAGGGCAGGCCGCCGATAGGCGCGCAAGATCAGCACCGCGCCGAACAGCACCATCGGCAGCGACAGCACCATGCCCATGGTGACCGGGCCCCAGAGATAGCCGAGATGCGCATCGGGCTCGCGCCATAGCTCGCCCACGATGCGGGCGATGCCATAGCCGGCGCAGAACACGCCGGTCAGCAGGCCGGGCCGGCGGCGGCCGTCGGTCAGTTTCCACACGGCAACGACTGCGATCAGCAGCAGCACGCCCTCGAAGAAGGCCTGGTAGAGCTGGCTGGGATGGCGCGGCAGCGATCCGCCGCGCGGGAAGATCATCGCCCAGGCGACGTCGCTGGTGCGGCCCCACAGTTCGCCGTTGATGAAGTTGGCCAGCCGTCCGAAGAACAATCCGATCGGCGTCACGATGGCTACCAGGTCGGCCAGCATGAAGGCGCTCACCTTGTTGCGATAGGCGAAGGCCAGGATACCGACGATCACACCCAACAACCCGCCATGGAAGGACATGCCGCCTTCCCACAGGGTGAAGATCGACAGCGGCGAGGTGAGGAAGAAGGCCGGCTTGTAGAACAGCACATAGCCCAGCCGGCCGCCGATGATGACGCCCAGCGCTGCCCAGACGAGGAAGTCGTCGATCTTGGCGGGCGACAGCAGCCGCGGCGGCTGCTCGCAGACGCGGCGCATGATCTGCCAGCCGATCACCAGGCCGGCGATATAGGCCAGCGCATACCAGCGGATGGCAAAGGGTCCGAGTTGGACCAGGACGGGATCGATTTCCGGATAGGGGATGAGGAGCAGGGTCATGGGCGGCTCCTTTATAGCGGGGGGATCGCGGCCCTAGGAAGGCGAGCTCCCAAATTGGTCGCGGCGCCGGCTTGGGGAAGCCGACGCCGCTAAGGACAGTCCGAATCAGAGTTTCTTGGTCTTTTTACGAGAGGGGGCGTCGGACGGTCCCTTTGGCTTGAAGATCGGGGGCTTTAATTTCGGTTTGGCAATTTCAGTTTGATTAGGCTTCGCCAACGGTCTCGAGGATCGAGGCGGTCAGCGCGTCGGCGGGGCTCTTGCCGGCCCAGACGACGTATTGGAAGGCGGGGTAGAAGCGCTCGCTCTCGGTGATCGCCACCTCGACGAGGTCGTTCAACTGCTCGGCCATCAGGCCGTTGGTGCCGCGCAGCGGGATGGCGTGGCGGAACATCGGCAGGCCTTCCTCGCTCCAGAGGTCGAAATGACCGAGCCACATCTTTTCGTTGATCAGGGCCAGCAGGCCATGGATGTCGTTGTGGCGCTCGGTCGGGATGCGGACGTCGTAGGCGCAGGTGAAGTGCAGCGCCTCGACATCGTCGCGCCAGCTGAAGAACATGCGGTAGTCGCACCACCGGCCCGCGACTTCGACGGCGATTTCTCGGTCGGAGGTTCTGTCGAAAGGCCAGTCGTTGGCTGAAACGACCTTTTCAATCATTTCGAGCGGGTTCAGATCGGCTTTCCGTCTGGTCCGCTCGTGCCGCGATAACGCCATCGACCCACTCCCCAAACCATTCCGCCCTGCGAACCTATGAAGGGTCCATCTTCGTGACGGCCGGCCGACATATCGTAGTAGGTTCCCAACAACCCACTATAGTTAGCGTGACATGAGGGGAATCCCTACGCAATAGGAAATCGCTGTGTAAAACGGGAAAGAGTCAGCGATTCCATGATTTTAATCCCCAGCGCTAAGATTCGAATCGCAAAATTCCGCAGGCCGAATCGGCTGTTTCTGCCTGAAATTTCATCAGCGAATCGACTAGACCTAGGAATTGTGCGGTTTTCGTGCACTTACAGTTCCTTGGCGTACCGCTTGCGTACGAGTGCCTCAGGAGAAGCCAAAAATGACGATGTTCAACGATCCGTTCGATGCCAGGGGGCGTGTTGGGCAACCGGTGTTCTTGTGGCGGCGCGCACGCCCCGTAGGCGATCTTCGCGATGCCGTCCGTCCAATGGGCCAGTCCCCGCAACGACCATGATGAAGTTCGTTATGTCGCCGTCGGATTGCTTGAGGGGTTTGAATTCACCTGCGTCTTCACGTTGCGCAACTGGATTCCGCGGATCATTTCCGCGAGGAGATTGAGACGTGGGCAAAGAGAGCGCTTCTGGAAAGTCCGGCGAGGGGAAATACGTCCGCGTGACGATGACGCCTGAACGCCTGCGCAAAGCATTGCGCTCGGTCGACTGGAAGCGCATCAAGGACATGTCCGACGAGGAAATCGAGCGCAACGCGCTGGCCGATTCCGAGAGCATCGTGTCCTTTCCAAAGGAGCCGTCCGACGTCCAGTTCGTGCCGGCCATGCCTGATGTCGCCGCCATGCGTCGACGCATGAAGCTCAGCCAGGCTCAGTTTGCGCTGCGATTTGGGTTCAGCGTGGCTACGGTGCGCAACGGGGAGCAGGGCCGCGTGCTGGCCGATTGGCCTGCGCGCATTCTGTTGTCGGTCATCGACCGGGAACCGCAGGCTGTTATTCGCGCGTTGCGGCCCGCTCCGCCAGTGAAGCCGAAAAGGAAGTCGGGCCTGAAAAAAGCAGCCTGATCGGCTCCGCTATTGTCTGGCGTCGCTCTGCCGTGCAAGATTGTCGACAATCGACGATTGGCCAAACAGGGGGCTTTTTGGCGCTTTCCGGACTTTCCGCAATTCGGGCACCTGAAATCGGGGTCCTCGACCGCGTGCCCAGGAACACCCTGCGGGCGCATGTCGCCGAGCGGCTGCGCACGGCGATCCTTGCCGGCGACATCGCGCCCGGCACGGCGCTGGTCGAGACGGCGTTGTCGGCGCGCTTCGATGTCAGCCGCGGTCCCCTGCGCGAGGCGTTGCGCCAGCTCATCGAGGAGGGGTTGCTGGTCACCGTGCCCTATACCGGCACGCATGTGGCCTCGCTCTCGGTCGAGGATGTGCGCGAAATCTATTCGCTGCGCACCGTGCTTGAGACCTTCGCCTTCGAGCAGGTCTGGGAACGTCGCGACGAGCGCTTCCGTGCCGAGTTGCGCCGTCGCAACGAGACGCTGATCGCCACCATCGATGCCGGCGACGACCGCGCCAGTATCCTCACCGAAATCGAATTTCACGGGCTGGTCTTCGAAGCCGCCGGCCACAAGCTGTTGCTGCGGGCCTGGCAGGGCCTGCGCGGCCGCCTGCAGCTTTACTGGGCGGCGCATCATCGCGCCCATGGCCGGCGCGGGCCGCGCCGCGACAGTCACGACAGCTATATCCGTGCCGCATTGGGCAGCGATCTCGACGCCATGCGCCTCGAGATCGCCGATCACATGCGCCGCGGCGCGGAGCAGACGGAAAAGTTCGTTTCGGGGAAGCAGCAGTAAGGGAGACATGACATGAGCATCACACGTCGCACGACACTGATCGGGTTGGCCGCAACGCCCGCCATTTTCTCGACGCCGGCCCGCGCCGGCACGCTGGAAGACATCAAGAAGCGCGGCACGTTCCGCGTTGGCGTCACCCAGGCACCGCCGTGGTTCTCGAAGGATCCCAAGTCCGGCGAGTGGACCTCCGGCCTCGGCATCTCGATGGGCCAGGCAATGGCCAAGACGCTGGGCGTCAAGATGGAAACGGTCGAGGTGAGCTGGGGCAATTCGATTGCCGCTCTGCAGGGCGACAAGATCGATATCATGTTCACCATCGACGCCACCGAAGAGCGCAAGAAGGCCGTGGCCTTCCCGGCCTCGCCGCTGCTCTACTACTCGCTCGCCGTGCTGGCGCGCGACGACCTGGCAGTGAAGAGTTGGGAGGACCTCAACAAGGCGGGCGTGCGCATTGCCGTGCCGCAGGCCTCCTCGATGGACAAGTTCGCCAGCGAGCACACACCCAAGGCCGATATCCAGCGTTTCCCGGACAATGCCGCCGCCATCGCCGCCTTCCAGTCGGGCCGCGTCGATGCCGTCTGTCTGTTCCATCCGCCGCTGCTGGCCGCCCGCCAGCGCCTCGGCAAGGGCAAGATCATCGTGCCGACGCCCGCGCAGTCGCAGGCTTCCAGCACGGCATTGCGCCAGAACGATCCGGAGTTCGTGGCCTGGGTCGATAGCCGCCTCGCCGAGTACTACAAGAGCGGCCAGACGCAGAAGTGGTACGAGCAGGCGCTCAGCGAATTCGGTCTCGATCCCAAGGCGGCGCCGCCGATCATGAAGGAAATGCTCTAGCCTTCGGACCCATTACGGAAGCGGGGCCCGCTTGGCGTATCAGTGGGACTTCACGCCGGTCCTGGCCAACACACCGTTGTTGGCCCAGGGCCTCGTGAACACACTCAAGGTCACCGGCACGGCCTTGACCTGCGGCATCGCGCTCGGCCTCGTGCTGGCGCTGCTGCGGCTCCAGCCGCGCCGGTATCTGGCGTGGCCGGCGGGCTTCATCATCGAGGTCTTCCGCACCACGCCACCGCTGGTCCAGCTTTTCTGGTTCTACTTCGCGCTGCCGCTGATCGCCGGCATCGAGATGACGGCCTTCATGGCGGCCGTCGTTACTTTCTCGATCCAGTCCGCCGCTTTCTTCGCCGAAGTCTTTCGTGGCGGCATTGCCTCGATCGAGCGCGGGCAATGGGACGGCGCGCGGGCCATCGGCATGACGCAGGCCCAGGCGATGCGCCGCATCGTGTTGCCGCAGGCGGTCAGGCGCATGATCCCCGCCTTCATGGAACGCGCCATCGAACTCATGAAGACGACGACGCTGGTCGCCACCATCGCCTATGCCGACCTTCTCTACGCCGCCAACGAGATCTCGCAGAAGACCTTCCGGCCACTCGAGACGTTTACGGTAACGGCGCTGATCTACTTCTTCGTCATCACGCTGTTCAGCGTGGCGGCGCGGCAGTTCGAACGGCGGCTGGCCGTCAGCGGCGAGTCGACGGTTCATTGAGGGGGCATTGATGAAGTGGGATTTCGCCTCCGTCCTCGACAATACAGACGCCTTGCTGGCGGGTGCGGCGGGTACGCTGCGCATCTTCGCGATCTGCCTGGTGCTCGGGCTCAGCCTCGGGTTGGTGATCGGCCTCGGCCGCTATGCCCGCAGCCGCTGGCTCTACTGGCCGGCGACGGCTTTCGTCGAGTTCTTCCGCAACACGCCGGTGCTGGTACAGATACTGTGGTTCTACTTTGCGCTCCCGATCCTGCTGCCCTTCAGCATCAGCCCGCTGGCGGCGGCGACGCTCGGCATCTCGCTCAACTCGGCGGCCTTCTCGGCCGAGATTTATCGCGGCGGCATCCAGTCGATCGATCGCGGCCAATGGGACGGCGCCCGCGCCATCGGCATGAGCTGGCTGCAGGCGATGCGGCGCATCATCCTGCCGCAAGCGTTGAAGCGCATGACGCCGGCGCTGACCAACCGCGCCATCGAGATCTTCAAGATGTCGACGCTGGCCTCGGCCGTGGCCTATGTCGAGCTGCTGCAGCAGGGCAAGCTGATCGCCTCGATCAACTTCAATCCCATCGAGGCCTATACGGCTGTTGCGGTGATCTTCTTCGTCTTCCTCTGGCCGCTGGTGCAGATGACCTACGTGCTCGAACGGCGCCTCGCGAGGGATGAATGACCCTGCTCGGCGTCTCCGGCCTCCGCAAGCGTTTCGCCGGCAACGACGTGCTGCGCGGCATCGATCTCGAGGTCCAGCCGGGCGAGCGCATTGCCATCCTCGGCGCCTCGGGCTCGGGCAAGTCGACGCTGCTGCGCTGCCTCAACTTCATGGAGATGCCGGACAGCGGCACCGTCACGCTCGATGGCAAGGTCATCGGCCAGAATGGCCGCTACCGCGAGAGCGACCTTACCAAGGTGCGCCAGCGTATCGGCATGGTGTTCCAGCAGTTCAATCTCTTCCCGCATATGACCGCCATCGGCAATGTCATGGAGGGCCTGCGCACCGTGCGCGGCTTCGCCAAGGACGAGGCGCATAAACGCGCCACCGCCGAACTGACGCGCGTCGGGCTGGCGGAGAAGGCCGATCACTACCCGGCACATCTCTCGGGCGGCCAGAAGCAGCGCGTGGCGATTGCACGGGCGCTGGCGATGGAGCCCGAGCTCATGCTGTTCGACGAGCCGACCTCGGCGCTCGATCCGGCCTTGGTCGGCGAGGTGCTGGGCGTCATCCGCACGCTGGCCGAGGAAGGCCGCACCATGCTGCTGGTCACGCATGAGCTGGGCTTCGCCTATCACGTGGCAACCCGCGTGCTCTTCCTCGCCGACGGCGCCATCCACGAATCGGGCCCGCCCGATCAGGTGCTGAAGAACCCGCTGCAGGAGCGCACGCGCGCCTTCCTGGCGAGCCACAAAGAATACAGCCTCTAGGGAAGAAACATGACGACGGAACAAAAGACGCAAGGCTCGGCGCAGGGCTACGTAGCCGACGCGCGCAACGACAAGGTGCTGGTCTACGTCAACGGCGCCTTCGTGCCGCGCAACGAGGCCATGGTCTCGGTATTCGATTCCGGCTTCGCGCTGGGCGACGGCATCTGGGAGGGCCTGCGTCTGGTCAAGGGCAAGCTGATCAGCCTCGATGCCCATCTCGACCGGCTGTTCGAAGGCGCCCGCTCGATCGCGCTCGACATCGGCCTGACCCGCGAGGGCGTGGTCAAGGCGCTACAGGACACGCTCGACCGCAACGGCATGACCGACGGCGCCCATATGCGCCTGATGATTACGCGCGGCCTGAAATCGACGCCCAACCAGGATCCGCGCTTCGTGGTCGGCAAGGCCACGGTCGTCATCGTCGCCGAATACAAGCGCTCCAACCCCGAGGCCAAGGCGCGTGGCATGACGCTCTTCACCTCGACCTTCCGGACCAGCACGCCGGACGTCTTCGACCTGCGTCTCAATTCGCACAGCCGCCTCAATCTCATCCAGGCGCTGATCCAGGCGATCAATGCCGGCGCCGACGAGGCCCTGATGCTCGATCCGCGCGGCTTCGTGGCCTCCTGCAATTCGACCAACTTCTTCATCGTCCGCAAAGGCGAACTCTGGACCTCGAGCGGCGCCTACAGCTTCAAGGGCGTGACGCAGGCCAACGTGGTCGACGCCTGGCGCGCGGCCGGCAAGGTAGCGAAGGAATGCGACTTCACTCTGGCGCAGGTCTATTCGGCGGATGAGGCTTTCGTGACGGGCACGCTGGGCGGCGTGACGCCCGTCGCGAAGATCGACGGCCGATTGATTGTCGATGGCAAGCCCGGCCCGCTGACCAAGGAAGCCAGCGATCTCTACCTGAAGTCGGTCGGCGCAGCTTAAAGGTCCCTTGCTGCGCTCGGGATGACAACATCGGTATGATCGCGCTTCGAGTCAGCGCACGCCGTCAGCCTAACCAAGGCTGTCATCCCGAGCGCAGCGAGGGACCTTTACTCCGCCGCCAGCTTCCGCGCGGTACGCGGATCGCGCGTCAGCATGCCGTCGGCCAGATCGCGGTCGATCATCGAGTCGGGCCGCTCGCTGACGCGGCCGAAGCCGGCGCCGCCGCCCACGAACATTTCCACCACGTCGCCCTTGTTGAGGTCGAGGGCGGCCTTGCTGCGCAGCTCCTCGACGGTGCCGTTGGCGCGATGGACGCGGCAATAGCCGCGCTGGCCGGGCTCGCCGCCCAAGAGGCCCTCGGGGGCGAGCTTGAAGCGGTCGGAGTAGATGGCGAGCTGCACGTCGTCCGTCAGGATCTCGCAACGCCGCGAGAAGCCGGCGCCGCCGCGGCGGGCGCCGAGGCCGAACGAGTCCGGCGCCAGCTCGTAGCCGGTGATGCGGAAGAAGTCGTAGTCGATATCGAGCGACTCGACCGGGGCGTTGGAGCAGTTGCTGAGCGGCGAATCGACGGCGTCGCAGCCATCGGCGCCCTTCGACGCGCCATAGCCGCCGCCGAAGATCTCGAGATAGACGCTGTAGCCCTTCTCGCCGAGACGCGAGAGGCAGAAGGCCGTGGTGCAGTCGAAGCCGGTGGCGATGGCCTGCTCGGGCAGCGCCTGGGCCAGTGCCTTCATCACCGCGTTGAACACGCGATAGGCCGGGATCATGCGGGCGCGCACCGGCGCGGGGTGGCGCGGGTTGAGCAGCGAACCGTAGGGCACCTTGATGTGCACGGGCCGCGCCATGCCCTCGTTGTAGGGAATGTCGGGGCTGGTCAGCACCGACTTCACGCAGCTCAGCGCCGCCGACAGCGTGCTCGAATAGGGGCAGTTGAGATTGCGCTTCACCTGGCCGCAGGTGCCCTCGAAATCGATCTCGACCGAGTCCTCGGCGATGGTGACCTTGGCCTTGATGACCAGCGGCTCGTCGGTCAGGCCGTCGTCGTCGATGGCATCCTCGCCGTAGAACACGCCCTTGGGCGCCTTGGCGATGGCGGCGCGCACGCGGCGCTCGCTGTAATCCTGCATCTCGGCCATCGCCGCCTCGACCTTGGCCGCGCCATAGCGCTCGCAGAGCTGCTTCACGCGCATCACGCCGATGGCGTTGGCGGCGAACTGGGCATTGAAGTCGCCGATGGTGAGGTCGGGCACGCGCACATTGGCCGTCACGAGGCGCTCGAAGGAACCGCCGTTCCAGTCGCGCTGGAAATCGTATTTGCTGGGTGGGAAGCGCAAGCCTTCCTGGTAGACGTCGCTGGCATGGATGTTGAGGCCGGGTGCGCCGCCGCCGAGATCGAGATGATGCGCCACCGAGGCGCCGAAGCCGACGACGCGGCCCTCGACGAAGATCGGCGTGAAGATGAAGACGTCGGGGATGTGCTGGCCGCCCTCGAAGGGGTCGTTGTTGATCAGGAAGTCGCCTTCCTTCAGCGTCTCGACCGGATAGCGCTTGAGGCAGGCGCGCAGCGTCTCGCCGATGGGGCCGAGCTGCATGGGAATGAGTTCAGCCTGTGCGACCGTGTTGCCGTTGCGGTCCATCAACCCGGCCGAGCCGTCGCGCGCCTCGCGCAGGATGGTCGAGTAGGCCGAGCGGATCAGCTTCACGCCCATCTCGCGCGCCGAGGCGATCAGCGCCTGGCTGATGACGGCGTAGTCGATCGGACCCAGCATCGAACTCGGGGGCGTGGTGCTCATGTGCTTCTCCGCAGGATGAGATTGTCTTCCGGGTCGAGTTCGGCTGTCCAGCCCGGCGCCACCCAGGTGGTAGCCGTATGGCCTTCGACCACGGCCGGCCCGACGATCCTCTGGCCGGGAGTCAGGGCCTCGTCGGTATGGCGCTCGCAGTCGAGCCAGCCCTCGCCGTGGAAGATCTTCGCCTGCTCCGGTGCCCGCGCCGCCAGCTTCTCGCGGTCGAGCTTGGGCGCACCGCCGATCGGCAGCGTCGCGCCGACGCGCAGCGTCACGATCTCGACGGGCCGGTCGAGATTGGCGCCATGCATGAAGGTGCGGTGATGGGCATCGGCGAAGAGGCCGGAGAGATACGCCACGTCGAGCGAGGCCAGCCGGTCGGCGGGAATCTCGACGCCGACCTCGAAGGCCTGTCCGACAAAGCGCATGTCGAGGGTATGGGTGTAGTCGAGCGTGCCCGGCAGCTTCATGTCGGCGAATTGCGCGGCGAGCCGCGAGCGCATTTCCTCGAAGGTCTTGCCGGCTTCCTTCGCCGCGACCTCATCAAGTTTCATCTTTCGCGTGACGGCGTCGAACTTGGTGTAGTCCGAGGCTACCAGCCCATAGGCCGAGATCACGCCGGCATTGGGCGGCACGACGATGGTCGAGATGCCGAGTTCCTCGGCGATGCGGGCGGCATGCAGCGGCCCGGCGCCGCCGAACGGCACCAGCGCATAGTCGCGCGGATCGCGGCCACGCTCGGTCGAGACGAGCTGGATGGCGCGCACGATATTGGCATCGGCCAGCTGCAGGGCGGAGGAGGCGGCCTGTTCGATACTGAGACCGAAGCGCTCGGCCAACGGCTGGAAGACGCGCTTGGCCGCTTCCGAATCGAGCTTCATGCGGCCGCCGAGGAAGGCTTCGGGCCGGATCGTGCCGATGACGACATGGGCGTCGGTGGTGGCCGGTTCCTGGCCGCCCTTGCCGTAGCAGGCGGGGCCGGGATCGGCGCCGGCACTCTGCGGGCCGACGCGCAGCATGCCGCCATCGTCGACCCAGGCCAGAGAGCCGCCGCCTGCACCGACCGAGACGATGTCGAGCACCGGCGTGCGGATCGGCAGGCCGTCGATCTCGCTTTCCGAGGCCAGCGAGGGTCGGCCGTTCTGCACCAGGCAGACATCGGTCGAGGTGCCGCCCATGTCGAAGGTGATGAGATCCTTGTAGCCCGAGCGCGCCGCCTGCCGTGTGGCGCCGACGACGCCGGCGGCGGGGCCGGAATAGAGCGCGGTGATGGCGCTCTGGCGCATCGCCGAAGCCGGCAGGCGTCCGCCGTTGGACTGCATGACGGTGAAACGGCCGATGAAGCCCGCACCGGCCAGCTTGCTCTCGAAGCGCTGCAGATAGCCGTCGATCACCGGCTGGACATAGGCCGAGAGCAGCGTCGTCGAGGCTCGTTCGAATTCGCGGAACTCGCGCGCCACCTGATGGCTGCAAGTGACCAGCACGCCGGGCAATGCTTCGGTGATGAGTGCGGCCAGCCGCTTCTCATGCACGGGATTGGCATAGGCGTTGAGCAGGCAGACGGCGATGGCGCGATAGCCGCCGGCTTTCAGTGCCGGGATCAGCTCGGCGCGCACCCTGGCCTCGTCGAGCGGCGTCTCGGCCGTGCCGTCGGCGCGCAGGCGTTCGGTGGCTTCGAAGCAGTCGCGGCGGCGCACCGGTGGCGAGGGCTTGGCGTAGAACAGGTCGTAGATATTGCGCCGGTCGTGGCGCTGCATGAACAGCAGGTCGCGAAAACCGGCCGTGGCGATGAAGGCCACCAGCGCGCCCTTGCGCTCCAGCACGGCATTGGTGGCCACGGTCGAGCCGTGGCCGAGATCGACGATGCGCGAGAGGTCGATACCGGAGGCGGTCAGCGCATTGAAGGCGCCGATATCGGGAGACTTGGGCGTGCTCGGCACCTTGGTGACGACGATCCGGCCATCCTCGACCGCGACGAGATCGGTGAAGGTGCCGCCGACCTCGACCCCAACGCGCATCTATTTGTCGCCGAACTTGTTGTCGCCGAACTTGGCCTGGAGATCGGCAATCTGCGCCTTCAGCGCCTCGTTCTCCTCACGCGCCTTGGCGGCCATGGCCTTCACGGCGTCGAATTCGTCGCGGCGTGGGATATCCATGCCATCGAGGATCTTGGCGATCTGGTCGCGCACGCGCGCTTCGACCTCGTCCTTCATGCCCGTCAGTGCACCCATGGCGCTGTTGGCCACTTTCGTCAGGTCGTCGATCAGGGGATTGCGGGTCTGCATGGGATACTCCTCTACAATCGCCGGAGTATGGGGAGGCGACAGGCCGGCGGCAATTGCTGCTATATAAGCACGCATGCTGTTGGTGCCATGCTTGTAGTTACCGGGGGAGCGGGATTCATCGGCTCGGTGCTGATCGCCGGGCTGGAAGCGGTGCGCGCGCCCAAGATTGCGGTGGTCGACTGGACGACCGATCCGATGACCGGCGAGCGCAAGGGCCGCAATATCGCCAAGCGCGGCAACCTCGCTTCGGTGGTGCCGCCCGAGCAACTCGACGCTTTCCTCGACCGCGACCGCCGCCATATCGAGGCGATCTTCCATATGGGCGCCATCAGCAGCACGACGGTGACGGACGAGGGCTTGCTGGAGCGCGTCAACGTCCAACTCCCCTTGCGTCTGTGGACCTTTGCCGCCGAGCGCGGCATCCCGCTGATCTATGCCTCCTCGGCAGCGACCTATGGCGATGGCGAGGCGGGCTTCGACGATGAATTCACCGGCCAGGCGATGCAGCGCCTGCAGCCGCTCAATCCCTATGGCCGGAGCAAGCACCGCTTCGATCTCGAAGTGCTGAGGCGGGTGAATGCCGGCGAGAAGACGCCACCGTTCTGGGCCGGGCTGAAGTTTTTCAACGTCTATGGGCCGAACGAGTACCATAAGGGCGGCCAGAAGAGCGTCGCTGTGGCCTTACATGAACAAATCCGCGAGACCGGCCGCGCCCGGCTCTTCCGCTCGCACAATCCGAACTACGCCGATGGCGGCCAGTTGCGCGATTTCGTCTGGGTCGGCGACTGCGCCGACGCCCTGATCTGGCTGTGGCAGGAGGGCCGGCAAAGCGGGCTGTTCAATATCGGCACGGGCCAGGCGCGGTCCTTCCTCGACCTGGCCAACGCCACCTTTGCCGCCATGGGCAAGCCGCCGGCCATCGACTTCGTCGATACGCCGGCAGCCATCCGCGACCGCTACCAGTATTTCACCGAAGCGCGCATGGAGCGGTTGCGGGCCGCCGGCTACGCCAGGCCCTTCACCTCGTTGGAGGAAGGGGTTGGCAGATATGTCCGCGACTTCCTCGAAACCGGCGATCCCTACTGGTAGCATCGGTCCCAACAAGTTTGGCAACAAGCCGGAGGGAACGCACGTGAGCAGCCTGGTCAAGGTCGAGTCGAGCGAAGGCATCACCACCATCACCATGACGCGCGCCGAAAAGCGCAATGCGTTGAACCAGGAACTCTGCGACGGGCTCTACGACGCCTATCGCGGCTTCGAGGCGGGCGGCGACCAGGTTGCC
The DNA here is from genome assembly GCA_038224985.1 of Reyranellales bacterium. GTDB lineage: Bacteria > Pseudomonadota > Alphaproteobacteria > Reyranellales > Reyranellaceae > Reyranella. The sequence goes on from JBBRFD010000060.1 coordinate 18,450, forward strand.
ATCCTGCAGGCCGATGGTCCGGCCTTTTGCGTCGGCGCCGATCTCAAGGCCGCGCCCTCGGCCATGTGGAAGGCAGTGCCGCATGTCAGCCACCATCTCACCAAGCCGGTGATCTGCGCCACCCAGGGCTGGGTGATCGGCGGCGCCATCTGCATGGTCATGACCTGCGATCTCATGGTCTCGGCCGACACGACGAAGTTCATGTATCCGGAGGCCAAGGTCGGCGTCTTCGGCGGCTTGATGCCGGGCATCGTCTCGCGCATGCCGCACAAGGTGGCGATGGAGCTGCTTCTGCTGGGCGAGGAAATCTCGGTGAAGCGTGCCTATGACGTGGGCTTCGTGAACAAGGTCGTGCCGCTGGGCGAGGAGCGTAAAGAGGCGCGCCGCATGGCCAAGATCATTGCCGAATCGGCGCCGTTGGTGATCCGCACCCTGCGCGACTTCGCCAACCAGACCCTGCCGCGCGGCCCCGCCGAGATCTTCGTGCCGGAGCGCTACAAGCTCGAGACCATCGCCAACAGCGCCGACCGCAAGGAAGGCGCCTCAGCCTTCGCCGAGAAGCGCGCGCCGAAGTTCAAGGGACGCTAGTCATGGGCACGCTGTTGTTGGTCGGAAGCGGCAAGATGGGCGGGGCCATGCTGGAAGGCTGGCTGGCGCGGGGGCTCGCCGTGTCCGATGTCGTCGTCGCCGAACCGATCGACGCGGCGCGGCCGAAGAAGCCGGGCGTGCGCTGCGTCGCCTCCTCGGCCGAGGTGACGGAGACGCCCGAGATCGTCGTGCTGGCGGTCAAGCCGCAGTCGATGGATGGCGTATTGCCTGACCTCAAGCGCTTCGCCGACAGCGGCGCGGTCTTCCTGTCGATCGCCGCCGGCAAGACGCTGCGCTATTTCGCCGGCCATCTTGGCGCCGAGGCCAAGATCGTGCGCTCCATGCCCAATACGCCGGCCGCCGTGCGCCATGGCATCACCGTGGCGACGCCGTCCAAGGGCGTGTCGCCGGCCGAGCGCAAACGCTGCCACGATCTGCTCGAAGCCGTGGGCCAGGTGCTCTGGGTCGACGACGAGGCACTGCTCGATCCGGTGACGGCGCTGTCGGGCAGCGGCCCCGCCTATGTCTTCCTGCTGGTCGAGACCATGGCGGCGGCGGGGACCAAGCTCGGTCTTTCGCCCGACATGGCCATGCAACTGGCCCGCGCCACGGTGGCGGGAAGCGGCGAGCTGATGCGCCAGTCGAGCGAGCCCGCCTCGCAGCTGCGCGTCAATGTCACCAGCCCCGGCGGTACCACCGCCGAGGCGCTGAAGGTGCTGATGGCCGTCGATGGCATCCAGCCGGTCTTCGACAAGGCGCTGGCCGCCGCCTCGCGGCGCTCCAGGGAACTCGCGGGATGAGCGAGAAGCGGGACGCCGCACTCGACGCCTTCCTTCGGCTGGTGGGCGAGAAAGGCTATGCCGCCGTGGCCCTGCGTGACGTGGCGCAGGCGGCGGGGCTGGGCTTCGCCGAGCTCTATGCACTGTTTCCCGACAAGGTGGCGCTGACCGGCGCCTTCATGGCCCGCATCGACGCCCAGGTGATGGAGGGCGTGGCGTCCTCCAATGATCCCGAAGAGACCGCGCGCGACCGGCTGTTCGACACACTGATGCGCCGCTACGATGTCCTGAAGCCCCACAAGGACTTTCTGCGGGCGGTGCGGCGGGCGCTGGCGACCGATCCCCTGCTGGCGCTGCGCATGGCCTCGGCGATGCGCCGGTCGATGGCCTGCATGCTGGAGGCGGCCGCCATCCCGGCCGACGGGCTTTCTGGTGCGCTGCGGCAAAATGGACTTTTGGCCATGCACTATGCGGTATTTGGCGTCTTCGAAAGCGACGATAGCCAGGATTTATCAAAGACCATGGCGGCCCTCGACCGGCGTCTGAAAACCGCCGAAAACTGGGCTCAACTCTTTGATAAATATATCAAATTACCTGTGGTTCCCGTGCGCCTCGAAAGACCCGACTCGCACGCATCGTGATACGCTATTGTGCAATGCACAAAATCGCCCCTTGACTTGGCAGGCATCATGCCTAAATTCCGTTTCGTTGTGCACCGCAACATAGCGGGCACCAAGCCAGTCAAAAATGTCACCCCGAGGAGCCTCCCATGTTCGCCAACACCGCTTTCAAGAATCCCTTCGCCGACTTCGATTTCAGCAAGTTCACCGGTGAGTTCAAGTTCCCGATGGTCAATGCCGAGAACCTGGTCGAAGCCAACCGCAAGAACATCGCCGCCATCACCGCCGCCAACACCACGGCCGTCGAGTCGTTCAAGGCGATCGCCCAGCGCCAGACCGACATGATGCGCTCGGCCATGGAAGACCTCTCCAAGGCCGGCAGCGAGATGATGTCCGCCGCCACCGTCGAGGAGAAGGCCGCCAAGCAGATCGACTTCGTGAAGAAGAGCTACGAAGTCGCCGTCGCCAACACCAAGGAGTTGGTGAGCCTCTACAGCAAGAGCCATACCGAAGCCTTCGAGGCCCTGAGCGCCCGCGTGGCTGAGCTGACGGAAGAAGTGAAGGCCGCGATCGCCGCCAAGAAGTAAGACCGACCGGCGCTTTCCAGCGCCGACGGCGAGAAGGGGCTGCCTCATGGGCAGCCCCTTTTCTTTTGGCCGCTCGCGGTTAGGCTGGCGGCATGATCGATCAGATTGCCGCCTCGCAAATCGCCTACGACGATTTCACCAAGGTCGACATCCGCGTCGGCACCGTCCTCGAAGCCAGGCCGCTGGAGGGCGCGCGCAAGCCGGCGCTGCAGCTGCTGATCGATTTCGGCCCGGAGATCGGCACGAAGAAATCTTCAGCCCAGATCACCGTACACTACACGCCGGAATGCCTGATCGGCCGCCAAGTCGCCGCCGTGGTGAACTTCCCGCCGCGCCAGATCGGCAAGTTCATGTCGCAGGTGCTGACGCTGGGCTTCCCCGACGAGAACGGTGCGGTCGTGCTCTTCGCGCCGGACCGTGTAATCCCGAACGGCGGGCGGCTTTTCTAGAAGACCTTGTGGATCCAGCTATGCGGGTCCGGCGCCCGGCTGCGCTGGATCTCGACCAGCGCCGACTTCAGCTCCTCCGTCCGCGCGCCCGCGCCGCCATTGCCGATCTTGAACTCGCCCTCCGGGGCGCGAACCGTGCCGATCGCCGTTACCACCGCGGCGGTGCCACAGGCGAAAGCCTCGCGCAGGCGGCCGCTGCCGGCGTCGGCCTTCCACTGGTCGTAGGAATAGCGCTCCTCGCGCACCGTGATTCCTTTGTCCTTGGCCAGCGTGAGGAGCGAGGCACGGGTAATACCCGGCAGGATGGTACCGCCCAGCGGCGGCGTCGCGAGCGAGCCGTCGTTGAAGACGAAGAACACGTTCATGCCGCCCAGCTCTTCCACCCACTTGCGCTCGGCGGCGTCGAGGAAGACGACCTGGTCGCAGCCATGCCGCGTCGCTTCGGCCTGCGCGAGCAGGCTGGCGGCGTAGTTGCCGCCGCATTTGGCGGCACCGGTGCCGCCCGTGCCGGCGCGCGTGAATTCCTGGGAGACCCAGACCGACACCGCATCTGCGCCCGACTTGAAGTAGGAGCCGACCGACGAGGCGATGACAATGAAGAGGTAATCCGACGAGGGCTTCACGCCGAGGAAGGTCTCGTTGGCGAACATGAAGGGCCGGATGTAGAGGCTGCCGTCGCCGCTCGGAATCCAGTCGCGGTCGATCTTGACGAGCTGGTCGACGGCCTCGAGGAAGATCTCCTCGGGCAGCTTCGGCATGGCGAGCCGCTCGGCCGATTGCTGGAAGCGGCGCGCATTCTCGCGCGGCCGGAACAGGGTGGCACCGCCGCCGGCGGTCTTGTAGGCCTTCAGGCCTTCGAATATTTCCTGGGCGTAGTGCAGCACCGCCGCGGCCGGATCCATCGACAGGGGGCCGCGCGGCTCGACCCGCGCATCGTGCCAGCCTTCGGCATCGCTGTAGCGGATGGTCACCATGTGGTCGCTGAACACCCGGCCGAAGCCGGGGTTGGCCAGCAGGGTGGCACGCTTGTCGGCGGGGACGGGCGACGGATGCGGATGGTGGACGAATTCCAGGGACTGTGTCTTGGGCATTTTGCTCTCGATCTGGGCTCTCTGAATTTTGCAGCGTACTTTATCTCAGACGGGGAGCCGCACAACCACGCGCAGACCGCCCTTCGGCGCGGTGGCCAGCATGACGTCGCCGCCATGGGTACGGGCGATGTCGCGGGCGATGGTGAGGCCGAGGCCGACACCGCCGGTATCGGCATTGCGCGATTCGTCGAGGCGCACAAAGGGGCGGAAGACGTCCTCGCGGCGCTCTGGCGCGATACCGGGGCCGTCGTCGTCGATGTTGATCTCGACGGCGTTGCGGCCGCGGCTGGCGCTGACCTCGACCCTGGTGCCGTGGCGAAGCCCGTTGGACACCAGGTTGGTGAGGCAGCGTCTTATCGCAACAGGCCGCAGCACGATCTGCATGTCGCCCTGCCAGGTGACGGCGACATCCGAGTTGTCGCGCCGCGCCGCTGCGGCCACTTCCTCGAGCAGCTCGGATAGATCGATCTCGACGGGCTCCTCGTCGCCCTCGCCACGCGCGAAGGCCAGGTAACCCTCGATCATGCGCTCCATATCGGTGACGTCGTCGGCCAGCTCCTTTGTCTCAGGCGACTCGGGCAGCAAGGCGAGCGACAGTTTCATGCGGGTGAGGGGCGTGCGCAGGTCATGGCTGACGCCGGCCAGCATCTCGGTGCGCTGCTGGATCTGGCGGCGCAGGCGGTTGCGCATGGTGCGGAAGGCCGCCGCCGCACCGCGCACCTCGCGCGTGCCACCCTCGAAGAAGACCTCGACATCGCGGCCCTTGCCCAGCGCCTCGGCCGCCACGCCGAGATGCTCGATGGGCACCAGCTCGCGGCGCATGAACCA
>JBBRFD010000061.1:0-22978 GCA_038224985.1 Reyranellales bacterium
TGTGTTCGAGGTGATTGTCGAGCAATGGTTCGAGAATCGCGCGCTGGCGCGGCGTGGTCGCCTGAGCCCGGAAGGTCTCGCCGATGCCGTCGAGGGTCGTCTCGATCCCGGGCAGGGCCGCCAGCCGTTCCTGCGGCGAACACGACGCGAAACCGGTGCCGGGATCGTGCACGGCGGCGCGCAGCGCGCCCATCGCCTCCGTCTCGATCCGGCTCGCCGCCAGTTCGTCGGCGCGGATGGCGTCCTCGCCGTCGGGTGGGCCGAAGTAGTGTGAGGGCAGGCCGAGAAAGCCTGTGGCCGCCGGGGTTTCGCTGTCTTCCGCCTGGTCTCGATACGCCATGTCCATCTCCGCTGACGGGTGGCAATGGCGCAGTTAGAGGTATTTGTGACTTACGAAGGCAAGCGGTGTGACTTTGAATTCTTCCGATTTGGCAAATTTTTTTCGCCGGGCGTGGCGCCTGGCTTGCGTTTCGAGCGGTGATGCTGGGGCGGCCGGGGCTTGGGTTTCGCCCAGCCCTCGCCGCGCACCGGCTTGCCGCCGCCCAGCGTGGTGGCCAGCGCCATCGCCGGCACTTCCTCGACCATGCCGCGCTCCAATTCGCCCAAGGTGAACGGCCCGAAGGCGACGCGGATCAGGCGCACCACGGGCAGTTCGAGATGGGCCAGCACGCGGCGCACCTCGCGGTTCTTGCCCTCGCTCAACGCGATGTCGATCCAGGCGTTGGAGCGCTGCAGGCGGTCGAGCGAGGCCTCGATCGGACCGTAATGCACGCCCTCGATGGTGATGCCCCGCTTCAGCTCGGCGAGCTTGGCTTCGTCGACGCTGCCATGCACGCGGGCGCGGTAACGCCGCGTCCAGCCATTGGCCGGCAGTTCGAGCTGGCGGGCGAGGCCGCCGTCGTTGGTCAGCAGCAGTAGACCTTCCGACATGAAGTCGAGGCGGCCGATGGTCACCACGCGCGGCAGGGATTTCGGCAGGGCGTCGAAGATGGTGCGGCGGCCCTCGGGATCGCGCGCCGTCACCATTTCCGACGGCGGCTTGTGATAGCGCCAGACGCGGGCGCGCTCGGCCTGCGGCAAGGGCTTGCCGTCGACCTCGATGAAGTTCTTGTCGGTGACGACGCAGGCCGGTGTCGCCAGCACTTCGCCATCGACCTTGACGCGGCCCTCGGCGATCCAGCGCTCGGCATCGCGGCGCGAGCACAGGCCGGCGCGGGCCAGACGCTTGGCGATGCGCTCGCCTTCTCTCACGGGCGCCGCGGGCGCCTTCACGGTCGACGTGTTGCGCGCGCTCATTGTGCCGCCGCGCCGAGGAAAGCGCGGAACAGCCGCGCGTCGCCCTCCGAGATCAGGAATTCCGGGTGCCACTGCACGCCGATGCAGAAGCGATAGGCGGGAGCCTCGATGCCCTCGATGACACCGTCGGGCGCCGTGGCATTGACGATCACGCCCTTGGGCGCGTCGGCCGCCGCCTGGTGATGGGCGCTGTTCACCTCGAGCTCGTCGGCGCCGACGATCCTGTGGAGTTGTGAGCCGGCGGCGACCTTGACGGTGTGGCCGGGCTGGTCGCGCGGGTTGGGCTGCTCATGCGCCAGCGCATCGGCAATCGAATCGGGAATGTGCTGGATCAGCTTGCCGCCCAGCACGACATGCAGAAGCTGCTGGCCGCCGCAGATGCCGAGCACCGGCTTGTTCTGGGCCAGCGCACCTTGGGTCACGCCAAACTCGAAGGCGGTGCGGCGATCCTTGGTGATGACGGTCGCGTGCCTGGCGCCGCCGCCGTAATAGGACGGGTCGACATCGAAAGCGCCGCCGGTCACGACAAGCGCATCGATACGCTCGAGATAGTCGGCGACGCGGTCGGGCTCGTGCGGCAATGCCACGGGCAGGCCGCCCGCCGCGTCGATGGCGTCGAGATAATTCTGGCGCAGCGCATACCAGGGAAACTTGGAGTAGCCGCCGGGCTTTTCAGCATCCAGCGTGACTCCGATCAGGGGACGGGGCATGGCGCGATCATAGCACACCCCCCAGCGCTAAGCCTTCGCCGTGATGTTCCGCGGCACGTCCTTGAAGGGTTTGGTGGTATCGATGCTGGGTTCCTTGGGCATCTTGAGCACGCGCTCGGAGATGATGTTGCGCTGGATCTCGTCGGTGCCGCCGGCGATCGAGGTGGCGGGGACGGAGACCAGAATTTCGGCGATGACGCCCGCCATCGGGCTGTCGGCGCCGGTCAGCAGGGCGTCGGAGCCGGTCATATAGGTGTGCACGCGCGCGGCCTGGCGGGCGACGTGGCTGGAGACCAGCTTGCCCAATGAACCCTCGGGGCCCTGCGGTTTGCCCTGGTTTTGTGCGGCGCGAGCGCGGCGGGCGGTCCATTCGGCGGTCTTCGACAGGATCAGCAGTTTGGCGATTTCCTGGCGCACGACAGGGTCGTTTATCTTGCCCGTCTCCTTTGCCCTCGGCATCACGAGGTCGACGCGGCCGGCGCGCTGCGGATACCACTTGTAGGGCTCCATGGTCGTGGCGATCTCGGCGCGCTCTTCTTCATAGATGCGGCCCTTGGCCTGCGAGGCGCTGGCCCACGACCGCAAGCCGTCGGCGCCGCGCCGCTCGTGCATCAGCGTCGTCGTCGCCACCGCCCAGCCGTCGCCCACTTCGGAGACGAGGAACTCGGGCTCGACGATGGCATCGGTGAAGAACACCTGGTTGAACGAGGCGTGGCCGTTCATCTGGCGCAGCGGATGGACCTCGACGCCGGGTTGCTTCATGTCGAGGATGAAATAGGCCAGGCCCTTGTGCTTGGCGACGTCCCAGTTGGCGCGCGCCAGCAACAGGCCCCATTGCGCCTTGTGCGCGCTGGTCGTCCAGACCTTCTGGCCGTTGATCACCCACTTGTTGCCCTGCTTGTCGGCGCGCGTGACGGCGCCCGCCATGTCGGATCCGCTGCCCGGTTCGCTGAAGAGCTGGCACCAGGTGTCTTCGCCGGTGAGGATGGGCAGCAGGAACTTCTGCTTATGCAGGTCGGTGCCATGCGCGAGGATGGTCGCGGCGGCCAGCGTGCGGATGCCGGCCTTGGCGACGCCGACGGCGCCGGCCTTGTGGAATTCCTCCTCGATCGGCGCGTTGAATTTCACCGGCAGGTCGCGGCCGTACCATTGCTTGGGCCAATGCGGCACGCCCCAGCCCGAGGCCGCGAGCTTCTTGCGCCATTCGACGAGGCCGAGGGTCGGGTCCCAGTTGGCCTTGAGCCAGGCGGCGACCTCGGCGCGGACCTGCTCCTCGGTGAGTTCGTTCATGTCGTCACTCATGACGCGTCTCCCCAGAACTGCATCATCTTCTCGCGATGCCGGTTGGCGTCGCCGAACAGGATCTCGCTCGACTTGGCGCGCTTGAACCAGAGATGGGTGTCGTTGTCCCAGGTGAAGCCGATGCCGCCATGCATCTGCACCGCGTGGATGGCCGTCTGGATATAGGCATCCGACGCGCAGGCCTTGGCCAGCGAGGCGATGGCCGGCATCTCGGCATCGTCCTCGTCGAGCGCCGCCGCCGCATAGTACGCCGCCGACTTCGCCATCTCGACATCGACCAGCATATCGGCCGCCTTGTGTTTCATGGTCTGGAACGAGGCCAGCGCGCGACCAAACTGCATGCGCATCTGCACATAGGCCAGCGAATCCTCGCGCAGCCGCTCGGCGCCGCCGACCATCTCGTTGGCCAGCAGCACGATGGCCTGCTGCATCGTCCTGGCAAAAGCTGCCGCCGCCGTGCCCTCGGTGCCGAGCAGCCGCGCCTCGACGCCCTTGAATTCCAGGTGTGCCAGCTTGCGCGTCTCGTCCATGGTCTTGAGCAGCGTGCGTGTGAGACCCGAGGCGCTGCCTTCAACCGTGAACAACGAAAGCCCTTCCTCGCCCGTGGAGCCCGGCCGGCGCGCCAGCACGACGATCAGGTCGGCGGTGTGGCCGTCGAGCACGAAGCTCTTGGTGCCTTCGAGCCGGTACGTCGCGCCCGATTGCGCCGCCGTCGTCTCGACGGAGGCGGCATCGTTCAGCCCGCTGGTCTCGGAGAAGGCCAGCGTCGCGGTCGCATCGCCGGACGCGATCTTGGGCAGCAGGCCCTGCTTCTGTTCCTCGCTGCCGGCATTGAGGATCGCTGTGGTCGCCAGCGCCGCCGTCGAGAAGAACGGCGCGCAGAGCAGGCTGCGGCCCATTTCCTCCAGCACGATGCCCAGCTCGCCCATGCCGAAGCCCGCGCCGCCATACGCCTCGGGGATGTGGACGGCCGTCAGCCCCAGCTCCCGATTGAGCTTCTTCCAGCCCTCGCGGTCGAAGCCGAGCTCGGTCGCCATCAGCCGGCGCACCTCCTTGGCCGGCGACCGCGCCTCGAGCGCGCGCCGCAAGCTGGTGCGAAATTCGTCCTGCTCCGCCGTAAAGCTGAAGCGCATTGCTGTTCCTCCCGGATACTTGTCACTATTTTGCCCCTTATGGGCGGCTTGCCAAGGGCAGGCGATACGCGCTTCCGCTCAGCGCGGCGAGGTGTCAGACGGACAATGGCTCAAGCGACCGACTGCAGGCCTTTCTTGGCGACCAGTGTCAGCAGTTTGAGTGACGCGCCGCGGGGATGCTTCTCGCCGCGCTCCCATTGGCTGATCAATCCTGTGGTGACATTCAGGTAGCGCGCGAACACCGCCTGGCTCGCTTTCTCCCGCGTACGGATCTGCCGAATCTGCGTTGCCGTCAGCGGCTCGATGCGCGTCAGGCACATCTCGTCGAAGGCCTTCATCGTGCGCTTGCTCATGATGCCGGCTTCGTGCAGGCCGGCCGCCGTTTCATGAACCGCCGCCAAGGCGTCGCTGCGATATCGTTTTGCCATCACTCGATCTCCGTGATCGTTCCATTCCTCGCGCCCGATGTTGTCGCGGTCGTTCTTGGCATAGCCGTAGGCAAAGAATGCCAGCGTGCCGCGCCGGAACAGCACGATGCTGCGATAACCACCCGACTTGCCCTGACCCGGCCGCGCCAGCCGCTGTTTGATCACGCCGCCGCCCAGATCGGCATCGATCAGGCCCGCTTCGGCGCGGCGAATGGCGTCGCGCAAAGCCGGATCGGCGATGCGTTCTTGCGCGGCGAAACGGCTGAAAGCCTTGGTCTTGAAGAGGCGCATCGGTATACGTCTCGGTAGTATAGCACCAAGTGCTATAGTCAGCAATGCTGCTATAGTCGGCGGGTATGGATGCCGCCGCCAAAACTCCCATGGAACGTGCCTTGATGCAGGCCCGCGCCGCCGCCGGGCGGGGCGAGGTGCCGATCGGCTGCGTGATCGTCGGTGCCGGCGGCGCCGTGCTGGCCGAGGCCGGCAACCGCACCGAGGAGGATCACGACCCGACCGCCCATGCCGAGTTGCTGGCGATCCGAGCCGCAGCGTCGAAGCTCGGCTCGGCGCGCCTCGTCGATTGCGACCTTTACGTAACCCTCGAACCCTGCGCGATGTGTGCGGCGGCGATCTCCTTCGCCCGCATCCGCCGCCTGTATTACGGCGCGGCCGATCCGAAAGGCGGTGGCGTCGATCACGGCCCGCGAATCTTCACTCAGCCGACCTGCCACCACCGTCCTGAAGTCTACGGCGGCATCGCGGAGGGTGAATCGGCGGAGATGCTGCAGGGATTCTTCAAGGCGCGACGCTCTTAGTTTCCCGGAAGCACCACCACCACCCTCCTCAGGATGAGGACTGTGTTGTGATTGCGTCCTGGAGTTTCCACTCGGCGCGAACAGTGGTGTCGGCTTCGCTGATGTTGGCCCCGCGCGTCTCGAAGGCTTGCGGTGCGAGTTGCGACAGCGCCCACGCTGCGGCGCCGCGCACCAGTGGCGACTCGTCGGTCAATAATTTTTCGACAGTTGGAAGTGCCGAAGCAGCGCGGCTGTTGCCCAGCGCATAGGCGACGTTGCGGACGAAGCGGTCGCGGCCGATGCGTTTGAGGGCGGTGCCGGAGAAGCGTTGGCGGAAGGCGGCGTCGTCCAATTGGGCGAGTTCGACCAGCATTGGCGCGGTGAGTGCGGGGCGCGGCACGAAGGCGTCCTGCTTCGTTGTTTGGGCGAACTTGTTCCACGGGCAGGCGGCGAGGCAGTCGTCGCAGCCGTAGATGCGGTTTCCGAGGGCGGTGCGGAACTCATGCGGGATGGGGCCTTCGTGCTCGATGGTGAGATAGGAGATGCAGCGCCGCGCGTCCAATTTGTACGGCGCGGGGAAGGCGTTGGTGGGACAAGCGTCGAGGCAGGCATGGCATTGGCCGCAGTGATCCGATTCGGGCGCGTCGTACGGCAGTTCGGTAGACAGCAGGAGCTCGCCGAGGAAGAGCCAGGAGCCGAACTGGCGCGACACGAGGTTGGTGTGCTTGCCCTGCCAGCCGTGGCCGGCGGCCTGGGCTGCCTGCTTCTCCATCAGCGGCGCTGTGTCGACGAAGACTTTGATCGAATGGCGGTAATTGTCCCAGATGAAGCGGCCGAGCGCCTTCAGCCGTGTCGTCATGACGTCGTGATAGTCACGGCCTTGCGCATAGACGGAGATGGCGCCGCGTTCGCTCTTGGCCTGCAGGGTGCGCGGGTCGTGCGTCGGGCCGTAGTTCATCGCCACGGAGACGACGGTTTTGGCGTCGGACCACAGTGTCGCCGGGTCGACGCGCTCGGGCGTGCGGTCGCCCAGCCAGCCCATGTCGCCCTGCATACCCTGTTCGACGAAGGCGGTGAGTTGCGCGAGGCGCGTTGCGCGCGCTTCGGGGGCAAGTGCTGCCGGCGCGAAGCCAACGGCGTCGAAACCCAGGCGCAGCGCCTCGTCGCGGATGGCGTTGCGCAACTCGAGTGGCGTTGCCTTCTTGGGCGGTCGTTTGGGCGTCGGCGGGACGCGCGCCATCGGTTATCCCCGGCCGCGATAGTTCGCGACACCAGTAGCGGGCAGCCAGAGGGCCTTGGGCGGCGCGCCGGTCTGCCAGAAAACATCGATCGGCATGCCGCCGCGTGGATACCAGTAGCCGCCGATGCGCAGCCAGCGCGGCGCCAACGCCTTGGCCAGGCGATGGCCGATGTCGAGGGTGGATTGCTCGTGGAAGCCCGTGTGGTTGCGGAAACTGCCGAGATAGAGCTTGAGGCTCTTGCTCTCGACCAGCCTGGTGCGCGGCGCGTAGTCGATCACGAGATGGGCGAAGTCGGGCTGGCCGGTCATCGGACACAGCGTGGTGAATTCCGGCTGCACGAAGCGCACGAGATAGAGCGCGCGCGGATAAGGATTGGGCACGGTCTCCAGCACCGCCTTGTCGGGCGAGGCAGGGAGGGCGGCGGGGCGGCCGAGCTGGGTCAGGTGCTTATATTTTGCCATGGCCCATCATATGCTAATCGTGCGCCCATGACTCGCCATCATGACTCGCCACCATGACTCATAGGGTCGCCATTGTCGGCGCCGGGCCGTCGGGGTTTTATGCCGCCGACGGGCTGATCCGCGCCAATCCGGAACTCCGCATCGACGTCATCGACCGCCTGCCGACGCCCTACGGCCTGGTGCGGGCGGGGGTGGCGCCCGATCACCAGGGCACCAAGGCTGTGGCCCGCCAGTTCGACCGGCTGCTGGCCCATCCCGACCTGCGCTTTTGCGGCAATGTCGAGATCGGCCGCGACCTCGGCTGGGACGAACTGCGCGCCGCTTACGACGCGGTGATCGTCGCCACCGGCCGGGTCAAGGACCGGCGGCTTGGCCTGCCGGGCGAGGAGGCGCCCAAGGTCATGGGCTCCTGGCCCTTCGTTGCCTGGCTGAACGGGCACCCGGATTTTCCGACGGGTCCGGACCTGTCGAAGGTCGAGCGTGTCGCCGTGATCGGCAACGGCAATGTCGCCATCGACGTTGCCCGCGTGCTGGCCAAGAGCGCCGAGGAGATGGCCAAGAGCGACATCGTGCCGGCGGCCGGCGCCGCCATCGCGGCGGCGCCCATCCGGCAGATCGACATCATCGGCCGACGCGGGCCCGAGCATGCCTCCTTCACCAATAACGAGCTGGCCGAGCTCGGGCGTCTTGCGCGCGCCGTGGCGCTGGTCGATCCGGCCGATCTCGATGTCATCGTGCTCTCGACCGACCCGACACCCGAGCGCCTGCGCAAGACCAAGAACATCGAGATACTGAAAGGCTTTTCCGCCAACAAGGAGGGCATTAAGCCGATCGCGCTGCGCTTCGTGTTCAACACAGCGCCCACGGCTTTCGACCACGACCTCACCATCACCTGCATCGGCTACGAGGCCTCGGAGCCCTTGCCCACGGGCGAGGGCGTCTTTGCCGTGGGTTGGGCCCGCCGCGGCCCCAGCGGCACCATCCCGACCAACCGTGCCGACAGCCATGCCGTGGCCAAGCAGGCCGCCGACTGGCTGGCCTCGCGTCCGCCCAAGAGCGGCCCCGACGCGATGCCGGCCTGCGTCGATGCCGCCGGCTGGCACCGCATCGACAAGGCCGAGCTGGCTGCCGGCACGGCCGCAGGCCGGCCGCGCGTAAAAGTGACGGGTTGGCAGGCACTGCTGGCGCTGGCGGAGGATTGAGGGACGAAAAAGGTTCCTCGGCTTCGCTCGGGACGACGGTATACTCAGCCGCACATTCCCCGGGGAGAGCATCATGCGTTTGTTCGGTCGTCGCATTCTGGCAACGCTGGCGGCATCGGCCGCCCTGATGGGCGCGGCCAGCGCCCAGTCTGTGCTCAAGCTCGCGCTGCACTCCGATCTCAAGATCCTCGATCCGATCTGGACGACGGCGCTGATCTCGACGCATCACGGCTATCTCGTCTACGACACGCTGTTCGCGCTCGACGAGAAGCTCGCGATCCAGCCGCAGATGGTCGACAAATACGAGACCTCGGCGGACAAGCTCACCTGGACCTTCACGCTACGCGACGGGCTGGAGTTCCACGATGGGGTGGCCGTGACCGCCGCCGATTGCGTGGCCTCGCTCAAGCGCCATGGTGTGCGCGACTCGATGGGCCAGAAGCTGATGGCCAATGTCGCCGAGCTTTCGGCGCCCGACGCCAAGACCATCAAGATGGTGCTGAAGGAGCCCTACGGCCTGGTGCTGCAGACGCTGGCCAAGCCCGGCGCCAATGTACCCTTCATGATGCCGGCGCGCGTCGCCGCCACCGATCCCAATACCCAGATCACCGATGCCACCGGCTCGGGCCCCTACATCTTCAAGAAGGACGAGTGGAAGGCCGGCGAGAAGACAGTTTACGTGAAGAACACCAAGTACAAGCCGCGCACCGAGCCGGCCTCGGGTCTGGCGGGCGGCAAGGTCGCCAAAGTCGACCGCATCGAATGGCTCGTGCTGCCGGATACCCAGACCCAGGTCAATGCGCTGCTGAACGGCGAGATCGACCTGATTGAGACCGTGCCGTCGGACCTGCTGCCGCTGCTGGCCAAGTCCAAGGACGTCTCGACCAAGGTGGTGAACCAGTCGGGCCGGCAATACGCCATCCGCTTCAACGTGCTGCACAAGCCCTTCGACAATCCCAAGATTCGCCTGGCCGCGCTCTATGCACTGAACCAGCAGGAGATCCTGCAGGCCAATGTCGGCAATCCGGAATTCTTCAAGGAGTGCAAGTCGCTCTTCCCCTGCGGCTCGCCGCTGGAGAACACCAAGGGCTGGGAAGACAAGCTGGGCGGCAATGCCGTCAAGGCGGCCGCCCTGCTGAAGGAAGCAGGCTATGACGGCACGCCCGTCGTGCTGCTGCACCAGACCGATACGGCGGGTCACAACAACCTCGCCACCGTGGCCAAGCCCGAGCTCGAGAAGGCCGGCTTCAAGGTCGATCTGCAGGCGATGGACTGGCAGACGCTGGTGGCGCGCCGCGTCAAGAAGGACCCGCTGGCCTCGGGCGGCTGGAGCGCCTTCTTCACCTCCTGGGCCTCGGTCGATATCCTCGATCCGGTGGCTATGGCGTTCCTGAATTCGTCCTGCGACAAGGCGCCGTTCGGCTGGCCCTGCGACAGCGAGCTGGAAAAGCTGCGTGACACCTATTCCAAGGAAACCGATCCGGCCAAGCAGAAGGCCATCGCCGAGGCCGTCCAGCTGCGCGTGCTCGACTATCCGACGCATGCCCCGCTCGGCCAGTTCACCTCACCGACCGCCATCCGCAAGAATGTCGAGGGCCTGCTGTCCTCGCCGTCCCTCGCGCTGTGGAACATCGAGAAGAAATGAGCGGGCGCGGTCCCCTCGCGGCGCTTGTTTTCGTTCTCACCCCTGCACTCTGGGCCGGCAGCGCGTCGGCCCAGACCGTGGCCGGGACGGCGCTGGAATTCGGCCTGCTCGCCACCTGGGCGGCCGACTGCAAGCAGCCGCCCAGCAAGACCAATATCCATTCGACCTATGTCGTGAAGGACGGCGAGGTGCTCAACCTGCACGACGCCGGGCCGACCTTTCTCGAGGACAAGTTTGTGGTGCGCGCCGCCAAGCCGGCCGGCGCCGATCTGCTGCTGATTCAGACCCTGAGCGTTCAGGGCCTGACGGCCAACATCACGCTGCGCCGCATCGGCGACAAGATCCAGATCTGGCGCGTCGTGGCGCCCAACAACTCGGTGCAGGTGAACAACGGCCGCTTCACCGCCAACGACGCGGTGATTCCCGCCCTGTCGAAGTGCAAGTGATCTTCCGGCGCGTGATTTTCTAGCGGGTTGTGCCCGGCTTGGCCGGCGGCTCGATCAGCTTGATGCCTTCGGCGGTCAACGTGATCGACGAGGCTGGCTCGCCATCGGCGCGCAGCCAGCCCTTGCTGACGGCGAGGCGAATGGCGGCGTCGATGGCGTCGGTATTGCCGGTCGCCATCTTCGTCTGAACTTTCTCGACATGCGTCCAGGTCGGCGGCGGGCGCTTGCCGGTCGCCTCGCGCACGGTCGTCAGCAGCTTCGACATGAATTGCGCGGGCGTGAGCGGTGTGGCCATGCCGCGAGCCTACAGCGGCGCGCGTCGTTGGGCCAGACGCCCTTGCCTTCCCTGCCGTTCCGCTGCCGCCGATCCGTTGGCCGCACATCCAGGCCACGGCGCTACGCCACCAGCTTCGGCGCCTCGTTCTTGCGGATGTCGCTGACATGGCTGTCGTCGGGCTTGGCGTCGGGCTCTTCCAGCGTCGCCAGCACGGTCGAGATGCGCCGGCAATTGGCCTCGAGCTGGGCGCCGGCTTCCATGACCAGCACTTCGTAGAGGATCTCGCCGTGCACGCGCGCGGTGGCCGAGAGCGTGACTGAGCCGGCGCGGATGGCGCCGTTGAGCACGCCATGGATGCCGACCGCCTTGGCCACGATATCGCCCTCGACGCTGCCGCCGAGCGAGACCACGACATGCTCGGCCTCGATGCGGCCGATCACGGTGCCCTCGATCTGCAGGTCGCCGTTGCCGCCGTTGACCTCGCCGCGCACGGTCATGCCGGCGCTCAGGATCGACGGCACCTTGGTGGTGGTGGCGGGCTTGGCGAGGGGAGCTTTCTTACTGAACATGGCGTGCCGCCCTCAGGAAGTTGACGGGATTGCGGGCCACTCCATCGACCCGGGTTTCATAATGCAGATGCGCGCCGGTGGCGCGGCCGGTGGCGCCGACAGTGCCGACAATCTGGCGCAGCGCGATGGCTTCGCCCGGCTTGACGGCGATGCGCGAGAGATGGGCGTAGCGCGTCGACAGGCCCATGCCGTGGTCGATCTCGACGGTGTTGCCGTATTCGCCCTTCCAGCCGGTGAAGCTCACGATACCCGCGGCGGTGGCGAAGACCGTCGCGCCGTAATTTGAGGCAAGGTCGAGGCCTTCGTGTGCCGCGGGCATGCGGCTGAAGGGATCGAGGCGAAAGCCGAAGCCGGCGGCGATGTCGATCTGCGCCAGCGGGCTGGCCAGCGGCACGCGCGCGAGGAAGCCGCCCAGCGCGTTCAGCCGGTCGATGCCCGAGGCGATGTTGTCGATGCGCAGCGTGTTGATCGTCTGCGCCCGCGCATCCGATGGCAGCGCGCCCGACCACGGCACGAAGGGACCGCCGCGGGGCAGGCTGCTGCGCTCGGTTACCGGGTTGTGGCTGACGCGTGTCAGGTCGAGGCCGGTGGCGGCGATGATGTTTTCGATCTGGGCGATGGCGTCGCGCGTTTGCGTATCGAGTCGCGCCAGCAGCTGGCGGTTGGAGGCGACGGCCTCGTCGCGTTCGGCAACGGCCTGGTCGCGCTCGCCCTCGATGCGGGCGCGGGCCACGGCCAGGCGGTCGATGTCGGTCAGGGTATCGGCCAGCGTGACGCCGACGGCGGAAGCGGCGGCGGTGGCGCGGTCGCGTTCGGCGACGGAGCGGGTGAGCTCGGGCTGCAGACGGCCCAGCAGGGCGCGCGCTTGGGCTGCCGCCTGGGTCTCCGTGCGGGCGACGCCGCGCAGGTCGTCGATCTCGTGTGCCAGGCGGTCGGCGGTGTGATGGCTCCAGGCCGCCGTGGCGGCGGTGACGAAGAAGCAGGCCAGGCCCAGCGCCAGGGTGGCGGAGATGCCGACCTGCAGGCGCTGGCTGAAATGCAGGACGGTGGTGCGGCCCGAGTCCTTGCCGAGGCCGCGGACGAGGAACTGGCGCGGCGGAAACCAGCGGTCGAGAGGCGAAATGCGTTTGGGCTGCAGGCTCTGCAGCAGGATGTCGAGATCGGTCTGGACAGGCTTCTGCCGGCCCGACAGCGCGGCCAGTTTTTCACCGAGCGCCGTTGCCAGCCGAACCAGGCCAAACCGGACCGAAGACAGGATTCTCCCGGCCAAAGTCTCCATGGGTGCTCTCCCGTTCCGCATGGCCTTCATCCACAGACCATACCGAATTGTAGATATTGCCTGTGGATAAAGCAATTGCCGGGCGAGCGCCACCTATTCGCTGGGACCGCGTTAAGGTCTGACGGGCGGGGGCTCGAGACTTCAGGAGAGCCTATGAATACGCGCGTTTCACTGCTGGCGACCGCGGCCGCTGCCACACTCGCTACCACCCTGGCCCTCGGGGCCACTGCGCTGACGGCGAATGCCCAGACCGCAACCACGACGACGACGACCAAGACCGCCGGCCCGAACGGGGTCAATGTCGGCTCGCTCTCCTGCACCGTGGCGGGCGGTGTCGGCTTCATCTTCGGCTCGTCGAAGGACCTGAGCTGCGTGTTCAGCGGCAACGATGGCGCCGGTCAGGTCTACAAGGGCCAGGTCAAGAAATACGGCATCGATATCGGCTTCACCAAGGAAGCGCATATCATCTGGCTGGTCTTCGCCCCCGGTAAGGTCGAGAGCGGCGCGCTCGCCGGCGACTATGCCGGCCTCACGGCCTCGGCCACCGTCGGCGTCGGTGTCGGCGCCAATATCCTGATCGGCGGCGGCAGCAAGCAGATTTCCCTGCAGCCGATCAGCGTCGAAGGCAGCAAGGGCCTCAACATCGCGCTCGGCGTCGGCGAAATCACGCTCGTAGCGGTGAAGTAACCACCACGGGAATCCGGCCGCCTCGAAACGCTACGGCGTGCCGAGGCGGCCGAAGATTTCCAGCGTCCGCGCCCGGGCGCCGTTGGACAAAAATTCTCAGAACTCTTTTGGTCGAACATGCTCGCGGCATGGACGACGCGCGTCCGGACGCTGCGCCCCGCGCCTTCAGCAGTTCGAGATGCTCTCGATTTGTCGTTTAGTGCGCGGAAGGTTTCGGGGGTTATAGCGCGCGTTGCCGGCTTGCTACATCCAGGCTTCGACGATGGCCTTGACCGTGTGGGTATCGACCTGGCTGAGGTCCAGGGTACCGAGCGTCCCGTTGGGCTTGTCCTCGTCATGGCCCGAGCAGCGCACGACCACGGTCTGGCGGATGGTGTCGCCGATGAAGTGGAGGGAAGAATCCGCTGCCGCTGCGTCTTCCCGGGCATCGACCGTGAGGGTCAGCGAGGGCGCCGCCCCTTCCTCGAATTCCTGCGAGGAGACACCCACCTTATGACCTGCACTCTGAAGACGGGCAGCGGCGGCGTCGATTTGCGGGCGGATGACCTCGCGGCACTTCACCCAGAAGGCCTGCACGAAAAGATCGCGTTCGGATGAGCTGTCCATTCAGATCGAACGTTGCCGGCGCGCCGATGTTCCGCTTTAGGGAAGGGCGGTCTCGCTGACGCGCTCGACGAGCGAGGCGCGGACCTGCTTGCGGAAACGGTCGAGCTCGGTGCCGCGCAGCTGGGCGCGGCTGAGTTCGGGACGGGCCAGCGGATCGACGGCGCGGCCGTTGCTCAGGACTTCGAAATGCAGATGCGGGCCGGTGGTGCGGCCGGTGGTGCCGATGAAGCCGATCAACTTGCCCTGCTTGACGGTGGCGCCGGGCACGATGCCGGGCTCGAAGCCGGCGAGATGGCCATAGACCGTCGAGAGCTTGCCGGCGTGGTCGATGCGGATCCAGTTGCCGTAGCGGCCGTTGGGACCGGCGCCGACGACGACGCCATCGGCCGCGGCATAGACCGGCGCGCCCGGGGCAGCCACGAGATCGAGGCCTTCATGCATGAAAAGCCTGGGGCCGAGCTTGGGCGCAAGAGTTGCGGTCTCGATCTTCTGTTCGGGTTCGGGCGCGGCCGGCTCCTCGACGACCGGGGCGGTCTTGGCGGCACGCGTGCCGTCGAAGACATCGCGGCTGCCGCCGGCGGCGCCGCCAGATCCACCACCGATGCCACCGAAGGACATGCTGCTGCGCGCCATCTTGCGCACGGGCTTGTCGTCTTTCTTCACTTCCGGTGCTGGGGCGGTCTCTTCCTTTGCCATTTCCGTGGCGACGGGCGCGGCATCGGGCAGCGGGCCGATCGCCGAGGCGGTGCCCATTTCCTTGTCGAGCGGATCGGCGCGGAGGCCGTAGCCGGAAGAGAGCTTCACGACATCGACGGGCATGCGGATCGCGGGCAGGGCGGCGGCCGTGCCGCTGGTCAGCCAGAACATCGTATCGGAGGTTTTGCTGGCGAAGCGATGCAGCGCGATCGTTCCCTTGGCGGTCGAGCGCAGCTCGGCCCAGAGCACGCGGGCGGCGCCGGTCGGCTGGCCGTCCCAGGAGAAGGTCTGCTCGAAGCGCACATGGAAGCCGTCGCCGTCGCGCGGATCGTGGATCAGGTCGATGGCCGAGGCGAAGCCGCGCCAGGTCTCTTCCATCGCCGCCGCCGGCACGCCGGCCGCCAGCACCGAGGCCGCGAAAGTGGTTCCGGACACCAGGCCGCCGACACCGATCTGGCGGGTAAAGGGCAGGCGCGAATCGAGGCTGTTCACCCCGTCGGCCTGCGGCAGCGTGCGGGCGATTTCGTCGAGGGAGCGGTTCAGCGGCAAGCTCTCGCCGGCCAGGCACGGCGACGCTGCGCCCAGAAGGGTGGAGGAAATAAGGGCCGTTTGTAACAAATGTCTCATAAATGAGATATTACCCATGGACACTGTATACACAGACAATAGGGGCAGGATCATGGCCAGTTTGGTCGCATGTGTATTTGCGCGGAAATCGCGCTCGAAGCCGGGCAGGGTTGTTCCTGAATAGCGGCAGGATAATGGGGAGAAGGATAGCAATCGCTGGCGTGCTGCTGGCCGGCCTCCCCACGGTCCGGCTGCTGATGCACAACAGCCCGCCGGAAAAACAGCCTAACGTTCCATGAGCGGCCGCACGCGAGCCCACAAGAAATCCTTGCGCAGGCTGTCGAGGGTGCGCGGCGGCAGGGCTTCGAGATTGGTCGCGCGCTCTTCGACATCGCGCAACGCCTCGACGGCGTTGATGCGCGCCTGGTCGTAGTCGCCTTCGCGCAGGCAAGCGAGCGAGGCCGCGAGACACTGCTGTTCCCAAACACCCAGCGGGATCAGGCCGCGGTCGACGGCGCGGATGATCTGCTCGATGGTGTGTTCTGCCATGTGCTTGCGCCGCGGCGGCGGATAACCGCGAAAACCCGGTTCGGGCTGCAGGGCTTGGCGCAGGCTTTCGATCTCGGGCGATTGCACCATGAATACACTATAGCATCGTAATAATGTGCCAAGAACAGGTTGCGCTCATTCTCAGCACTTGGTCCGCACGAGGCGCATCGCACCTGCAGCAAGCGGCTTTGCCGCGATCCACGCCAGCATGCTAGGCCAACGGCGACATTTTCGGAGCGAGGGGTAACGCGTCCTGAATCACGCCCTGGTATTGATCGGCGTCTTCGCAATCTTCATCCCGGCCCTCCTCCTGCCAGGCCCGGATTTCGTTGCCGTCGTGCGGTCGTCGATGACCCATGGCAAGCGCGCCGGCCTGCTGACGACCGTGGGCGTGTCCTGCGGCCTCTGCCTCTACGCCACGCTCAGCATCCTCGGCCTCTCGGCCATCCTGGTGAAATACGAATGGCTGACCTGGGCGGTGCGCATCCTGGGCGGCGGTTACCTGATTTTCCTGGGCATCAAGCTGCTGCGCACCGGACCGCCGGCGGTCGACGCTGGCAACGACGTGGATCGCAAGGCGAGCCCGTCCGGCGCCCGCGCCATCCTCTTCGGCTTTGGCGTGACGCTGACCAATCCCAAGGCCATCGTGCTCTTCGCCAGCGTCTTTGCGACAGCCGTCACCGCGGCGACACCGCTCTGGCTGATGGCCACGATGATCGCGCTGGTCACGGCCTCGTCGCTCACCTGGTATTCCATCGTCAGCCTGTTCATGTCGTCGGGCCCGGTGATGCGGCGCTTCGAGCGCTCGCGCCACTGGATCGAACGCGCGGCCGGCGTCTGCTTCATCGGCCTCGGCGCCAAGGTGATGGCCGATGCCGCGCGGCCAATCTCACCCTGAAGGATCGACGCTTGGAGGTCGGCATGCGCGGGCTGGTTCTGCTCTTCACGACGGTGTTGTTTCTCGGCGGCACTGAAGTGCGCGCGCAATATCCCGACCGGCCGGTGCGCATCACCGTGCCCTTCATCGCCGGCAGTGCCCCCGACGTGGCGGCGCGCAACGTGGCGCAGCGCCTGACGATGGGCCTCGGCCAGCAATTCGTCGTCGACAACAAGCCCGGCGCCGGTGGCAATATCGGCGCCGAGGTCGTGGCCCGCCTGGCGCCCGATGGCTACAGCCTGCTGCTGATGGCGAGCAGCCACGCCCTCAATCCCTTCGTCTATGCCCGCGTCAACTACGACGTGGTGAAGGACTTCGCGCCCATCACCATGATCACGCGCGGACCCTCGCTGATGGTCGTGCCGCCGTCGTCGCCCGCCAAGACGGTCGCGGAGTTCATCGCTCTGGCAAAAGCCAATCCGGGCAAGCTCAACTACGGCTCGGGCGGCGCCGGCAGCCTCGCCCATCTCTCGGCCGAGGCCTTTCGCCTCGCCGCCGACATCGACTACCTGCATGTGCCCTACAAGGGCGCGCCTGACATCGTGCGCGCGCTGCTGGGCGAGCAGATCCAGGTCGGCTTCCCGACCATGCCGACGGCGCTGCGCCTGGCCCAGCAAGGTGTCTTGCGCGCGCTGGCCGTCACCAGCGCCAAACGCACCCGGGCGATGCCCGAGGTGCCGACGCTGATCGAAGCGATGCCCAAGGGCTTCGAGATGACGGGATGGACGGCGCTGGCCGCGCCCGCCGGCACGCCGCCGGAGATCCTGGCGCGGCTGCACGCCGTGCTGGTCGAGGCGCTGAAGGACCCGGCCTTCCGCGAGGCGCTCGACGGCGACGGCTCGGAGATCGTGCTCAACACACCCGCCGAGTTCGCGGTGGTGTTGCAAAGCGAGTCCGCCCGCTGGCGCGATCTCGTGGCGAAAGTGGGCGTGAAGATCGAGTAGCGGCTTATTTCTTTGTCTTTGGCCTGAGCCGGTCCTAGGCTTGGCAAAACAGGCAACCACACCAAGGGAGTTCGCGATGGCAGCAGTCGCTCCGCGCATCCACGACGTTCCCGACGATCTGCTGGCGGCCATCGACTGGTGCTACGAGCAGGGCTGGACCGACGGTCTGCCGGTCGTGCCGCCCGCCGTCGACCGGGTGAAGGCGATGTTGGCTGCCGACAGCCGGCCGGCCGACACGGTGATCGCCCATCATCCCGCCACCGGCCTCGACCTCTCGCTGCATGCCGCCGCCGTCAATGCGGTGATGGCGGGCTGTCTGCCGGAATACTTCCCGGTGTTGGTCGCCGCTTTCGAGGCGATGAACCACGAGGGCTTCAACTTCCACGGCTCGACCGCCAGCACCGGCGGCTCGGCGCCGCTGCTGGTCGTCAGCGGGACCATCGTTGACGAGATCGGCATGAACGCCGACGTCAACCTCTTCGGTCCGGGCAACCGCGCCAACTCGACCATCGGCCGCGCCGTGCGGCTGATCCTGCGCAATGTCTTCCAGATGCTGCCGGGCATTTCCGACAAGTCGACGCAGGGCAATCCCGGCAAGTACAGCTTCTGCATCGCCGAACGCGCGCGCGGCAATCCCTGGCCGCTGCTCTGCACGATGCAGGGCTACGCGGCGGGCCAGTCGAGCGTCACCGTCTTTGCCGGCGGCGGCTTCTGCAATGTCGAGAACCACGGCGGCAACACGCCGGAGCAGGTTTTGGGATCGGTCGCCGATGCCATGGCCAACTACGGCTGCATTACGCTTGGCCAAAGCGTCGTCATCCTGGCGCCCGAGCATATGGGCATCGTGGCCCAAGCGGGCTGGAGCCGCGAACGCGCGCAGGACTTTTTGTTCGGCACGGCCAAGCGCTCGGTCGAGGGCATGAAGGGCGTCGGCAAGTTCCGCGACCGCGAATACGACACGCAACACGAAGGCGCCCCCCGACTCGTCGAGGCCGGCTTCGTCCATCGCGGCCTGACGCCCGACGATATCCTCATCACCATGGGCGGCGGCGATGCCGGCGGCCATTCCTGCTTCATCCCGTCGTGGAGCCGGGGCCGCGGCTCGATCCTGCAACACGCGCCCATCAAGCGGAGCTGACCATGCAACTCTATTCGCCGATGTCGACCACGCCCAAGCGCAAGGCCTTCCGCGCGCCCGCCCTTGCCACCATCGACGGCATGCGCATCGGCGTGCTGGAGAACGGCAAGCTCAATGCCGAGGAGATGCTGAACGAGGTGGCGCAGCTCTTCGTGCAGAGAAACGGCTGCACCATTCGCACGCTCGCCTCCAAGAGCAACGCCAGCGCGCCGGCCCCGGGCACCACGCTGGTCAAGGTCGCGCAGGAGGTCGACTTTCTCCTCACCGGCCTGGGGGATTGAGGCTCCTGCTCGACGTGCAGTCTGCACGACGGAATCAGCTTCGAACAACTCGGCAAGCGGGCGGTGGTGCTCTGCACCGTGCCCTTCCAGGTGACGGCGCGTAACATCGCCCGGGTGCTCGGCATTCCCGACTATCCGTTCCTGTCGGTGCAGCACCCGATCGGCAGCTGCACGCTGCCCGAACTCAAGGCGCGCGCCGAGATCGCCTACCAGCAGGCGCTGCCGATCCTGCTGCAGGGGTAGGCTGGGGGCGCGCCCCCAGCGAGTTACGTCCGGTAGGACGCGTCGCGCACGCCGACGATCTGCGACAGGCAGAGGCCGATATGCTCGGCCGTCATTTCCTCCAACCCGTCGACCTCGATCTCGACCGAGAGATTGCCGTCGTTGCTTTCGGCGAAGACGCGCGACGGCACGAGGCCGCGCTTGGCCAGCAGATCCAAGGCGCGCGGCAGCACGCCGGGTTCGGCATCGGCTTCGAAACAGTAGCGGACGGCGGAGGAGTTACGCTTGAGAGCGAGTACGGACGACATGGGACGAATCCTTGGCAGATGAGCAGACGAAGAAGGACACGCGGTTTGCGGTGCAAACCGTGGTGCTAATTCGAGTGCCCCAAGAAAGGCCAAGGAGGTCCATGCGGGCCATGTCGGCAGTATAGCCGAGCGCCGGCCCGGCAGGCTAGGCTCCGCGCAACCAGTCTCCGGGAAGGAAACAAAAATGCGCGCGATCCCCCATTACGAGGTCCATGCGGTCAAATACGCCCACCTGCCGCGCAAGGCATGGGAAGTGCAGATCAGCCCCGACCCGCACGACGCCGACTTCCCGATGGACTATTTCGTCTGGGTGGCGATCCCGCTCGACGAGCAGGGCAAGCGCGCCATCGGCGGCAAGCCCATCGTCATCGACACCGGCTTCAACGCCCAGGTCGGCAAGAGCCGCGGCCGCGAGGTGAAGAAGAATCCCGCCGACCTGCTGGCCCTGCTCGATGTCGACGCGAAGGAAGTGGAGGACGTCATCGTCACCCATCTGCACTACGACCATATCGGCAACTGGGACCGCTTTCCCAAGGCGCGCTTCCATCTGCAGGACAAGGAGATGAACTTCGCGACCGGCCGGCACATGTGCAAGGACCCGTTCCGCCACGCCTACGAGGTCGAGGACATCGTCGGCATGGTGCGCGCCGTCTACGGCAAGCGCGTGGTCTTCCACGACGGCGACGAGGAGATCCAGCCCGGCCTCTCGGTCCACCTGATCGGCGGCCACACCGCGGGCATCCAGTCGGTGCGCGTGATGACGCGCAACGGCTGGCTCGTGCTCGCTTCCGACGCGAGCCATTACTTCTGGGGCGTCAACAACGACAAGCTCTTCGCCATCGTCTACTCGGTGGCCGACATGCTGGCGGGCTACGACCGCCTCAAGAAACTGGCCGACGGCCGGGTCGAGATGGTGATCCCCGGACACGATGCCGAGGTGATGGTGCGATATCCGGCGTCGGGGCCGGGGCTCGAGGGAGTGAGTGTGAGGTTGGATTGAGAAAGTGATTGCTTAATCATCAGCACTACGTTGGCGCCTCTTACCGGCGGCAACCCCAACCGGGATGATTGCTGTCCTTAGACTTCTGATTTCCAACCATCGCGATGGATGGGCACGCGGCCTGCCTTTCTAGGACGTATAAGGGTGGGCCCAGGATGAAAACGGCCGCTCGAGGGTTCGCGTGAGGACTGTACATGCCGCACGAACGACAACAGGCCGAAGTTCAAGCATTGAAGTTTTGGCCACTTCTCAGGGGCAATATTTGGCACGCCACGTCCTTTGATGGTGCGCGTGGCATCCTCAAAGACGGCGCGATCCGCCACGACATCGACCGAGCGGAATACGGCAAATCGTTCTGCCAAGCGCTGGGCGGGATCAGCCTTTTCGATTTCACCGCACCGTTGGAAGATATCGCCTCTCAGTACGACAACTGGCACGGATGGTTCGGCAGTCAAGGCCATCTCAAAGGCAGGAGTGTCGTCTGGTTCAAGCTGGGTCGTGACGCGTTGGGCGATGCCGTTAAAAGTGTGGCCGATACGTTGATCGAATGGAAAGAGACTGGCTATCGCAAGATCATCCCGCACGTCGAGGTATGTCATCGCGGCTCGATTCCAGTGTCCGCGATTTCTGGCGCGCTCGTAAACTCAGCTGTCGATCAAACGCTGTTCGAATTGGTCGGTCGGGGAAGAGTGCTTGACCCGAGTTGAACGGTTTGCCGCCAGTTTGCCGGAACGGCCACCTCCTTCCTCTTTGATACAGGCACTGAGGAAAGCTCGACTACCGAAGCCATAGTGCGACATGGAATCCGGTTTCGGACGGTGAGGTTTGGGATGCTGAGTGTGCAGCTGGACTGAAATCCCGCGTCTTGAATGCGGTCTCATATGGACCTATATTAGGTCTCAATAGAGACGGAGTCACTGTATGACCGCAGCCTTGGACGTCAGAGACATTCTCGGCCTCGCCACGGCAGCGGGAGCGAAGAACCGCAACCCGTCCCTGCTGCAATGGGTCAACCTCGCCGAGCGTGGCGTGCCGTTGTCCGCGCTCGACCAGATTTCGCGGCGGATCGCGCCCAGCGATCTTTCCTTCAAGTACCGGATCGTGCCCAAGGCGACGCTGGCACGCACCAAGACCCGCGCGGCGCGGCTCAATCCGGCGCAGAGCACGCTGGTCATGCGGCTGGCGAAGATCTGGTCGCTGGCGCGGACGGTCTGGGGTTCCGACGATGCCGCGCGTGATTTTCTCTCGCGCAAGCACCAGCTTCTCGATGGGCGCCCGCCGATCGATGTCGCCATCGAAAACGAGATGGGTGCCGAGCTGGTGCGGGAGATTCTCGGCCGCCTGCAACACGGGTCGGCGGTGTGACGGCGCAGACGCTCGACCGCGTTCTCACCTGCTATCGCATCGGCGATCCCAAGGGGGCTCATCCGATCTTCGATGCGACGGGCTCGACGCTCAGTCCGGGGCGCTGGAACACAGCGGCCTGCCCCGTGCTCTACACCAGCGAGCATTACTCGACGGCCATGCTGGAGAAGCTTGTGCATGGCAGTGGCCACATGCCGCCCAACCAGCACTACATCGAGATCACGATTACCAACGGCGTTTCGTATGAAGTGCTGAACACCGCGAGCCTGCCCGACTGGGCCCTGGCGGCGGCGGTGCCGAGCAAGGCCTATGGCGACGACTGGCAGCGCCGGAAGCGCTCGCTCCTGCTCATCGTGCCCAGCGTCGTTGCCCGGGTCGACCGCAACTTCCTGATCAATCCGGAACACCCGCAGTTCAAGCAGGTGAAGCCCAGCCTGCATCAGCCGATCTGGTGGGACGACCGTCTGTTTTCCTGACCGTCTGTTTTCCTGACCATCTGCTTCCCGGCCGAACACGGCACCGTCAGTCTGGAAAGCCCGCCTGCCTCACGACAGACCGAAATGGCGGAAGAGCAGCCGCAGCGCCGGCAGTTTGTTGAACATCCGGGCGGTGACATGGCGGGCGCCGCGGCATTCGTGAATGCGCAGCGAGCTTAGCGCGGCCAGCGCATCGGGATCGACATCGCCCAGCCGCTTCATGCGGCCATCGGCGCCGCAGAAGGCACGCGGATCGGCGAAGGCGATGCGGCCGATCTCGCGCAACACGCGCGCCGGATCGATGCCGATGCGCTCGACCAACGCGGTGCTGGCCCGCTCGATGGCCTGGCGCACGGCCTTCTGCTTCAGCAGCCGCGAGCCATGCCGCTGCGCCTGGCGCGCCGAATAGCCCGCCACCA
>JBBRFD010000062.1:0-22951 GCA_038224985.1 Reyranellales bacterium
GCCCCGACAACATCGCCGCGCTGTCGGATACCGTGCGTAGCCTCTCGGCGCTCACCACGGGTATCGCCAAGCAGGAGGGCTCGATCCAGACGGCGCTGAGCGAGCTCCCTGGCGCCATCGCTGAATTCCACAAGACCATGGACAAGTACAGCGGCCTCGCCGATTCGCTGGGACAGATTTCGGCGGAGCTGGGGCCGCAGGACGAAGCGACGCGCAAGGCGCTCGCGGGCAAGCAGCCGAGCGAACTTGCCAAGACGGTCGCCGATGCCCGCGCCATGCTGGCCGGCATCAACGGCGCGGCCGGCCAGTTGAATCGTCTGGTGGCCGAGAACAAGGGACCCTTGCGGCAGTTCACAGAGCAGGGCCTCAACGAATTGACGCTGACCTTGCGCGAATTGCGCCAGCTCAGCGTCAATCTCAACGTACTCGCGACCAAGCTCGAGCGCGATCCTGCCGGCTTCGTCTTCAGCGGCAAGCAGGGATACACGCCTAAATGATTCTTTGCCTCACGGGCCGCCTTGCCTTGGCCATGACACTGTTGGCTGCGCTATCGGGCTGCTCGCTCCTTGATGCGGCGAGCGCGGCGACCGAGCCGACCGATCTCTACACCGTCTCGCCCAAGAGCACCTTCGATGCCGATCTGCCGGCGGTGCTGTGGCAGCTCGCGGTCGAGGCGCCGGCGGCGGCGGCCAATCTCAACACCGGCCGCATCGCCATCGCCATGAGCCATACCTCGTCGGATTACTACGCCAAGGTGGCGTGGACCGATCGGGCGCCGCTTATGGTGCAGACGCGCATCGTCGATTCCTTCGAGAACTCGCGCAAGATCGTGGCCGTCACGCGCGACTCCATCGGCATCCGCGCCAACTACGTGCTGCAGCCCGACCTGCGCAACTTCGAGGCGCTTTACTATTACGGCCCGCTGCCGGTCGTGCGGGTCCGCATTGTCGCCAAGCTGGTGCGCATGCCCGATCGCCAGATCATCGGCGTCGCCTCGTTCGAGCGCTGCGTACGCGCCCGCGCCGACAAGGTGCCGAAGGTGGTCGAGGCCTTCGACCAGGCCCTGGGCAGCGTCATGAAGCGGCTGGTGACCTGGACCCTGAAGACGCCGCCGCCGCGTCCGCCGAGCGAGAACGCACCCTACGACATCGAGAAGTTCCGCAATCCCGACAATGCCGTGATCGACACCGAGTACTGTCCCAAGGGCAACGACGGCTCGATGGTGCCGCTCACCGACGAGTAGGGTTACGCCCGGTTCTCGATCAGCGACCACGCGAGGTCGGCCATGGCACGGGCGCGGTCGCCGTATTGCTTGGCCGATTCCGACGAGGCATTGCCGTCGAGGCCACGCTTGTAGACCCCCTGCACGATGGCGGCGAGGCGGAAGAGCGAGAAGGCCACGAAGAACTCCCAGTCGGCAATGCCGGCACGATGGGTTCGCCGCGCGTAGGCTGCGAGATAGTCCTTCTCGGTCGGGATACCGAAGGCCTCGAGGTCCAGGCCGGCATAACCGCCGGACGCGCCGAAGCCTTCGCCGAAGTGATACATCATGCAGTTGTAGCCAAGGTCGGCCAGCGGATGGCCGAGCGTCGAGAGTTCCCAATCGAGCACGGCGATGACCCGCGGCTCGGTCGGATGGACGATGGTATTGCCCAGGCGATAATCGCCGTGATTGATGCGCGTTTCATCGCCCACCGGGATATGCGCCGGCAGCCAGACTTTCAGTTTCTCCATCGATTCGACATCGGCCGTGCGTGCGAGATCGTACTGGCTCGACCAGCGCGAAAGCTGGCGTTGGATGTATTGGCCTTCGCGCCCGAAATCGCCGAGCCCGACGGCGCGATAATCGACATTGTGAATGCGCGCCAACACGTCGTTCATCGAATCGAAGATCTTGCCGCGGTCGGCGGGCGAAATGCCGGGCATCTTGGCGTCGGCGATGACGCGCCCGGGCAGGAACTCCATCAAATAGAAGGCCGTTCCGATGATCGAATCGTCCTGGCAGAGCGCATAGGCCTTGGGCACCGGCACGTCGGTGTGATCGCCCAGCGCCTTGATGACGCGATATTCGCGGTCCACCTGGTGGGCCGAAGGCAGGAGCTTGCCCGGTGGCTTCTTGCGCAGCACGTACATGCGCCCCGCACCGTCGGTCAGATGGAATGTCGGATTGCTCTGGCCGCCTTCGAACTGGAGGATCGCGAGCGGCGCTTTGAAGCCCTCGACATTGTCATGCATGTAGCGAGCGAGCTTTGCCTCGTCGAAGGCATGAGCTTGCCTTACGGGTGTGAGGTTCGGCGGCAATTCGGACATCGTGGTGTTCCACTTGTGGCGTTTCTTGGGCCGTCCCGTTCTATCGTTTCAATTAAGATAATTCGAGAAATGTTTCGGGGACGTTTCGCGCGGGCAGGGCGTAGCGATTCAAGACGGCATTCAGGCCGTCGTATCCAACGACGAGGAACCGATGTCCAAACTTCGATACATTCCTTACGCCGTGCTGACGGCAGGCCTCTTTCTCGCCGGCAGCGCCTCCGCCCAGACCTGGTACGATGCCCGTGAGGCGAACCAGCAGCAGCGCATCCAGGACGGCCGTCGCGACGGCTCGCTCACGCGCAGCGAATACAATCGGCTCGAGAACGGCCAGCAGCGTATCGAGCAGTATGAACGGCGCGCCGAGCGCGACGGTCGCATCGATCCGCGCGAGCGCGCTCGTCTCGACAGCATGCTCGATCGTCAAAGCCGCGAAATCAACCAGCAGCGCCATGACGGCCAGATCGCCTGGGGCCGCGATCGCAATCACGACGGCCGTCCCGACGGCCACGGCAACCAGTGGAACCACGACGGCCGCGGCGACGGCTGGAACCGCAGCTCGTGGGGCCAGAACAACTGGGGTCACAATCGTGATGGTCGCGACTACAATGGCGGCTGGAACCACAACAATGGCAATCACTACGGCTGGAACCAGAGCGGCAACTGGCAGCACAACGGCAGCGGCGCGACCCATCCGGACCATGGTCCGCGGACCGGCGGCGTGACTCCGCCGACGCACACGGGCGGCTGGAACGGCAGCCACACCGGCACGCGTCCGCCGGTCGTGACTCCGCCGGCGGTGACTACTCCGACGCAGGCTTCGGCGCCGCGCAGCTCGACCACCACCCGGTCGACGACGCGCACGGCCAGCACCACCAATACCGGTGGCGGTCGCAGCTTCGGTGGCGGTCACCGCTAAGCGACAGTAGAATGAAGCTGCCGGCGGCCCTCGGGGTCGCCGGCATTTTCGTGTCTGGCTAGTTGACCAGGCGGCTCTTGCCTTCCCAGTAGGGTTTGCGGATCTCGCGCTTCAGGATCTTGCCGGTTGGATTGCGCGGCAGGGCTTCGACGAAATCGACCGACTTCGGCAGCTTGTATCCTGCGATGCGCTCGCGGGCCCAGTCGATGAGTTCGCCTGCCGCCAGCTCCATGCCCGGCTTCTTCACGACGACGGCCTTCACAGCCTCGCCCCAGCGTTCGTCGGGCACGCCGATCACGGCGACATCGGCGATGGCGGGATGGCCGAACAATGCGCTCTCGACTTCCGCCGGATAGATGTTCTCGCCGCCCGACACGATCATGTCCTTCACGCGGTCGTAGATGTAGAGATAGCCCTTGTCGTCGAGATAGCCCGCGTCGCCGGTCAGAAACCAGTCGCCCCGCAGCGCGCGTTCCGTGGCGTCGGGCAGTTGCCAATAGCCTTGCATGACCTGGGGCGAGCGCACGGCGATCTCGCCGACGTGGCCCGTCGGCAGATCCTTTCCATCGTCGTCCAGGATACGCAGCTCGGTGAGCTTTTGCGCGAAGCCGCAGGACAGCAGCTTTTTGGCGTCGGCATCGACATGGTCTTCCGGCGGCAGCAGCGTGATCGCGCCCGTCGTTTCGGTCAGGCCATAGACCTGCTGGAAGCCACATTTGAACGTGGCCATCGCCTGCTTCAGCAGATCGACCGGAATCGGCGCCGCGCCATAGACGATCAGGCGCAGGCTGGAGAGATCGGTCTCGCGGATCTGCGGCGCCTGCAGCAGGAACAGGATCATCGCCGGCACCAGCAGCATGACCTGAAGGCGCTCGCGCTCGATGGTCTGCAGTATCTCCTGCGGTATGAACTCGCGTGCGACGTGGTTGGTGGCGCCGGCGAACAGCCCGGCGATGCCCCAGCCGGCGCCGCCGATATGGAACATCGGCAGGCAAACGAGGTTGGGCACGTCGGGCGCCAGCAGCCAGCTCTCTGTCCACAGCGGCATCATCGCCGAGAAGTTCGCATTGGTGAGCTGCACGCCCTTGGGCAGGCCGGTCGTGCCGCTGGTGTAGAACTGCACGGCGACATCCGAGAGCCTGGCCGCAAACAGCGGATCCTTGCCGCCGTGGCGGTCGCGCCAGGCCTCGAACGGCTCCCAGGCGCCATGACGGCCACCCAACGTCACGATCTTCTTCACCGTTTTCAGCTCGTCGCGGATTTTC
Source organism: Reyranellales bacterium (assembly GCA_038224985.1). Lineage (GTDB taxonomy): Bacteria > Pseudomonadota > Alphaproteobacteria > Reyranellales > Reyranellaceae > Reyranella. The sequence continues at coordinate 4,492 of JBBRFD010000062.1, forward strand.
TCGACGACGGGGAAGTACTCCTCGCCGACGAAGAGGATCTCGGCCCCGGCATCGTTGACGATCTGCAGCACTTCGGGCGGTGCCAGCCGCCAGTTGACGGAGACCATCACGCCGCCGGCCTTGGAGGTCCCGAACAGCAGTTCGAAGAAAGCGTCGCTGCTCTTGTCGAGATGGGCGACACGGCCCTGGGGGTTCAGGCCGCCGTCGATCAGCGCATTGGCGACACGGCTCGAGGTCCGGTCGAGGGCGCTGTAGTTCGTCGTCCGGCCGCGATAGACGATCGCCGCGGCGTCGGGGCGGGTTTGGGCGTGCAGCCGCACGATGTCGGCCAAGGCCGTGATTTCAATGCTCATTTCGGGTTTTCCCGTGGCGTTTCCTCGATTGTGGCCCTTTTTAGCTGGCATGAGAGCGCCCGAGAAGGGGGCTTTCCAAGTGTTTTCAATGTGTTAATGGGCACTTCTTCGATAGAAGTGCCGGCCCATCCGGTGTATTTTCCATACCGATGTTTGGCAAGCGTCCCTCCGCTCCGCCGGTCGCGCCGCCGCGTATTTCAAGGCTGCAGCCGGGGTATCGCGCCTATGCGATTGGCGACATACACGGCCGTGCCGATCTGCTGGCCGAGCTGATCGCCATCGTCAAAACCGATGCCCTGGTGCGGCCGGGACCGGGCACCAACGTGATCGTCTATCTCGGCGACTATGTCGACCGTGGCCCGCAAAGCCGCGAGGTCATCGACCTCATCCTGTCCGATCCGCTGCCCGATTTCGCCGAAGTTCGCCTGCTCGGCAACCACGACGAGACGCTGCTGCGCTTCCTCGACGATGCCAGCGTCGGCCCGACCTGGTCGACCTATGGCGGCGATGCCACGCTGCTGAGCTATGGCGTGCGCGCGAAGCCCAACCTGCGCGGCCTCGACCGTTACGAAGACATGCGCCGCCAGCTCGTTCAGCTCATGCCGCCGTCGCATGTCGAATTCCTGCGCGGGTTGTCGCTGTCCTGTGTCGCCGGCGATTATCTGTTCGTCCATGCCGGCGTGCGGCCGGGCGTGCCGGTCGATCGCCAGTCGCCGACCGACCTCTTGTGGATCCGCAACGATTTCATCGAGAGCACGGAAGATTACGGACCGATCGTGGTGCACGGCCATACGCCCTTCGATCAGCCCGACGTGCGCCACAACCGCATCGGCATCGATACCAACGCCTTCGCCAGCGGCATGCTGACCTGCCTCATTCTCGAAGACGACCAACGGCATTTTCTTTTCACCGGCGCCACCGCACAGGCGCCGGACGCAGCGGCCTAAGACGGAGCGAATTGGAGAGCTTCATGTCAAAGCGTATTCTGGTGACCGGCGGTGCCGGCTTTCTCGGCTCCCATCTCTGCGAGCTTCTGCTGGAGCAGGGCAATGACGTGCTCTGCGTCGACAATTATTTCACCGGCACCAAGCACAACCTGGCCAAGGTTCTCGACCATCCGCATTTCGAGCTGATGCGCCACGACGTGACCTTCCCGCTCTATGTCGAGGTCGACGAGATCTACAATCTCGCCTGCCCGGCCTCGCCAGTGCACTACCAGCACGATCCGGTGCAGACGACCAAGACCAGCGTGCACGGCGCCATCAACATGCTGGGTCTGGCCAAGCGCATCGGCGCCAAGATATTCCAGGCCTCGACCAGCGAGGTGTATGGCGACCCGACGGTGCATCCGCAGCGCGAGGACTATCGCGGCAATGTCAATCCGCTGGGCCCGCGCGCCTGCTACGACGAGGGCAAGCGCTGCGCCGAGACGCTGTTCTTCGACTATCATCGCCAGAGCAAGGTACGCATCAAAGTGGCGCGCATCTTCAACACCTACGGCCCGCGCATGCATCCCAACGACGGCCGCGTGGTCTCGAACTTCATCGTCCAGGCGCTGCGCGGCGAGGACATCACGATCTACGGCGACGGCATGCAGACCCGTTCGTTCTGCTACGTCGACGACCTGATCGCCGGCTGGCTGCGCCTGATGGATCACACCGCCGACGATTTCACCGGTCCGGTGAATATCGGCAATCCCAACGAGATGCCGATCAAGGCGCTGGCCGAGAAGATCGTCAAGACGATCGGCGGCAAGTCCAAGCTGGTCTATCGGTCGTTGCCTGTCGACGACCCAATGCAGCGTTGCCCGGATATCAAGCTGGCGCGCGAGAAGCTCGCCTGGGAGCCCAAGGTCAATATCGACGAGGGCCTCGCCAAGACCATCGCCTATTTCGATGAGACGCTGCGCAAGAACACCAACGTCGGAAAAGTCGGGCGGTAGACATAGCTGAGGGCGCGCCACGGCCGTGACGCGCCCTCAAGCCAGCCGAATTTGTTACTGCGCCGCGACCTGACGCGGCAGGGCGTTGACGACCGAGGCCTTGCCCGAGGTCATCTCGTCGTGAATCCACTTGTAGGTCTTCTCCATGCCGGCTTCGAGACGGACGGAGGGGGCCCAGTTCATCAGCTTCTTGATCAGGTCGTTGTCGCTGTTGCGGCCGCGCACGCCCTTGGGGGCGTCGAGTTTGTAGGAGCGCTTGAGCTTCACGCCGGCGATCTTCTCGACGATATCGACCAGGCGGTTGATGCTGACAAGCTCGTCGCTGCCGATGTTCAGCGGCTCGATGATGTCGCTCATCGCGAGCTTGATCGTGCCCTCGGTGCAGTCGTCGATGTACATGAACGAGCGGGTCTGCTCGCCGTCGCCCCAGATCTCGATGTCGAGCTTGCCCGACATCTTGGCGGCGATGACCTTGCGGCAGATCGCGGCCGGGGCCTTCTCGCGGCCGCCGTCATATGTGCCTTCCGGGCCGTAGACGTTGTGATAGCGGGCGACGCGGGTGGCGATGCCGTAATCCTCGCGGTAGTGGCGGGCCATGCGCTCGCTGAAGAGCTTTTCCCAGCCGTAACCGTCTTCCGGCAGCGCGGGGTAGGCGTCTTCTTCCTTCAGCGCCGTGACATTGGCTTCGGTCTGCTTGTCGCCGTTGTAGACGCAGGCCGAAGACGAATAGAAGAAGCGCGGGACGCCGGCTTCCTTGGCGGCGACCAGCATATGGGTGCTGACAAGCACCGACAGCATGCACTCGGCCTTGTGGGTCTCGATGAAGCCCATGCCGCCCATGTCGGCGGCGAGGTTGTAGATCATGGCGGCGCCCTTGGCGGCGGCGCGGCAGGGCTCGAGTTGGGCCAGATCGCCCACCTGGTTCTCGACGCCCGGGGTCTTCTGGTACCACTCGGCCAGCGGCTTCACGTCGACGCCACGGATCTTGGTGTGGCCGCGCTGCTGCAGCACGCGAACCAGATGGCCGCCGATGAAGCCACCAGCGCCGGTGACGACCACAAGATCATTCTTCGACATGGATCAACCTTTCACGCAAACGAGGGGCTATTTTACCTGTTTCTTCAACGGCTTGCGAGCCGATTGGCCGGTTTTTGCATCAGCGCCTCGAACCGGTTGCCGATGGCTTCGATATCGAAGGCCTTTTCGGCATAGGCCCGGGCGCGGACGCCCATCTGCTCGCGCCCGGCGCGGTCGTCAAGCAGCCGCTGTGCCGCATCGAGGAAAGCCGGCTGGTCGCGCGGGTCGACCAAGAGGCCGGTTTTTTCACGGGCAATGAGCCGAGCCGCCAGATTCTCCGCCGGCATGGCGGCGAGAAGGGCGCGGCCAGCGCAGTGATAGGTCAGCACCTTGGACGGCACGGAGAAGACGCCGGCATCGGGTTCGAGGATGGCGACGACCACGTCGGCGCTGCCCAGGACGTCGGGCACGCGGGTAAAGGGCTGGAAGGGCAGCAGCACGAGGTTGTGCAGGCCCATCCGGCTCTTCTCGCGGGCGAGGAAATCGGCGCCCATGCCTTCCGATACGACGACGACGCGGCAGTCGTCGCGGTTTTTCAGCGCTTCGGCGAGACCCGAGAGCAGGGCGGGATTGTGCTTCAGCCCGAGCGTGCCGGAGTAAACGAAGACCGTCTTGCCGACGAGGTCGTGCGCGCGGGCGAATTCATTGTCGTGCGGGCGCGGCGGCAACTCGTCGAGCGGCGCCCAGTTCTCGATGGTGGTGATGCGATCGGGGGCGACGCCCCATTGGGCGAGCAGGGGCTTGAAGTCGTCGGTGATGGCCACGACGCCGGCGGCGCCACGCAGCAGCCCGGTCTCGAGGCGGCGGTAATGCCAGGCCACTGGCCAGGCCAGGGGCCCCAGCTTGGCCACGACGATGCGGGCGATGGCCTCGGCGTAGATGTCCTGCAGCCAGAAGAGATAGGGCACCTTGTTGGCGCGGCACCAGCGCGCCGGCGCCGCCATGGCGTCGGGTGGCGTGTTGCTGAAGAGCACGACGTCGGGCTTGAAGGCCACGATGGCCGCCTTGAGCAGCCCGCCGTAGCGGCATTCATGCAGGACGCGCCTGACGTAGCTGTATTTCGGCAGCGGCTCGCCGGGATCGATCGGCGCCACCGAGAAGCCCCGGGCGTCGCCGTCGCGCTTTTCCAGCGCGCCGCGCGGCGTCTGCACGGCGGCGGAGAAGAGGTGATGCACTTCATGGCCGCGCCGCGCCAGCTCGCGCGCGAGCTGGACCTGGAAGGGGTGACCCGAATAGTCGTGCAGGAGGATGCGCAGCGGCGCGCTCACCACGCGTTGCGGCCGCGCAGGATGGTAAGGATCGTCATCAGCACGATCTTGACGTCGAACATCAGCGACCAGTGCTCGATGTAATAGAGGTCGTGATCGACGCGCTTCTGGATCTTCTCCAGCGTGTCGGTCTCGCCGCGCCAGCCATTGACCTGGGCCCAGCCGGTCAGGCCAGGCTTGACGCGGTGGCGCGCGGCGTATTCCGACACGGCCTCTTCGAACAGCACATTGCCGGCGCGCGTGCCCTGGGCGTGGGGACGGGGGCCGACCACCGACATGCTGCCCTGCAGGACATTGATGAGCTGGGGCAGCTCGTCCATCGATGTCCGGCGCAGCCAGTGGCCGATCGGGGTGACGCGCGGATCGTCCTTCAGGGTCTGCGTCTCGATCACGTCGGTGCAGTCCTCGATGTACATGGTGCGGAACTTCCACACCTGTATCGGCTGATTGTTGAAGCCGAAACGGGTCTGGCGGAAGAACACCGGGCCGGGGCTGCCGATCTTGATGAGCGCCGCGACGGTCAACATGATCGGCGAGAAGACGAGGAGAAGGCCGGCGGCGATCAGCACGTCCTCGATGCGCTTCAGCACCAGCTTCTCGGCCGAGAGCGGCTTGTCGAAGACGTTGAGCACGGGCAGGCCGGCGACGTCGCCATAGCGGCAATGGGCCAGCGTGAAGCCCACCATGTCGGGGGCGAGGCGCACGTCGATGGGCAGCGGCGAGAGCCTGGTCATGATCTGGGCGATGCGCCGCTCGCCGGTCCACGGCATGGCGACCACGATCTGGTCGATCATGTGGTCGCGGGAGTACTGGATCAGGTCGTCGAGGGTGCCGCGGAAGGGCACGGCGGCGACGCTGCCGATGTCGCGGGCGGCCTCGCGGTCGTCGAACAGGCCGACGACGCGGATGCCGGAGCCCGGCCGCTGCAGGTATTCGACGAGACGGCGGCCTTGCGGGCCGGCGCCATAGACCGCGACATCTCGGACCAGCCGGCCGGCCTCCGACCAGCGCCGGATGATCTCCGAGACGACCATGCGGATGCCAAAGAAGCCGATCAGGGCGCTGGCGTACCAGAGGATCGTCCAGAGGCGGGAGAAGTTGCTCGAGACCTTGGCCGCGAAGGCCGCCAGCAGCAGCAGCGCCATCACCGCCGTCCAGCCCAGTATCACGCGGCTGATCTGGCGCTGCAGGTTGCCCAGCGAGGCCATGGTGTAGAGGTCGAGATTGTGGAAGACGTTGGCCGTCAGGAACATTGCCGCCGCCACGGCGACGAAGAAACGGCTCTCCTCCCAGAACCGATAGGACGGCTCGGAAACCAGCTGCGAGCCGAAGGCGCAGAACACCGGCATCGCGGCGTCGGCCAGACGCGTCGCCCAGAGCAGCTTGGCTTCGGTGTAGGACTTCAGCCCTCTCATGGAATTCATGAAACGCCCCTGCCCGAGGGCCCGAGATCGCGCGCGTGCGGGTATCGCTCCGCGCGTATATATTTATTCAAGCGCAAATATCGTACGGAATATACGCGGACTGTGGAAAAAGGTCAATAAATTCAAGGTCTTGATCGATATTTGGTATTCTTTCCGTAAGCTCCCGCAAGAACTTGTGTCGACAGCGGGAAATTCATGGCTGGAGACGTAAGATTCATTTATACCAATCAGATAGCACTTCTTTTTAAGACAACGAGTGTCGTGCTGTCCGATATCACCCCCATCATCCTGACTTTCAACGAGGCGGCCAATATCGGCCGCAACCTCGAACGCTTGGCGTGGGCGCGCGATGTCGTCGTGGTCGACAGCGGCTCGACCGACGAGACCCTGGCCATCGTCGCCCGCTTCCCCAATGTCCGGGTCTTCCAGCGTCCCTTCGATACCCACGCCCAGCAATGGCGGTTCGCCGTCGAGGAGACGGGCGTCCTGACCGACTGGGTCCTGCGCCTCGATGCCGACTATATGGTCGAGCCGACACTGCGCGACGAGATCGCCGCCCTCGCGCCGACGGGCGAGACCGTGGCTTACGAGATCGCCTTTACCTACTGCATCGATGGCCGGCCGCTCAGGGGCTCGCTCTATCCGCCGCTGCAGGTGCTATTCCGGCCCGGACGCATGGCGATTGCTCAGGATGGCCATACCGAGAAGTTCCGGGCGGACGGGTCGGTGCTGCGGCTCGAGAACCGGCTGCTGCACGACGACCGCAAGAGCTTCAGCCGCTGGTTCACTTCCCAGAAGCGTTACCAGGCTCAGGAAGCCCGCAAGCTCGACTCGCGGGCCTGGTCCGATCTGGGTTGGCCCGACCGTATCCGGCGCACCCGCGTGCTGGGCCCCCCAGCGGTGCTGGTCCATTGCCTGTTCGGCAAGGGGCTGGTGCTGGATGGCGTGGCCGGGCTTGTCTACACCGGGCAACGCGTCATAGCGGAGCTTCTTCTTTCGCTGTATCTCCTGCGCCGCGATTTCGGCGGGAAACAACTGGCATGACGTATATTCTCGGTCTCAACGCCTTCCATGCGGACTCGGCGGCCTGCCTCGTCAAGGATGGCGAGCTCATTGCGGCGGTGGAGGAAGAGCGCTTCCGCCGCATCAAGCACTGGGGCGGCTTCCCCAGCGAATCGATTCGCTATTGCCTGCAGGAAGCCGGCATCGAGCTGGCCGATGTCGGCCATGTCGCCGTCAACCGCGACAATGCCGCCAACCGCTGGCGCAAGGTCTTTTACGTACTGCGCTCCGGCGTCAGTCCGAGCTATGTGCTCGACCGCCTGCGCAATCGCCGCGAATGGGCCAATATCGAGTCCAACTTCGCCCAGCACATGCCCGATCAGACCTTCCGCGGCGTCGTGCATCCTGTCGAGCATCACCTGGCGCATCTCGCCTCGACCTTCCTGGTCTCGCCCTTCGACAAGGCCGTCGCCGTCTCGGTCGACGGCTTCGGCGATTTCTCCTCGGCCGCCTGGGGTCTGGGCGAGGGCGGCAAGGTCTCGGTCGACGGCCGCGTCTACTTCCCGCATTCGCTGGGCGTATTCTACGAGGCGATGACGCAATTCATCGGCTTCCCGCATTACGGCGACGAGTACAAGGTCATGGGTCTCGCGCCTTATGGCCAGCCGCGCTTCGTCGAGGAGATGAAGCAGATCGTCCGCCTGAAGGACGACGGCAGCTTCGAACTCGACCTGCGCTACTTCACCCATGCCACCGGCGAAGGCGCCAATTACACGGTCAAGGACGGCATCCCCTCGGGTGGCCGGTTGTGGACCGACGAGATCTCGCGCCTGCTCGGCCCGGCGCGCTCACCCGATGCGCCGCTGACGCAGCGCGAGCACGACATCGCGCGCTCGGCCCAGGTGACCTATGAAACCGCCTTCTTCCATCTGCTGAACGCGCTCCATCCGCGCTACGGCACCGACAATGTCGCGATCTCCGGCGGCTGCGCCTACAACTCCGTCGCCAACGGCAAGATCTTCGACCGCACGCCCTTCAAGCATGTCTATGTGCAATCGGCCGGCGGCGATGCTGGCGGCTCGATTGGCGCGGCCTTCGCCATCTCGCAGAAGGTGGACGGCGAGAAGCGCCACTTCGTCATGGACCACTCCTATTGGGGACCGTCGGCGACGCCCGAACAGATCGCCACGGCGATCGAGGCGCGGCGCAAGGATTTCGATGCCGCCAATTGCAAGATCGAGCGCATGGGCGACGAAGCGGCCCTGTGCAGGCGTACGGCGCAGGCGATCTCCGAAGGCAAGGTCATCGGCTGGTTCCAGGGCCGTCTCGAATGGGGCCCGCGTGCGCTGGGCAATCGCTCCATTCTCGGGGATCCGCGCCGCGCCGACATGAAGGACATCCTCAATCTCAAGATCAAGCGCCGCGAGTCTTTCCGTCCCTTCGCGCCTTCGATCCTGCGCGAAGCGGTGAAGGACTGGTTCGAGACCGACGACGACGTGCCCTTCATGATGCAGGTCTTCAAGATCAAGGAAGACAAGCGCAAGGAGATTCCGGCCGTCACCCATGTCGACGGCACCGGCCGCCTGCAGACCGTCACCTGGTCGGCCAATCCGCGCTATGCCCGCCTGATCACGGCCTTCAACGATCTCACCGGCGTGCCGATCGTGCTCAACACCAGCTTCAACGAGAACGAGCCGGTAGTGTGCAAGGCCGAAGAAGCCATAGACTGCTTCCTGCGCACCAAGATGGACGTGCTGGTGCTGGGCGATACCTATATCGAACGCTAACGCGGCATCTTGCGGCGCCAGCGCAGCGTATCCTCGATCTGAAGGCTGAGGTCGCGCGTCGGCTGCCAGCCCAGTTCGCGCCTGGACTTGGCGATGTCGCCGACCAGCTTCGGTGAATCGCCCGGCCGGCGCGCACCGATGCTGTGCGGCACCGGCTTGCCGGCGATGCGGCCGGTCTCGGCCAGCGCCTGCTTCACGCTATAGCCCGAGCCGGAGCCAAGATTGAACGCTTCGTGGCGGCCGCCGGGATTGCGGTCGAGCCAGTCGATGGCGCGCAGATGGGCGTCGCCGAGATCGGTCACATGCACGAAGTCGCGCACGCAGGAGCCGTCGGGCGTTGGATAGTCGGTGCCGAGCAGCGTCATCGGCGGTGCGAAGCCCAGCACTGAATCGGCGGCCAGCGGCAGCAGATGCGATTCGGGATTGTGCGCTTCGCCGATCTCGCCGCCGGCATCGGCGCCGGCGGCATTGAAATAACGCAGCGAAACGGCACGAAGGCCATGTGTCGCCGCGGCGGTCAGCGCGCGTTCTACGCGGGCCTTCGATTCGGCATAGGGGCTGATCGGCGCGATAGGGTGCGTCTCGGCCAGCAGGTCGGTCTGCGGCAGGCCGTAGACGGCGCAGGTGCTGGAGAAGATGAAAGTCTCGACATTGTGTTTCAGCGTCGCGGCGATCAGCGTGTCGGTCTTGGTGGCGTTGTTGTGCAGGTAGCGTTCGGGCTCGCGCACCGATTCACCGACCTCGATGTAACCGGCGAGATGGATGACCGTTCGAGGCTTGTGGCGGGCAAAGACTTCGTCGAGGCGCGCGCCATCGCCGATATCGCCGCGTTCCAGCGGGCCCCACTTCACGGCCCACTCGTGGCCCTTCTCAAGCGTGTCGTAGCAGACCGGCAGGAAACCCGCTTCGGCCAGCGCCTTGCTGACATGGCTGCCGATGTAGCCGGCGCCACCGGCGACCAGAACGGTGCCCTTCATCGCGCAACCCCGGCGTACATCGTCTCGAGTGATGCAGCGACACTCTTCCAGTCGTAGAGCGCTTTCGCCGTGGCACGGGCGTCCTCGCCTATAGCCTTGGCGCGCACCGGATCGGTTGCAAGATCGAGAATGGCGCGCGTCACCGCCGGCACCTCGCAAGGCACGATGATCGCGCCGCGTCCGGAAATCTCTCGGTAGATGTTGACCTGGTCGGAAACGATCGAGGGCAGGCGAGCGGCCATCGCCTCGACCACGGCGATACCGAAATTCTCGCTGTAGGACGGCAGGGCGAACATCGACGCCGCGGCGAAAGCGGAAAGCTTGTCCTGGCCCACCAGCATGCCGGTGAAAGTGACGCTCTTTTCGACGCCGAGTTGTTGGGCAAGTGCGGCCATCTTGCCGGCAACGCCGTCGTCCGGGCCGGCCAGGACCAGATGCAGGTCAGGCACCGTCTTCTTCGCCTCGGCAAAAGCCGGCACCAGAAGATCGAGGCCCTTCTTTTCATGCAGGCGGCTGAGGAAGAGCACGATCCGTTTGCCGGCGGTCTCGGGGAACAGGCGATGGAAATGCTCGGGCGAGGGCAGGGTCTCGACCTCGTCGAGCTTCACGCCCAGCGGCACGACCTTGGCGGGTGCTGGGCCTGCATGCGGCGCGCTGATATCGCGCTCGACGTCGCTGGTGTAGTGGACCGCCGATGCGTTGCGCAGCACGCGATCCTGGAAGGCGAGTTCCATCACTTTCTTGCGCAGGCGCGAGCGTCGCCAAATATAGGGATCGAGCAAGCCATGCGGTCGGACGATATAGGGCACGCCGTGCTTGCGCGCGAGATCGCCGCCGACCCAGTCGTGGAAAAGGTAGAGCGAGTGGAGATGCAGGACGTCGAAGGCCGAGATGTCCCGGCCCAGAGCGCGGGCGAGCGCCGTCGAGGGTTTCCAGAAGCGCGGCGACTGCACGGGGAAGGTCTTGATGTCGACGTTGGCGCCCGGCGGCAGCGGCCGGGGAGCGGCGCCGAAATCGGTGGTGTAGATCGAGACCTGATGGCCGCGCGCGGCAACGGCGGCCGCCATTTCCAGGCAGGCTTGGGCGGGGCCGCCGGATTCAGGGGCCAGGGTGGCGATCAGATGCAGGATTTTCATCGCGCCGAGGCCTCGTTGAAACAATCAAACTTTTATCATAAGGTGTTCAATAATCTACAGTTTTTCTCTTTTGGCGAGGTCTACCGTCCGTGTGCGGCATAGCCGGTCTCGTCGCTCATAAGGCGCTGCTCAGCGCCGCCCTGCGCGGCGAAGTCGAGCGCATGACCACCTACATGCAGGCGCGCGGGCCGGAAGGCGACGGCTTCTGGCTGAGCGACGGCACGCCGCAAGCGATGTTCGGCCATCGCCGGCTGGCCTTCATCGACATCGGTCCCGGTGGCGACCAACCGATGAAGATCGACGGCGGGCGTTTCACGCTCACCTTCATGGGCGAGATTTATAACTATCAGGCGCTGCGTGCCGGGATGATCCAGCGCGGCACGCGCTTCGACACCAGTTCCGATGGCGAGGTCATCCTGCGCCTCTACGCGCAGGAAGGTGCCGCGATGTTGCCCCGGCTGCGCGGCATGTTCGCCTTCGCCATCTGGGATGCCGAGAACAAGACGCTGTTTGCTGCGCGCGACGCCTTCGGCATCAAGCCATTCTATTACGCCGACGACGGGACTGCTTTCCGCTTCGCCGCCCAGGTGAAGGGTCTCCTGGCCGGTGGCGCCATCGACACGACGCCGGAGCCGGCGGGTGAAGTTGGTTTCCTGCTCTGGGGCTCTGTGCCCGAGCCCTTCACGCTCTATCGCGCCATCCGCTCGCTGCCGGCCGGCCACTCGCTGACGCTGAAGCCCGGTGGGTCGGCGAAGATCGAGCGCTACTACTCGATCGGCAAGGTTCTGGCCGAAGCCGAGCAGGCGGGCCCCGCGCCAACCGGTCCCGCGCGCCTCGACGCCATTCGCGCGGCGATCGAGGACTCGGTGCGTCATCACATGATCGCCGATGTGCCGGTCGGTCTCTTCCAGTCGAGCGGCCTCGATTCCTCGCTGATTTCGCAATACGCCCTCTCGCCGGGCGGCTTTCCGACGCACAGCGTGACGCTGGGCTTCAAGGAATACGTCGGCTCGCTCGACGACGAGACGGAATTGTCGGCGAAGATCGCCGCGATCAACGGCACCAAACACAGCACGGTCTGGATCGAGCGCGCCGAGTTCGCCAGCGAGCGTGAACGCCTGCTGGCGGCGATGGACCAGCCGACCATCGACGGCACCAATACTTATTTCGTCAGCCGCGCCGCCAAGTCAGCCGGCCTCAAGGCGGCCCTGTCCGGCCTCGGTGGCGACGAAGTCTTCGCCGGCTATCCCAGCTTTCGGCAGATACCGCGCATGGTTGGGCTGATCGGCAAGGTGCCGATGGCGCGCTCGTTGGGGCGCGCCTTCAGGATCGTCAGCGGTCCCTTCATAAAACACCTGACCTCGCCCAAATACGCCGGAATGCTCGAATTGGGCAGCAACTGGTCGGGCGCCTATATGTTGCGGCGCGGGCTGTTCATGCCCTGGGAGTTGCCCGGCCGCATGGACTCCGACTATTTGCGCCAGGGTCTGCGCGATCTCGATACCGACGCGACTTTGTCGGCGGCTGTCGAGGGAATCCGTTCGGGCAATGGCCGGGTCTCGGCTCTTGAGCTATCCTTCTACATGCGCAACCAGTTGCTGCGCGACAGCGACTGGGCGGGCATGGCTCATTCCATCGAAATTCGCGTGCCGTTCGTGGACACAGAATTCTTCCGGGCAATGGCGCCCTTCATCGTGAACGACACCCCGGTGACGAAACCGGAGGTGCGTGGCGTGCTGCGTCCCGAGGTTCGTGCGCTGCTTGAAGGCCTGCCCAAGCGCGGCTTCCAGGTGCCGGTGCGCGACTGGCTGGGCGACGAAGCGCCGGGCGGCGCCGAAGGCCGCGGCTGGCGCGCCTGGGCGCTGCAGGTACGCTCGGCATTCGGTGCCAGCCCTGTCACGAACTCCGTCACGACCCCCGTCACGGCGGCGGCGTAAGCCCGATGGACAGCACCACCTTCCTCGTCCTCGGCATCGGTCTGGTATCGATCTTCACCTGGGCCAATATCATGCTGAGTTGGCGCTCCGGCGCCTACGGCCTGATCTACTACACGCCGTTCATGGGAATAGTGATTGTCGTGATGTCCAACTTCGGCATGGGAACGATCGCCCTGCTGTCGCGCGACGTCCTGATCGTGGCGCCGCTCTATTTCTCGCTCTTCCTTTTCTCCAAGGGCCTGCCGTTCCACCGCGTGCCCTGGCATGTCACGGTTTCGTTCGCGGTCATGGCGTTCATCGTCGTCGCCTGCGGTGCCAATCCACGCATCCCCAACGTCCTGGTGGCACTGATCGGTATCAAGGTGTGGATCGGCTATGTGCCGCTGATGTTCGTCGGCGCCGTCCTGCTGAACACCGAAAGACAGCTGCTCGGCCTGCTGCGCGGCATGATCGTGGTCGCCTGGGTGCCGTGGGTGGCCGGTGTCATCCAGTATGTCGGCGCACTCACCATTGGTTTCGAAGAAACCATGACCTTCATGATGGGCGACTACGCCTCGATCGCCACAGGCAAGTTCTCCTGCTTCGATTTCGGTGCGCCGCTCTGTCGGCTGCCCGGCACCTTCCAGTTCAATTCGCAATACGGCGTGTTCTGCACCTTCATGCTGTTCCCGCTGTTCATGTTCCTGGGGCTGGAGACGGACAAGGGCTGGAAGGGCTTCGGTTCGCTCAGCGTGGCGCTGGCCTTCGTCGCCGGCTGTACCTCCGGGGCGCGCGGCAACCTGCTGCTGATGCCGGCCTGTGTGCTGCTGATCTTCTTCTTCCGCTTCCGCCTCAAGGGCGGCATGCAGGTCGTGCTGGGCATGGCCGGCGCGGCCGTCGTCGTCTTCAACGTCATGGGTATCGATGCCGACAAGGCCTATGGCACGACGGGCCAGCTCGGCGTCGACTATGGCCGCGATCTTGTTGTCGGCGGCTTTGCCGACGGTGTCGCCAAGGGTGGGTTGTTCGGCGCCGGCACCGGAACGAATACCGGTCCGGCGCGACACGCCTTCGACTCGAAGGACCAGCTCAACGCCGAGCAGGGCTTCTACATCGAGAACTTCATGGCCAAGACCTTGGCCGAACTCGGAATCTTCGGCTTCTTCGCGCTGCTCTTCTGCTTCCTGATAACCGGCATGCACCTCTTGCAGGGTCAGTTCAGTTGCAAGGATCCCCGGCTCAGGGACACCGCGGCTGTCGTGACGGCCATGGTGGCCTTCACGGCGGCGACATCGGTCAAGGGCTGGGCGCTCGACGTCGATCCGCTGAACTTCTTCTACTACCTGTTCCTGGGGTTCGGCTTCGCCATCCCCCATATCGATCGGGCGAAGCAGCTCGCCAGCGGATATGCCGTCGCGCCGGTCGGTGTGCCGGGCACGCAAGCGCCGGCGACCGGCTATGCCTATGGCGGACGCTACACGCCCGTGCGCTCGGCGATGCCGAAGCTGGGCGCGCGCGGCACGGATGGGCCGAGCCGCTACGGACGCTATGGCGGGCGCTACACCGATCCGAAGTGACCGGACAAGATCCGGTCGATCAACGTCGCGAAGGCTGAACGATAGGCGGCGAAGTCATGCGCCTCGGCACGGGCGCGGGCGGATTGCGCCATCTTCAAGCGCAGTGCCGGATCGTCGGCCAGGTGAGCGATGCGGCTGGCAATCGCATCGACGTCGCGCAGCGGCACGAGGAAACCATCGACGCCGTCGCGCACGATGCTGCCGGAGTTGGGCGTGACGATCGCCGGCAGGCCGCTGGCCAGCGCCTCGTTGATCGCCATGGCCGAGCCTTCATGCAGCGACGGGAAGACGAAAGCGTCGGCCGCCTGGAACAGCGCCGGCATCTCGGCATAGGGCACGCTCGCAATGTGCTCGTAGAGGCCGCGATAGGGCTCCAGCCACGACGTGCCGTCGGGCAGAGCGCCGACCAGCGTCAGCTTGATGTCGTCACGGCCGAGGCGCTGCAGCGCCTGCAGGGCATAGATCACGCCCTTGCGCATGCCGATCTGGCCGGCGAACAGCAGCCGCAACCCGCGATCCGTGCGCGGCGCCGCTGATGGATGGAAGCGTTTGGTGTCGATGGGATAGGGGATGAGATGGATGCCGCGTTCGTCGCGTGCCTCGGCGATCAGCGTGTCGCGCACATAGTCGGACGGCACGACGACATGGTCGGCCAGCAGCGCCTCGGCGGCGTTGCGCCGGTGCCATTCCCGCGAATCGAGATCGATGTCGACGGCGGCGAAGGCCGCATGGAGTTTCTTCTCTTGCGCGAGAATCCTGTAGCCGTAGTCGATATGGCCGATCGCCTGGAAGAGAACGCTGGGCACGCGCGCGCTCCGGCAGGCTTCGAGGCTGTGCTCGGCCGAGCCGTCGAAGCCGATATAGATGTCGGGCGGCGATTTCGCGATCAGCGCGGCGATGGCGCTGTCGAAACGCTCGTTGCGGGCATAGAGCGCGCGGCGTGTCTTCTCCGGCGAGCCGAAGCCCTGCGCCGCGAGGTGCAGGATCTCGCCCAAGGGATGCTGATGGACCAGCGCCGGGTTCACATCGGGATGCGACCGCCGGCTCATTTGCCGGCGGACGCGGTCGCGGAGGCGCGCCGGCAGGATCGACAGCATCCTGTCGAGCGGTCCGCCCGGCACGAAGAAGACCGAGGTATGAAAGGCTAGATCGACATCGAGGCCGCCGACGATGCCGACCAGCGGATAGAGGAGCGAGGTGGCGCCGGGATGGGCGATCAGGATGCGGGGCAGCGTCATCGGTCGAGGCCGACAGTCGCGGCCAGTGCGGCCTTCAGGCCCGAGGCGTTCTGCTCGAAGTCCCAGGTATCGATGATGCGCCGGCTCTCGCGTCCGAGGGTGGCCAGCTTCTTTGGCGCATCGAGGCTATCGCGCAGCCGGCGCGTCAGCGCATCGATATCGCCGAAGGGATAGACGTAGCCATTGACGCCTTCATGCACGAGATCGGTGGCGGCGCAGACACGGTCGCTGGCAATCACCGCGCGCCCCGCATTCATCACCTCGTTGACCACCAGTCCCCAGGCCTCCTGCTGCGACGGCAGCACGAAGAGATCGCAGAGTTCGTACAGCGCCGCGAGGTCCTTCTGGCTCTGGAAGCCCAGCAGCTTGACCGAGTCGAGCTTGCGCTCCGCGATCAGTTTCTCGAGCTCCGGCCGCAGATCGCCGTCACCCGCCATCAGCAGGTAGGGCTTGCTCGCCTGGTCGAGATTGGCGAAGGCCCTGACCAGATCGAGCGGCGCCTTTCGCCCAATCAGCTTGGCGGCGTAGAGCACGATCGGCCGGCCAGGCTCGAGGCCGAGCGAGCGGCGCAACTCCTCGCGCTTGCCGGCGGCTTCGGCGAAGCGCGCCTGGAACCATGTGTTGTCGACGGCATAGGCCATGCGGAACTGCCTCCGGCGGTCGACACCGAGCGCCCGCCAGCTCTCGTCGTTGCGCGAGCCGATGGTGAGATAGCCATCGACCAGCCTGTCCAAGCCGCCGAACAACCGACGCCGGACGAAAGTCTTGGCGGCCGAGCGTTCGCGGCCGATATCGGCCATCTCGTCGCGCAGCAGCACCTTGATGCCGAGCGATCGTGCGGCGGCCATGGCGAGCAGGTGATGCGCGCGGCTGTAGCCATGGACCCACAGCGCATCGAAGCGGCCCTCGCGCAGCAAGCCGCGCAGGCCACGGCTCATCGGACTCCAGAAGTCGAAGCCCTCGCGTGGTACTTTGGGAAAAGAGCACTTCGGCAGGAAGGCGTGCCTGTAGCCGTCGAGCAGCGGCACATCCCAGGCGATCTCGCGGTTGAATTCGACGTCGTGATAGCCGTTAACCGAGAAGTCGCTCTCGAAAAACGCCGTCAGATCGATATCGGGATCGGCGCCGAGATGGCGCAGCAGCGGCGCCTGATACTGGATGGGATGGGTGACGAGATAGGCCACCCGCCACGGCCGCCGCGGGCGAAAATTCATGGTCCGGGAGATTAGCACGTTTTCGGACACCAGACTTCCCACCTACGTGGGAAGCCTTCGATGCCGATGGCACAAGGGCTTTGGGCGATTGTTCCCGCTTTCCCGCAGGCCCCTCTCCCGGAAAACTTGACAGTCGGGAATCGGCGTGCAGAGGAGCGCGTCGCTAGGCGCGGAGGAGAAACGTTGCCTTGAAAATGGTGCCGGGTGAGGGATTTGAACCCCCGACCCCCTGATTACAAATCAGGTGCACTACCACTGTGCTAACCCGGCCCGTCGCGACGTACTTCTAATTATGCCGCGCCCATTCATAAAGCGCCACGGCGGCGGCGTTCGAGACATTGAGCGAGGCCAGCGCGGCATTGGTCGGAATGGTGACCAGCCGGTCGCACTTCTCGCTGGTCAGCCGGCGCATGCCTTCACCCTCGGCGCCCAGCACGATGCAGACGCGGCCTTTCATGTCGACGGTGCCGAGCGGCACGTCGCCGGCTTCGGCCAGGCCATAGATCCAGAAACCGGCTTCCTTCAGCTGGTCGAGCGCGCGCGCGAGGTTGACGGCGCGGACCAGCGGCACGATTTCCAGCGCGCCGGAGGCCGCCTTGGCCAGAACGCCCGTGTCGGCCGGCGCATTGCGCTCGGTCGTTACGATGCCGGAGGCGCCGAAGGCGGCCACGGTGCGCAGGATGGCGCCGACGTTATGCGGGTCGGTGACCTGATCAAGCGCCAGAACCAGAGAACGTTCGCCGCAGAGGGCCAGGAGATCCTCGATGCCGGGCTCCTCGAGCGGCGCCACGAGGGCTGCGATGCCCTGATGGACGGCGCCAGCGGGCAGGCGTTGCGCCAGATCCTCGCGCGACATCACATGGGCTTTGCCGGCGAATTCGCGGGCGTGGCGTTCGGCCACGTCCTTGGTCGCCAGGATGCGCTCGATCTTGCGATCGGGATTGGCGAGCGCCGCCAGCACCGGATGGCGGCCATAAAGCCA
The DNA here is from genome assembly GCA_038224985.1 of Reyranellales bacterium. GTDB lineage: Bacteria > Pseudomonadota > Alphaproteobacteria > Reyranellales > Reyranellaceae > Reyranella. Next base: position 22,385 of record JBBRFD010000062.1, read on the forward strand.
GATGGATTGGTGTCCGCCGCGCGCTTGGCGGGGGGGACGAGGGGGATGAGAAGGCATGGGCCGATCTTGTAGTGGGATTTGCCCCTTGACGTAACCCATTGGATTTGCGAGCAACGCGCGCCCGTTTTGGCGGGTGGAACAGGCTAAATCTCGCGCTGCGCGCCGCAGGTTTGGAGGGGTGGCCGAGCGGTCAATGGCAGCAGACTGTAAATCTGCCGACTTCGCGTCTACGAAGGTTCGAATCCTTCCCCCTCCACCAACGGATCGTAGCGCGGGATTGGCTCTGTTTTGAGCGTTTGCGGGTGTAGCTCAATGGTAGAGCAGAAGCCTTCCAAGCTTACGACGAGGGTTCGATTCCCTTCACCCGCTCCAGGATTTGCCTAGGTCGGTACGTTTAGAAGCTGAAAGCATCACGAGGGTCGCGGCACCATGACGAAAGCGAAATTCGAGCGGAACAAGCCGCATTGCAACATCGGCACGATCGGTCACGTCGATCACGGCAAGACGTCGCTGACGGCGGCGATCACGAAGGTGCTGGCGAAGACGGGTGGTGCGACGTTCACGGCG